>CAZTMX010000016.1:0-25675 GCA_964614855.1 uncultured Anaerolineaceae bacterium | reverse complement strand
TCCAATAATCGCACCTGACCGGTCTCGCCATCCACTTCAACCCACACTGCTTCAGCCACGTAGCCATAAGCAAAATTGGGGTCGCAATTTCCGGTTTCGGGGTCATATGGCGATGTCGGCGGTGCCTTATACATATACGTTGCGATGGCCGGTCGTTCTTCTGCTTTCCATTTCACAAGTGCTGCTTCCACCGCGCCTTTGACTGAATTACCGGACATAAATGTCATACGCGAGGCTGAGACGCTGCCGGAATTTTCCGTGTGGGCAGTATCCGACATAACCAATTCGACTCGCTCCAGTGGCACCCCTGCAGCCTGAGCAGCCATCTGGGCAATCACAGTATGGGTCCCCTGTCCCACCTCTGCCGCTGCATGGTGAATGACCACCTTTTCAATTTCGGCATCGCCGTGAATTTCTGCGATCGCATAACAATGCTCATTTGCACCAAAGGAATAACCTACATTCTTGAAAGCGGCTGCAAACCCCACGCCGCGCAGGATATTCTGTGATGTAGGGGTGGAAAGACGTTTGTCCTCACCTTTGCGTACCCAACCCTGATCTGCCTTTACCCAACCAGCCCCTGTAGCACATTGCTCAATCACCTGCGACATACTGATCCCCTTGGGAATGGGAGAATCTGTAGAAAGAAGAGAGCCTTCTCGCAAGACATTTCGCAGGCGGATTTCAACTGGATCGATCTGTAATGCTTCCGCCAAGCGGTTGATTTGCATCTCAGCCGCAAAAGCGCCTTGTGGACCACCAAAGCCGCGGAACGCGCCGCCCGGGATGTTATTGGTATATACGGCATAGGAGTCAACTTTTACATTTGGGATCTCATAAGGACCGGTACACATCAAAGTGGCATTTGCCATCACCTTGGTGGAGGTGTAGATATAGGCCCCGCCGTCCTCGATAATCTCCACTTCGGCTGCCAGGATTTTGCCCTGCTTTGTCGCACCCCAGCGTGTGCGTAATATATATGCATGGCGCTTGTGATGCCCAATTATGGACTCTTCGCGCGACCAGATCAGCTTCACCGGGCGGTGGATCCCCCGTTGGTGCAGTCTCCAGGCAGCCAACCCCAGGGCAATCTGAACGGACATATCTTCTCGCCCGCCAAACGCCCCGCCGATAGCCGGATAGATCACCCGCACCTGTTCTTGCGGCAGCCCTAAAGCATGCGCAATCTCTTTTCTGTCCTCGTGCGTCCATTGACCTCCCACAACAACTGTGACCCGGTTCTCCTCGTCAATATAACCCACTCCAGCTTCGGGTTGCAGGTATGCATGCTCTTGAACCGGAGTGTGATACTCTCCATCAATAATTACATCTGCACCGGCAAACGCCTTTTCAACATCCCCTTTACGAATGCGGTAGTGACAAAAGACATTTGACTCTCTCTCAGGATGCAGTAGCAGCGCACCGGGCTGCATTGCCTGCACTGGATCTGTAATCACAGGCAGGTCCTGGTACTCCACTTCGATAAACTTGAGCGCGTGGGCGGCTATTTCCTCGGTTTCCGCAACCACCAGGGCGACCTGGTCACCCACAAAACGAACCCGGTCGGCGAATGGCTTATCTGAACCCGGGCCGCAAAGCACCGGCTGGTCTTGATAGATCATACCGTATTCATTAACTGGCACATCTTTTGCTGTAAAAACCGCCAGCACGCCTGGAAGCGCTTCGGCAGCCTCCGTATCGATGCGGGTGATCACTGCATGCGGCCTGTGAGCAAACAGGATTTTCATAAACGCCTGCCCAGGCATCGCAATATCCCCAGGATAGAGCGCTTCTCCCTTTACTTTCGCCAATGCATCAACACGGTGAACAGATTGTCCGATTGTCGCCATACGCATCTCCTCATTGGGCCGTTCCTGATGTACTCTGCCTGATCATCAAACACAAAGCTTTGTTATCGATTATACTCTGCTTGATAGGCCGTTCTGCCGTAAAAATGGAAAAAAGAGAACAAACCTATATAAAAAAAGAAAGGAGACGCTCAAAACGCCTCCTCTCTAATAATTCTTTACGTTTGAAAACATCAGGCAGTAAACAAATTGCGAAGCTGCTCCACGCCTTCTTTATCAGCAATCGCCAGCACTTCATCGCCCACTTCAAAAGTCGTAAAACCGCGCGGCATAACCACTTTCTCATGGCGAATAATGGCCGCAATCACACAATTGTCGGTTAATTTTAGATCTTTCAATTGTACGCCCACGGCAGGAGCCCCTGTGGGAATTTTTTCTTCCACCAGGGAATAATCGCCACGGCGAAGTTTCAGCAGTGTCACCATATCTCCCAGGGACATCTCCTCCTGAATTAGGCTAGCCATTACTTCAGAGTGGTTCACGGAGACATCCACGTGAAACTTCTGATCATAAAGCCAGGCGTTGCGCGGGTTATTTATCCTGGCAATGGTACGAGGGATTTTGAAGAATTCTCGCGCCAGATAGCAAATCACCAGGTTTTCTTCATCGGTCGGTGTGCAGGCGGCAATCACATGCGCACGTCTTATCCCTGCTCTTTCTAAAACTTCAACATCCGAGGCATTGCCTTCATAGATAACTTCTGTTGGGATCTCGCGATGCATACGGGATAATATCTCCCGCCTGTGTTCTATTAACCGTACTTCATGACCCTGCTCTAAAAGGGTATAGGCCAACTGAGTTCCTGTGCGACCACCACCAGCAATAAAAACAAACATAATTGATCTCCTACTCCTCGGCCTGCACTGGACCACGTTCTAAGCGCGCACGCAGCGCTTCGCTGCCCGCCAGGGTGGCTGATACCAGGATGACATCATCTTTTCGCAAAACAAAATCACCGGCTGGCAATAACGCATGCGAAGCCCTGGTTACTCCTGCTGCCACGCATTCTGTCTCCGGTAAAAGCTCAGAAAGCTTCTTGCCGCTCCAGCCATCCACGATCGAAAACTCGTACAATTCCACTTCTCCATTCCCCAGGGAGAAAACAGTGCGGGTTTTTTGCTGGTAAAGCAATTCTTCAATCCTCTGTGCCCCCCAACTGGATGGACTGACAGCCTGCAAATTAAAAGCTTCCAACACTGGACGCCAGCGCGAGTTGTAATTTCGTATCACCACAACCGGTACGTTGAAATGATTGCGCACAAGCTGGCCAATAACAGCATTGAGCAGGTCGTTATCGGTCACTACAGCTACCCCATCAGCTTCGGATACACCTGCACGGCGCAGCACCTCTTGGCTGAGCGCATCACCTTCTACTGTCCGGCCGCGAAATTCAGTCGATAGGTTCTGAAACGCAGTCTCAGAGATATCAATCACAACAACAGAATTTTTATTTCGATACAAACGGTAGGCCAATTCTGCCCCAACCCTACCGCAGCCAATCACGATCATTTTCATAATTCTTCTCCATCCATATGCATCACAAAACCTGATAGCTTCAGGGGCTTTACAAGGGAAACATATTACAACACATGCTAACAGGAGTCAAGATAAAGCAGGCGATTCTCCGTATATATTATATGCCTTTTCATTCCAAAATTATTTCCTTTTGCTCTAAGGAGACGATTCTGAATGAAATCATGCCTATGAGCAGTGGAAGCCAATATGTAATCCCGCGGTATGCCAGGGTGATTACCGTAGCGCTGCCCAGGGGTACATTTAGTGATTTCAGACCTAGTGTCAGCGCGCTCTCCACAAAACCTATCCCGGCTGGGGTAGGTGAAACGATATAAAACAAATAACCAATACTAAAACCAGCGATGATCATACCAGGAGAATGAGGCACATCAAAGGCTAAGAACATCAAGTATAGAATAATAATCAGCAGCGTTTTGCTGCTTAATGCCGACAAAAATGGAATGATCAGATCCTTTGGGCGCTGGCGCAGTCTCTGCAAACCCAGGGCCGCATCATAAGCAAACATCACGGCCCTCTGTTCAGATAAATATTCTCGATGCATAAAAGGATGAAGCAGCCTGTTCACCCATCTTACCATCCTGGATAAAACCCGCCCCAGCAATTCTCCCGATCGCATCCCCAAATACAACAAGACAGCTAACAAACAAGCTAAAAGAAACAGGAAGCCAGAAGCACCTAATTCAACTGGGCTCAGGTTTTTTCTGCGAAAGAGTACAATCAACCCAACCAGCAGCACGACCAAAAATGCCAGATAATCGAACAATACGACAAGAACACCCGCCACTGCCGCCCTGGCTGGCGAGTGTCCTCTGCGTCTGGCGTCAGTGACCAGGATAGCGGTCCCACCTAGACCTGCAGTGGGCGCAACAACATTTAGAAAATAGGCTGAGGAAACCAACAGACCAAGCCGTTTGAATTTTTCTTGCAGCCCAATAGCCTGGTAGATAACTTTATAGGATAGGGCTACGTTTAATAGCCATAAGGCCTCAATCGCAGCCGCCAGGAGTAAATATATCCAATTTCCACGCTGAAATGTATCCGCAATATCCTGAACCTCGGATAAGTTGTAGAAAACAAATATGAACCCGGCCAGGATGATGATCGCAATTAGGATGTTTCTCATAAGGATGATTATACTGAAAAAAACAACCCCCGCTTGCGCTTTGTATCTTCAAGCGGGGGTTGCGCAAAAAACTAAACCACCTTAGTCGCTGCTTCTGCCGCCCATACCCAAAACAACTGTCACCCAGTAAAGTAATTGCATAACGGCTGTAACCAATCCGGCAACATAAGTCAATGCAGCAGCATTCAGGACCTTATTCACACCCTGCACTTCTTCTTCACCCATGATGATGCCGGTTTCGGCCAGCAGCCGTTTTGCTCTGGCAGACGCATTAAACTCAACGGGCAGTGTGGCCAGCGCAAATATCGCGCCGCCCGAGAAGACAAGCACACCCAACCAGGCCAGGTTGACGAAATTTAACACAATCCCCAGCACAATCAAAATCCAACCCAGGTAAGAACCGATATTCACCAGCGGCACAAGCATGCCTCTGATACGCAGGGGAAAATATCCTTCCTGGTCTTGCATCGCGTGTCCAAGCTCATGTGCGGCGATCGCCAGGGCTGCAACCGATGAACCCTGATATACACCTTGAGAGAGTCTGAGCACTTTATCGCGCGGATCATAATGGTCTGTGAGCGTCCCTTTGATCCCTTCTACTCGCACAGTGTACAGCGAGCCGGATTGGATTAATCTTTGGGCAGCCTGCGCGCCGCTCATGCGGCTGCGTGCCGGCACCTGGCTCCAGGTTCTATAAGCAGATTGTACATACCACTGTACAATCATCATCAAGATGATGGCAGGCGCCATAAACATCATATAGCGTAAATCAAAGAATCCCATGATATTTTTCTCCTTGCTGTGCTCCCAAAACTACATTCCTATTGGGCCAGTAATAATTCAATCGCTTTGTCTAATTGAGGATCCTCATCGGGATCCAGTTCATCCGGGTTGATCTCGACCAGGTAATCTGGTTCCAACCCCGAGCCGTGAATTTGTCTGCCGCTTGGTGTCAGCCAGCGGGCAACCGTAACCCGTACGGCTCCTTGCTCGTTGACCAGCGGGGTATAGCTTTGCACAGAACCTTTTCCGTAAGATGTAAACCCTACCAGAAGGCCTCGCTTTGTGTCCTGCACTGCACCAGCCACAATTTCCGAAGCCGAGGCGCTGCCTTCGTTGATCAAAATCACCAGCGGGATTTCTGTCGCCAGCCCGCCTCTGCGCGCTTTGTACTCATCTTTACGGCCATCTCCATACTGTTCATACATAACCACACCTTGATCGATGAACTCAGAAACAACGTCAATTGCAGTCTCAAGGTAGCCTCCGCCGTTGTCTCGTAAATCCAATACCAAACCCTTCGGATTTTCCTTTAGCAAAGTATTCAATGTTTTGTGCAAATCTGCGGCTGTATCTGCGCCAAAGGTGTAAAGTTGGATGTAGGCAACCCCACCTTCCAACATCTTGCCGTCTACAGTGGGCACAATAATCCCAGCGCGCACAACTTCAACGTCAAAGGGCTCAACACCCTCTCGCTGGATGGTGAGGATTACTTTTGAGCCCTTCGGGCCGACGACCCTTTGGCGCACTAGCTCACCATCTATACCTGTCATATCTTCGCCGTCAATCGCAATGATTTTGTCATTGGCTTTCAACCCCGCCTTTTCAGCAGGCGAGCCCGGCATCGGGCTGATGATGGTCAGGTAATCGCCTGAAACATCCACCCACGCTCCTATCCCTTCATATTCTTCCCCTTCAAGCTGGGCATTTGCTCTTTCAAACATCTCGGGGTCCAGGTACGAGGTATGTTCATCACCAAGAGATTCCAACATGCCCCGGATTGCCCCGCGCATCAGCGCTTCCTGATCAACAGGTTGGTCAACAAATTCACTCTGTACCAATTCCCAGGTTTGCCAAAACGGTTGAAAAAGTTCATCCGTGGAGGTTTCATTTTGGGATATTGCGGCATCAGGGGTTGTATCATCCGGCTTGCTGCCGCCAGGAAAATCCACCAATGCATCCAGGCTGGACGATAGATCTGGAAACACTCTGCCCGCCACAAAGCCCGCTGAAAATGTCCCCGCAAGCATGACAAGCGCCATAATCACACTGATAACAATAATAACCGTCTTTGATCTCATCTTCATCTCCTGTGCACTACTTTAGCCAGAAATCCTGGCGCTGTCATTGGGTGTATACAGTAAATTCATAACCAATGACTGAATACTAGATTATCACAATTTCGTTAGAATTAGATAATAGTTCTATTGACGGCGTATAAGACCCCCAATCATACAAGTGGATTAAGCAAACCAGTCATCTAGGACAACCTGAATGGATTGAAATCCGTTCCGCTATCAAAATAATCTTCTTTTTCTGCTCTTTTCAGGCTATTGACCACCCGGTAGGTGACCGGTGTCATCAAACCTTCAATGAATACTTTAAATATATAGTTCGTCAATACCAGGGTGAGCCAGATTTCGGTTACAAAACCAGGAACCTGAAAAAGAGTCGCCAGAGAGACAAACAATATCGTGTCAAAACCCTCTCCAACCAGGGTGCTGCCAATGGTTCGGGCAAACAGCCAGCGCCCGCTGGTGAGAACCTTTAACTTTGCCAGGACAATTGAATTGGAAAATGCACCCGCCCAGTATGCCACCAGGCTGGCAATGACAATTGCACCCGAGCTGACCCCGCCCAAAATAGCATTGTAGCGCTCCTGACCAACATTCTCCTGCCAGTAAGCCTCTCCCGGTAAAATCCCAACCACCCATAGGGTGAAACTCATCAAGACAGCGCAGAAGAAACCTGTCCAGATGACACGCCGGTTAAGTCGATATCCATACACTTCGGTCAACACATCTCCAAAGATGTAACTGACTGGAAAGAGAAGGGTCCCCGCATCAAATGCCAGGCGAATGCCAAAAATTGAGAACCCCCAATCCACAATTTTTGCTGAGGAGGCGATATTACTGACCAGCAAAACAGCAACAAAGGTTGCCATCAGCAGGTCAAAATGCTTGTAACGGTTCAATCTTTCCTGTCTTCCTGTTGTCGTTTATTATCTGCAGTGGTGCGTGTCGTTATGCCTTCTGGTTGCCCGCCTGCTGGGGATGAAGGTTTCGGCATGTCCTTCACCAGGCGTGATAGTTCTTGCAAGTCATTATCCTCAGATTGCCAGGGGTTTTTGAGCTGGCGTGCCACTCGCTGCAAGATTTCTATTTGCCCGATCGTATTTTTGCGCGAGAAGGCGAAGTAAATCCAGGCATTGATGGCAACGACCAGGATAAGCGTGATTGCGACAACCAGGACTGCTTTGCCGGTATCCAAAGCTAAGCTCCGGGATTATTTTCCATCCTGCCACAATTCCGGCAGCGTTTGTTTAAGTTCAAGGATTTCTGAAATTGTGTATTGTGCGTCGGGCTCTTTGTCCCCGTTTGGTGAAATCCAAACTGTGGCGATGCCAAACCGCCGCGCCCCGCTGAGATTTGTAATCGTATCATCGATCATCAAACAGGATGAAGGATCGGGGTTACCAGCGATCTCCAAAGCAATTTGATACGCTTCTGCTTCAGGTTTGCAGGTATAGCGCAGGGCGTGGATATCAATAATCCCATCAAAGCAGTCAGATAACTGCATCTCAGCCAATACCCGTTGGGCATGGGGCGCATCGGCATTGGTAAAAATCCAGCGCTTTTGGGGCATACTCAGCACCATCTGGCGGATTTCGGGCGCGGGCTGAAGGTATTCCTTCAGCGGCAGATCGTGTACATATGCCAAAAAATCGTAGGCATCCACTTGATGGTTTTTTTGTAACCCTCTCAGCGTGGTGCCGTAAGTGAGATAGTACTGCCGGCGCACCTCGTGTACCTTGTCTTCAGGGAATGCCAAACGTTCCACCATGTATTGTCCCATGCGGATGCGAATAGCATCCCACAACCCATTGATATTATCGTAAAGAGTCCCATCTAGATCAAAGAAAACAGTCGAATAATTCATGATGCGTATTATAGCAGGTGTTTCTTCGCGTATAATACAAGTATGCCTATTCATTTGCTGTCGCCAGAGATCGCCTCACAAATTGCAGCTGGAGAAGTGATCGAACGACCAGCATCGGTGGTTAAGGAATTGATCGAGAATGCCATCGATGCTGGTGCGACATTTATATCCGTCATGGTTGAACAGGGCGGGCAGCAATTGATTGAAGTTTCAGACAACGGCGCAGGCATTGACCCGTTGGAGCTCGCATTAGCTGTAGAAAGACACGCTACAAGCAAGCTGGATAGCGCAGATGATTTGTTTCAAATCCAGACGCTTGGCTTCCGAGGAGAAGCCCTGGCGTCTATTGCCTCGGTGGCGCAACTGACGCTGGTCTCTCGACCGCAAACCGCTGAAAGCGGTGCGCGCATCAAGGTGGATGGAGGTTTTCCTTCAGCGGTACAGGTAACCGGAGCAGCAACCGGGACGATGGTGCGCGTCGAAAACCTGTTTTACAATGTGCCTGCACGTCTGAAATTTCTCAAAAAAGAGATTACCGAACGCAGGCAGATCGACAACCTGGTGGCGCGTTACGCCCTGGCATATCCGCATATCCGCTTTCAACTGAAACAAGAAGGACGTATCTCTTTACAAACAAGCGGGAATGGGCAGAGCAGGGAAGTGCTCTCAGCGCTATTTGGGGTGGATATCGCCCGCCAGATGCTCGAAGTAATCGCTTCTGATCGCGATATCAGCATTCGCGGCTTTATCAGCCCCACGTCAATTACCCGCTCCAACCGTAAGGACATTACATTCTTTGTTAACGGCAGACCTGTGCAAGACCCCACGCTTGTCTCAGCCTTTCTAAAAGGGTATCACACACTTCTTATGGTCGGGCGCTACCCGCTTGGGGTCCTGTTCCTGGAAATGCCGCCAGAAACAGTGGATGTTAATGTCCACCCCACCAAGGCGGAAGTACGCTTCCGGCAATCCGATCAAATATTTTCCAACGTGCAGAACGCAGTGCGCCGTGGGCTTCTGGCTTACAACCCGGTGTCACAAGTTATGGCTAACTCGCCCTGGCAGTTGCCCACCAGCAAACCTGGATCGGATTGGACCCAACGCGGCACATGGGATTGGGAAAAGCATCAACCATCCGCTCCCGGCAATATCTCAGGTGATGGCGAAGGGAGCGGCGAGACCTTTTCCAAAGGAGCGCAACCGGCTTTCAACCAGAGTAAATCTCTGCTGCTGCGTTCCGTGGGGCAAATTGCCAATGCGTTCTTGGTGGCAGAAGGACCTGACGGTTTGTATCTGATCGACCAGCACGCCGCACACGAGCGCATCCTGTTTGAGCGTTTCACAAGTCAGAAGGTGGGAGAGATACCGGCCCAAACGCTGTTGCAGCCAGAAACCGTTGATTTTCCCGCCGCGGCGGCGCGGTTGTTGGCTGATCAAATCCCCTTGTTAGCCAAATTGGGGTTCCAGGTGGAGCCCTTTGGCCCACAGACCTTTATTGTGCGTGCCATCCCGGAAATATTAAAAGGCAGCAGCCCTGCAGACGCGCTGAGGGTTTTGGTTGAAGATTTTGAAGAAGATGAAACACCGCTTCAGACAGAGCTTGAAAACCGATTAATTGCTCGGATATGCAAACGAGCTGCAGTCAAGGCTGGCAAAACCCTCTCACCGGAGGAGCAGCGCGCCCTGGTAGTAGATTTGGAGATGTGCGCCAGCCCGCGCACCTGCCCTCACGGCAGACCGACGATGATCCACCTTTCGGTAGACCTGCTGGAGCGCCAGTTCGGGCGTAAAGGGGCAAGATAGCCTGGATGATCGAACAAGTCCGTAAAACCCTGATCCAGCAATGCCATATCGACCCAGCTCTGCCTCTCCTAGTTGGTGTGTCAGGCGGTCCAGACAGTCTGTTTATGCTGGATGTGCTCAATCGGCTGGGATACAGGCTCATCCTCGGACACCTTGACCACAACCTGCGCCCCGAATCCCCTGCCGAAGCCGTCTCTGTTCATGAATTTGCGGAAAAATCAGGCATACCCGCAATCATTGAAAGCCGGGATGTGACCACCTATGCCAGGCAGCACCAGGTATCCACTGAAACAGCAGCGCGCCAATTGCGTTACGAGTTCTTATTTCACCAGGCAGAAATCCACCAAGCCCAGGCCGTTGCGGTGGGTCACCATGCAGATGACCAGGTTGAGACCGTCCTGCTGCACCTGTTGCGCGGCACAGGTCTTTATGGCTTGACAGGTATGCCTTACCGCAGCATCCCCAACGCCTGGAGCGACAGCATTCCGCTTATCCGTCCCCTGCTGAATACCTGGCGCAGGGAGATCTTGCTATATCTTGAAGAAAGGCAAATCACGCCACACTGGGATGCGACCAATTTCGATACAGCGTACCTTCGCAACCGCATCCGTCACGATTTGATCCCACAATTGGAAACATACAACCCGCAAATCCGCCAGAGTCTTTGGCGTACTGCCGAGATTTTGCAACAGGAAGACCAGGAAATCCAGTCTATCACGCAAAAAGCCTGGCAGGACTGCTTTTACCGGCAAGGACCAGGATATCTGGTTTTCGACAAGGATAAACTTTCTGGTGTACCCACTGCCATTCAGCGGCGGTTGATACGCAAAGCGATGAACTGGTTACATCCAGGGTTGCAAGACATCGAATTTGGCCATATTGAGAAAATTATCCAATTCTTGAGACACCCGCCACGCAGCGCCAGTTCAGACATCGCTTTAAGCATGCGCGTTATCCTGGAGAACCGGCAGCTCTGGATTACATTGCCGGTTTCAGATTTGCCAATCGACACGGTTCCCCAGGTGCCGCATAAAGAACAGTTCTCTATCCAGGTTCCTGGTGAGACCCGGATTGCAGGTGGTTGGCAAGCGCGGGCAGATATTCTGCCGTCCACCCCAGAGAACCTGGCGTTGGGGTATATCAATCCAGACCCCTGGCAAGCCTGGTTAGATTTTGACAAAGTTGCCCGGCCGTTGTCTGTGCGTTGCCGCCAGCCAGGAGACCGTTTTCAACCACTGGGCATGAAGACCGGTTCAATCAAACTCTCTGATATCTTTATTAATCAAAAAATCCCTGCAAGAGCACGTCCCCAATGGCCGGTAGTGGTAGATGCCCGGGAAATAGTATGGCTGCCGGGTTTCCGGGTAAGCGAAAAACACCGTTTGGCGCCTGATTGTAAAACAATCTTGCACTTACAAATTCTTAAGAGCGATCATTGATTACTCTGGATTCTAAGGGATAAGAAATGGGCTACCCGTCTTCTTACCAGGCAGCCCATATGTTATTGAATGACAATCAGGGGTTTAGAAGAGACCTAATACACGGTTGGTTTCTAGATCCAGGTCGACATCATAGAAGACCGGGCGTGTGGGCAAACCGGGCATGGTGCGCATGGTGCCCAGCAGCGGATACAAGAAACCAGCGCCAACCGAAGCGCGGATATCGCGGATCGGTACACGGAAGCCTTTGGGCACACCCTTGAGGTTGGGATCGTGGCTCAGGCTGAGGTGTGTTTTCGCCATGCATAACGGCAATTTATCAAAGCCCAGGCGGGTGTACAGCTCAATTTTCTGCTCAGCCTCTGGCAGGTAATCTACGCCATCTGCGCCGTAGATTTCCTTACAGATGGTCTCGATCTTCTCTTTGATTGATTTTTCGAGCGGGTACAGGAACTGGAAGCGGCTGGGTTTTTCAGCAGCGCTCACCACAGCTTCAGCCAGCTTAACTGCGCCTTTACCACCATCCGCCCAGTGGGTAGAGATAACTGCATCATCTGCGCCAGCTTCGATAGCTGCCTGTCGGATCATCTCAACTTCAGCAGGGGTATCTGTTGCAAAGGAGTTGACTGCGACCACCACAGGGATGCCGAAACGCAGGGCGTTCTTGATATGGTGCTGCATATTTCCCAGGCCAGATTTCAGCAGGTCAAGGTTTTCGTCGGTGTAGGCAGAATCTAACGGTTTACCTGCCACAACCTTGGGACCGCCGCCGTGCATCTTCAGGGCGCGAACGGTGGATACCAAAACCACTACATTCGGGATCAAACCCGAATAGCGGCATTTGATATCAAAGAATTTTTCCATACCGATGTCAGCACCAAAACCAGCTTCGGTAACCACGTAATCTGCCAGTTTCAAGGCAATCTTATCGGCGATGATCGAGCTGTTGCCGTGCGCAATGTTGGCGAATGGCCCGGCATGCACAAAGACCGGTGTACCTTCCAGGGTTTGCATCAGAGTGGGTTTGATCGCGTCCTTCATCAGAACCGTCATAGCCCCCGCCACACCCAAGTCGTCGCAGGTCACCGCTTCGCCCTTGCGGCTGGTGCCAATCACCACACGACCAAAACGTTCACGCATATCTGCCAGGTCGGTGGTAAGCGCCAGGATGGCCATGATCTCGCTGGCAACCGTGATATCGAAACCGGTGCGGCGCAGCATACCTTTTTCTTCGGGACCCTGGCCCACTGTGATTTCGCGCAAGAAGCGGTCATTGGTATCTACCACCCGCCGCCAGGTGATTTGATCTGGATCAATATCCAAACGCACAAAGCGGCTGCGTTCTTCAGGCGTCAGGTCTTCCGGGTTCGTTTTGTCAATGCCCAATTTCTTCAGACGACGCAACATGGAAGGGGCAAATTTACGCTCGCCTTTTTTATCCTTAGGGCATAGAGCATTAAACAATTTTTCATCATCTTGTGTCGATTCATGGAGAACGCGCGCATCAATGGCGGCTGCAACCAGGTTATTGGCTGCAGTGATCGCATGGATATCGCCGGTCAGATGCAGGTTAAAATCTTCCATCGGAACAACCTGGCTGTAACCACCGCCTGCTGCCCCGCCCTTGATGCCAAAGGTCGGTCCCTGGCTGGGTTGGCGGATGCAGGTGAAGACCCGCTTGCCCAGGTGCGCACCCAAAGCCTGGCTCAATCCCACCATGGTTGTGCTTTTGCCCTCACCAAGTGGTGTGGGGGTAATTGCGGTAATCAGCACATACTTGCCATCCGGAACATCGCGCAATCGATCCAGGGTTTCAAGCCGTACTTTGGCTTTGAAGTCGCCGTGCAGCTCCAGTTCGGATGGCAGCAGACCGACTTCTTCCGCCACGGTTTGAATGGTCTTTAGTTCTGCAGCTTGAGCGATATCAATATCGGACGGGACCGGTCTCACCAGTTTAAGTGGGACTGGTGTGAATTTTCGCAATCCAGGAAAATCAGAGGTTTTACTCATTTATGTACCCTTTCATCAATCAAAATATTGCATTTTATCCAATGGTACCATTGTGACAGATATCTGAGTATCTGACAATGGATAGGTGTCCTGTATGCATTAAGCGAAGTGTCATATATTTCTCAAATATGTCACAAAGGCGATACGGGGTTCGTAAAGCAGCCATTACGCGCTCAGGCACAAAAATTGGTAGGGGGCAAGCTGAAGATCTTTGACAGGCAACCGTTTGGCGCTCTCAAGATCCTGACAGGTACCACTCATCCCAGAGAGACGCAGGACATTGGCAGAAATGGTTTGTTTTGCCTCGCTAAAATTTGCCAGGACGAGCATGCGTTGGCTGGCGCAAGAACGTATGTATCCCAACACATGGGGGTTATCTGTAGGAATAACCTGGATTTCATGTCCAGAAAAACAGGGGTTCGTCTTGCGCAGTCCAATCAACCTGGAGCACCCCTGAAAAACCCTTCCCTCAACACTGGCCGCGTCTGTTCGATTTTTTGCTCGATCCCAATCTGCAAACGGGCGGTGCACCCAGCGGCTGTCATGGGCTTTCGCCGGGTCTTGTAAATATGAATAATCATTTAGCGTACCCCATTCATCACCAAGGTAAATTAAGGGGATACCGCCGACGGTTAAGATCACTGCGTGGATTAACAAAATTCGCCTGATGGCTAGCTCTACCTGGCGTTCAGTTTCGACCTCCAACGCTTTCTCCAACCCGGCTAGTGAAGCACAGGTTCCAGAAATCCGCGCATCCCCAGTCTTGGGGTTCTCTTGAAAAGGCAAACCACGAGCAAAACTGCCCGGGAAACGACCCGTGTAAAACGCATTCAAAAATCTCCGGTGGTCATATCCATTAATTCCCAGGTTGAGCGCATCCTCATCCGAAAAAGTCCAGCCGATATCATCATGACAGCGCACGTAATTGACCCAGGCGCAGGCCGGCGATATTTTAAACCTGTCCTGCAGCCCCTGCGCCAACAGGTTAACCTCGCGTGTTGCCAGGGTATTCCACAATAAAGACATCAACAGTGGATTATAGGATAGTTGGCATTCCTTCTCATCGATATATTTGACCACATCATCTGGATGGACGATGGCTTCAGATTTAAACAACAGGCATGGTGCAGCGATGCGTGCAACAGCGTTGAATGCCTGGATAAGCTTGTGCGCCCCCGGAAGGTTTTCCGAGCTCGTGCCCAATTGTTTCCAAATGAACGCCACGGCATCCAGGCGCAAGATCTCCACCCCGGCATTGGCAAGGAACAACATCTCCTCCGCCATGGAATTGAAGACCGCCGGATTGGCGTAATTCAAATCCCACTGGTAGGAGTGAAAGGTAGCCCATACCCAGCGCTTGATCTCGGGTTTGTATATGAAAGCTCCAGGATGCTCATCCGGGAATATCTCGCGCATATTGGCTTCATAGGCATCTGGCATCGCCCGGTCTGGAAACATGCGGTAATAATCCTGAAAATCCTCATCCCCCTGCATGGCTTGCAATGCCCAGGTGTGCTCATCTGAGGTATGGTTAAACACCAGGTCCAGCACCAGGCTGATCCCCTGGGTGCGCAATTCACCCGCCAGGCTGGATAATTCTTCTATATCACCAAAAGCCGGGTTGACCTGTCGATAGTCGCTGACCGCATACCCACCGTCGTTTTCACCCTCAGGAGAACGAAAAAGGGGCATCAGATGTAAATAGGTCAGACCAAGCTCTTTGAAATACGGGATCTTATCCTTTATACCTTGCAAATTTCCAGCAAACAAATCCACATAGCACACCCCACCGAGCACCTGCTGTGATTGAAACCAATCCGGCTCGACTTCACGCTGCCTATCGAGTTTTTTCAATGCTTCGCTGCGCGCCATCCACATAGATATGAGGCGGTGCAGCAAATCTTCCAAATGGTAGTAGAAATCATATTGCTCAGCATACAACTCGTAGTACAGGCTGAACAAATCCGGAAAATGCGCATCCAGTCTTGTTTCGAACTCAATCCTGGTTTGTTCCGGTGCTCCCCGAAAATCATCCACCAGGCGCGGTTTCAGCCTGGCTAATGTCTTTTCCATTTTCCTGATCAGCTGCGTGGGTGTCTCGCGCATAGTGTATCCATCCATTTTATCGTTGAGAATTGGTTATGCCTGGATAGTCTGCATTGCCAGGGCAATTGCGCCCAGGACACCGGCCCTGGATCCTAAAGCAGGCGGCACAATATACTCGTCAATTCTTTCCAACAGCCAGGGTGATTGGACATATCTGTTTAACAACTCTTGAACCTTTTTTCGGATCAGCGGGAATAAATGAGCCTGCTGCATTACACCACCGCCCAGGATGATTTTCTGTGGAGAAAGCGAGCAGATCAGGTTGCTCAAACCCAGCGCCAGGTAATGCGCCTCCAGGTCCCAGGCTGGGTGATCGGGGGTGAAATTCTCAGCGCGCAACCCCCAGCGCTTCTCCAGCGCCGGGCCTGCCGCCATACCTTCCAGGCAATCTCCGTGGAATGGGCAGAAGCCCGGAAAAGGATCAGCAACCCAATCATGCGGCAGCAGCATATGTCCCATTTCTGGATGGATCAAACCATGCATCAATTTTCCATTGAGCAAACCGCCGCCGCCAATCCCAGTGCCAATCGTTAGATATATGAATGTCTCCAGCCCCTGCCCTGCGCCCCAACGCCATTCACTCAATGCCGCACCGTTGACATCGGTATCAAACCCAACAGGTATAGGCATTTGCTTCTGTAATGCTCCGACAAAGTTGAAATTCGACCATCCCGGCTTGGGTGTGGCAGTAATATAACCAAACGTTTCCGACAAAGGATTTGGGTCCACCGGGCCAAACGAAGCGATACCTATGGCGGCCAGTTCACCATGTTTCGCCAATGCCCTTTTAAAATAGTCCAGTGTCCTGGCTATGGTTTCAGGGGGTGTTGTTGTGGGAAAACTGACCTGGTCTTGCAAATCCTCTGGACCGCTGCCCACAGCGCAAACAAATTTAGTCCCTCCGGCTTCAATGGCGCCATATAATTTGTCTGTCATTGCTTCATCTCCTGTTCTTTTACCTCAAGCCAGCGGTACTCATAGGGTTTAAGGGTAAAGCTCCACTCACTCCCTGCGCGGATAATGATCTCCTCTTGTGCGAATAAATCTACCAGGTGGCAATCGACATTCCTGGCAGGCTTATATCGACCATGCTGCACTTGAGCAGAAAGATTATGCATGAGAAACAACTGAGAATCCTGGTACTTGCGCCAGTAACAAGCCAATGCCTGGTTCCCCACATCCACCCACTCAAAGCTGCCCCACCCCAGAACCGGATACGCTTTTCTCATTGCGATCATGTTTCGAATGGTTCTCCACAAAGAACCGGAAGACTGGCGCTGGTCTTCTACATTGACCTTCTCGGGATTAAACTCATCACTGGCAATGACCGGAGCATATAGTTGGGTTGGATCTGCTGTCGAAAATCCTGCATTCTCGCGATCATTCCACTGCATGGGGGTACGTACACCGTTGCGGTCGGGGAGCCAGATATCATCGCCCATGCCAATCTCATCCCCATAATAGATGATGGGGGAACCTGGCAAGGTAAATAACAGGGAATTTGCCAGCCTGATTTTTAATGGATCGTTATCCAGCAGTGGAGCCAATCGCCTGCGGATGCCCAGGTTTAGACGCATGCGTGGTTCTGGCGCGTATTCCTGCCACATCCACTGCCGCTCATCTTCAGTCACCATTTCCAGGGTTAGCTCATCGTGATTTCTCAGGAAAATGCACCATTGGCAATCTTCCGGGATGGAAGGTGTACGCTCAAGGATCCAAACCAGGGGCTGCCGGTCCGCTTTGTGCAAAGCCATGTAGATGCGCGGCATCACGGGAAAATGAAATCCCATGTGAAATTCGTCGCCATCTCCAAAGTATGGACGTACATCTTCCGGCCATTGATTGGCTTCGCACAATAGAATGCGTCCAGGATATTCCCGGTCAATAAATTCTCTCAGGCTCTTAAGATAAGCATGCGTCTCGGGCAAATTCTCACAATTTGTTCCTTCTCTTTCAAAGAGATAGGGCACGGCATCCGCCCGAAAGCCATCCAGCCCCAAATCCAGCCAAAATCTTGCCACCCGGAACATTTCTTCTTGCACTGCCGGATTATCGTAATTGAGATCCGGTTGTGATGAATAAAAACGATGCCAGAAATATTGACCGGCAGCTTCATCATAAGTCCAATTTGATTTTTCTGTATCCAGGAAGATAATGCGCGCCTGATCGTATTTTTGATCCGTATCGCTCCAGACATAGTAGTCTCGATATGGTGATTTGCGATCTTTCCTTGCTGCCTGAAACCATGGGTGCTGATCGGATGTGTGATTGAGAACCAGGTCCGCGATCACTCGCATGCCAAGCTGGTGTGCGCCCTGGACCAATGCCTTGACGTCATCAATTTGCCCATATTCCGCCAAGACACCGTAATAATCGGCGATGTCATAGCCGTCATCTCTTAACGGTGATGGGAAAATTGGCAAGAGCCACAGGCAATCGATACCCAGTTCATGCAAATAAGGGATTTTCGAAATGAGCCCCCTGAGATCTCCGTGTCCATCTCCGTTACTGTCTGCATATGCGCGGACGTACACTTCGTAGAAGATTGCATTTTTATACCAGGTATTTTGCATATCAGTCTCTTTATTAGTTTTATTATTTATCGAACAAATTCGCCCAAGCAAAAATCAATACAAAGTGAGGGCAGACAGAAAAAGAATTGACCAATAATCTGCTGCCCTCACAAAGACAGGTCAAAGGTGAAATGCAAAACTGCGCAAAGCGATCCCGGAAAAAGCTAACCTTTTACGGAACCTGCCATCATACCTCTCACAAAATACCGCTGCAATGAGAAGAACACGATCAACGGCAGCAGCATGGAGACAAATGCTCCAGCTGTCAGGAGATGCCAGTCGGCGCCGCGTGAACCAACCATTTCCGCCAGACGCATGGTAAGCACCTGTACATCCGGCTTGGAGCCGATGAATACCAGCGCGATCAGGTAGTCATTCCAAACCCAGAGGAACTGGAAAATCGCAAAGGATGCCAGTGCTGGGACTGACAGCGGCAGGATAAGCTTGGTGAAAATTGTAAAGTGAGATGCACCGTCAATGAATGCCGATTCCAAGATATCCCTGGGCAAACCGCTGATGTAGTTATAAAGGAGATAAGTCGCCAGCGGTAGACCAAAACCGGTGTGCGCCAGCCATACAGCCAAGAAAGTGCCGTTCAACTTCAGAGCAACATAGTCGGTCAAGATGGGCACCAGGGCAATCTGCAACGGGACGACCAACAATGCCACAACAACCGTGAAGAAAAACCTGCGCCCCGGGAAGCGCATCCAGGCGAAGCCGTAGGCTGCAAATGCAGCAATCAAGATCGGGATCACCGTTGAAGGTACAGAGACAGCGATACTGTTGAGAAAAGCATTAACAAAATTATCTCCCTGGACAATGGATGTACTTCCATCAGGGTTCTTAATTTCATACTGCTTGCCTGCCAACACCTGGCTGTAGTTATCGAGCGAGAATTCGGTATTCGATGTCCAGACCCTTTCCTGGATCTGGATTGTCCCCAGGCGTTTGTTGCCAATCCAGGTCACCTTCTTCCCATCCGGCGATGAAACACCGGCACGGAATTCCTCAAATGTCCCTGTGACGCCAGCGATTTCCATCACACCATCCCGGTCCAGGTCAGCCGGAACCGCGAATTCTTCGGTCATCACCCAATCTTTGTGCGGAAAAATCGTCCACCAACCGGATGTGGCAATATCAAACCGGGTGCGAAAGGAGGAGATCAAGATACCGAGTGTTGGAACGGTCCAGACCAATACCAACAGGAAGAGCATCCCGTTTATAACAATATCGGAAATTAACTTTTTTTGCTTTCCACTTTGCGACTTGGTAGCCATCTTAGAACGCCTCCCTCTCGCTGAATTGGCGCAAATTGTAGATCATTACTGGGATGACTGCGATCAATAGAACTATAGCAATCGCCGACCCAAAGCCAAAGTTGCGATTTGTAAAATACTGGCGGTAGAATTGCGTGGCGATCACATGTGTGCCAAATTGCCCACCGGTCATCACCTGAACCACATCAAAAATCTTTAGTGTGAAGATAACAATTGTGGTGGCCACAGTAATGATTGTCCCCATGATATACGGGATCATAATCTTGAAGAAAATTTGGATTTCTGTCGCCCCATCCACGCGAGCAGCCTCTAGCAACTCTGCCGGGATCCCCTTAATGGCAGCAGAAAACAAAACCATAGCATACCCAGTCTGCAACCAGATCACGATAACGATCAAGAACAGGTTATTCCAGGGCTGGACCAGAGATGTCCAGGCTTGCGGCTGTCCACCTAACCCAACCCACATGGCATTTAGCAGACCAATTTGGGCTGAATTTACATCTTTCACTTCATAAATAAAGTTCCAAATCACACCTGCGCCAACCATTGAAATCGCCATTGGCAGGAAGATCAGTGACTTAGCGAATGTCTCATAACGGCTGCGATCTGCCAAAACGGCGATTAATAGCCCAAAAATTACAGATAAACTGGCGCCAAAGATGATCCAGAGAATGTTATTACGGAATGCTTCGAACATCACTCGCTCGGTAAAAACCGACACGTAGTTGCTCAATCCCACAAACGCTGTCCCATCCCGATTGAATAAGCTGGCATAAAAAGTTCTCAGTGTTGGGATGGCTAGATACCAAAACAAAATTGCGACTGCAGGACCTACAAACACAAACGGCTGCAGTCTCCTGACCCATTCTGGTGATAATTTTTCAATAAACCAGTTGGACACCACGTAAAGGATGGCAACGCCGCCCACACCCCAAACAATCGCCACCAAAGCAATAACCACTTTGCTGGCATTACTGTCGCGTAGAAAAACAAATCCTTGCCACAAACCAATGAAAGTCAGAACCGGTATTAGCAAAGAAATGACTATCCGCCCGAGCGTACTCGTCAGGATCGTAAGAAACCCACCTGATTGCTCTGCAGTTTTACTATCACCCACCATGGGAACCTCCCTGCGGAAACCAAATATGGAAAAACCGATCGGATAAGTATCCAGGAGGTGCAGGACAGCTTTTTAGGCCACCCTGCACCTGCTAAAAGATTTTTTCGAACCCTGACCAACAGGGGCAGCCGCTATTGAGGCGGCACCACCACTACTTTGGCCAGGAGGCGTCGATTTCGGCCAGGGCAGTATCGATATCTACCGCTCCGCTGAAGAAATCGGTCATGCTCTTCCAGAAGGAACCGGAGCCCACTTCACCCGGCATGATGTCTGAGGCGTCAAAGCGTACGCTGGTCGCTTCGTTCACCAACGCCGCTACCGAGCGCTCTACATCATCCCCGTACCAATCCAGGCTCGAGTCCCTGTGGGGTGACAGTGCACCACCAGCCGCCAGCCATCCCTTCACCGCTTCACCCTTGGTGAAGTATTCCATGACCGCTTTTACTTCCGGCCGGTCGCTGAACATCGCCATGATGTCGCCTGCTACCAGGAACGGCTTGCCGTACGCATCGTCAATCGGAGGCAGGTAGAACACGCCGTAGTCTTCATTCGCTACATTCCCCTCGGGGAAGAAGCTGGTGATAAAGTTGCCCTGCTTGTGCAGCCAGCATTTCGGCGGCTGTTCAAACATCGGCGTCGGCGCATCCCCAAAGAATGTCGTCACTACCGCGGCTGATCCGCCGTATACATACGCATCATTCTTCCAGATGTTCGCCAGGACTTCCAACGCATTCTTGACCTCTGGCGAGGCAAACGGCAGTTCTCCCTTTACCCACTTGTCGTAGTTCTCTAACGATGTGGTCCGCAGCATGATCTCTTCCATCCAGTCCGTCGCCGGCCATCCGGTCGCTGCTCCACTCTCGATCCCTACGCACCACGGCGCATCACCGTCTGAGACTATCTGATCCGACAAGGCTAACATCTCATCCCAAGTCGTCGGGATGGTGTACCCTGCTGCTTCAAAATCGTCTTTCGGGTACCACACCAGGCTCTTCCCGTTGAAGCGGTGCCACACACCAGCCATGATCGGCCCATCCGGCCCTTCTATCATCGCCATGTCCAGCCAGCTCTGCAGGTACTGACCCTGTAGGTACTCCTCATCCAGGAAGCTCAATACATCGATGACCTTCCCTTGCTTTACAAAGTTCGCCAACAACCCAGGCTGTGGAAAGTCCACAATGTCCGGTACATCCCCAGCATCAATTCGGATCGAGATCGATGCTTCGAACTCTTTCGAGCCTTCGTACTGGATATCGATCCCTGTCTTTTCCTCAAACTCCGCTACCGAGTTGTTGAATTTCACCGCATCTTCATCCGTGAACGGTCCTGCCATCGTCACTACCGTTCCCTTGTATTCCCCTGCTAGCGCCTTTGCCAGCTCGGTATCCACCGGTGCGGTCCCACCTGTAGCGCTGGATGTGATAGCGTCTTTTGGCCATGAAGCATCGATCTCTTTCAAAGCAGTATCAGCATCCACTGCACCGCTGAAGAAATCGGTCATACCCTTCCAGAAAGAGCCAGAGCCCACTTCACCCGGCATGATGTCTGAGGCGTCAAAGCGTACGCTGGTTGCTTCGTTCACCAACGCCGCTACCGAGCGCTCTACATCATCCCCGTACCAATCCAGGCTCGAGTCCCTGTGGGGTGACAGTGCACCACCAGCCGCCAGCCATCCCTTCACCGCTTCACCCTTGGTGAAGTATTCCATGACCGCTTTTACTTCCGGCCGGTCGCTGAACATCGCCATGATGTCGCCTGCTACCAGGAACGGCTTGCCGTACGCATCGTCAATCGGAGGCAGGTAGAACACGCCGTAGTCTTCATTCGCTACATTCCCCTCGGGGAAGAAGCTGGTGATAAAGTTGCCCTGCTTGTGCAGCCAGCATTTCGGCGGCTGTTCAAACATCGGCGTCGGCGCATCCCCAAAGAATGTCGTCACTACCGCGGCTGATCCGCCGTATACATACGCATCATTCTTCCAGATGTTCGCCAGGACTTCCAACGCATTCTTGACCTCTGGCGAGGCAAACGGCAGTTCTCCCTTTACCCACTTGTCGTAGTTCTCTAACGATGTGGTCCGCAGCATGATCTCTTCCATCCAGTCCGTCGCCGGCCATCCGGTCGCTGCTCCACTCTCGATCCCTACGCACCACGGCGCATCACCGTCTGAGACTATCTGATCCGACAAGGCTAACATCTCATCCCAAGTCGTCGGGATGGTGTACCCTGCTGCTTCAAAATCGTCTTTCGGGTACCACACCAGGCTCTTCCCGTTGAAGCGGTGCCACACACCAGCCATGATCGGCCCATCCGGCCCTTCTATCATCGCCATGTCCAGCCAGCTCTGCAGGTACTGACCCTGTAGGTACTCCTCATCCAGGAAGCTCAATACATCGATGACCTTCCCTTGCTTTACAAAGTTCGCCAACAACCCAGGCTGTGGAAAGTCCACAATGTCCGGTACATCCCCAGCATCAATTCGGATCGAGATCGATGCTTCGAACTCTTTCGAGCCTTCGTACTGGATATCGATCCCTGTCTTTTCCTCAAACTCCGCTACCGAGTTGTTGAATTTCACCGCATCTTCATCCGTGAACGGTCCTGCCATCGTCACTACCGTTCCCTTGTATTCCCCTGCTAGCGCCTTTGCTAATGCGGTGTCTCCCTCAACGGCTGCAGGCGCTTCAGCTGCCGGCGCTTCCGCTGCTGGGGCTTCTGCTGCCGGCGCTTCAGGTTGTGCGGGTACTGCAGGTTGGCATGCGCTGATCAACATGGAAAAAATCACCATGGTCGCCATAACCACCCAAAGGGCACTCTTTTTACTCATATGCTTCTCCTTACTAAGTTATCAGAATTGAACTTCCATTCGGTTGAAACATTGTCCAAATTTCTTCGATATTCAATTTTTTATGGATAGATAACCACCTCCTTTTACAACATGGTTGCTCATTCCGCTGAAGCTAACCCCGCCCCACACGATTGGCGTATTACAAGGTGAGTATCTAACAGTGTTCTTCGTGTGGGCAAATGACTCCCGCTCATTATCTGAATCAGCAAATCACAGGCTTGCCGTCCTAACTCGACCGCTGGGAGATGAATAGATGTAAGTGGCGGATCGGTAAATCGCGCAATCGGCAGATCATCGAACCCAACCAGGGCGATATCCTTGGGAATACATAAACCGGCTTCCCGAATCGCTGTCATAGCCCCAAAAGCAACCACATCGCTGGCGATAAAGGCAGCAGAAAATGGAGCACCTGCTCTAAGCAGGCTGCGCATTCTCTCATACCCACTTTCTACGCTGAAGTCACCGAATCTCACCAGTTCTTCTTGAAAAGGGATGCCCGATTCTGCCAGAGCATCTCGATAGCCGCTTAGCCTGTCTTGTGCTGCGGTGTAGATTGTGGGGGCATTGGTAATGCAAGCAATTCGTCTGTGTCCCAGGCGAATGAGGTGAGAGACTGCCTGCCGGGCTGCTGAATAATTATCCACATCCACCATGCAAATATTGGTCTTTGGCAATTGACCGACAATAACAGCGGGATAGCCTTCTTCCTCAAGAGCGATTAATGCTTTGTCGTCGATGCGCGGTCCAGACAACAAAATTCCATCAATACGCTTGGCGCGGAATAACTGAAGATAGGCTTCTTTTTGATGCTCTGGAGGAATTACATCGATCAAAAGGCGTAAACCATATTGGTGAATAACTGCCAGTAAACCGTCGATCACCTGGGTGATAAAAGTATCCGAAGCAATATGATGCAGAGAACGAGTGAGAAATAAACCAACTATCTGGGAACGCTGGTTGACCAGGGCTTGCGCAGATGCATTAGGCACATAGCCCAATTTTTCCGCCGCAAGTTGCACGCGTTGGCGGGTAGGTTGGCTGATGCTCACTTCTTGGATATTATTTAATACTAAGGAAACCGTAGTGCGCGATACTCCGGCGAGGTCGGCAACATCTTGACTGGTGATACGTTTAGCGCACAATCGCCCTTTTCTCCCAGGAACAATCCCGCCACTAACACGTTTTACTAAACCGTGTTAGTAATATAACAAAGGAATCCTTTGTCGTCAATAGGTGTCTTATTGTGCAAATATTCTTCAGTGCTTCTTCGGAGTGACAGGTTCTGGCATACAATCATGCGCAACCCATTCCATAATGATTATAAACTCTGCAACCTGATTGTCAAGCAAATTCAACGAAGGGTGTTTTTTCACACAAAACGGCACCAGGTCGCATCAGATAAGCCGCGCTCGTGAAGCATTCCTGTGGTTCACACCAGATTTTTCACCTGGTATATTTCCCCTCGTGAAAAACCCTGGCGCTGGTAATACTGGCGGGTACCAATAGCAGAGATCACAGCTATTTTCCCAAATCCATGCTTGCGTGCAACCATCTCTGCCTGCTCAATCAAGCGGGTGCCAAGTCCACTGTGTTGGGCAATTCCTTGTTCTTCTGAACCCACCGGCAGAGATTGGCCGTAGACATGCACCTCGCGAATGATCGCAGCTCTAGACAAATCCGCCAACCCAGTATCCGGAGCATCCTCCCCCGGCAAGGATAAACGTAAAAAACCCACCAGGTGGTCATCTGTTGTATCGAATGAAAGAAAGTGCTCCTCGCTAAAACCAGTATCATACACCAGGTCATTAAACACCAATTTCTCAGCCGAAACCTGTTTTGCCCTTACTTCACGGCAGCGAACGCATTGGCATACCGTCCCCCGTCTGGACATCTCATCCTGAACATCCTGCCGTAAACTTGATCGTTTGTTGCCTTCTACCACATTCGTGGATGGGATATCGCGGATAATCCTGTTGACGCGGCAGTAACGAGGAATGGTAGGTTTGATATCCGCAATCAATTGGATCAAGGTA
>CAZTMX010000015.1:20758-25788 GCA_964614855.1 uncultured Anaerolineaceae bacterium | reverse complement strand
GTACAGGCATTCCAGCACCTCAGAATGGTATGAGCGAGCTGATCACCCTGGCTGGTATTGTCACCAGCTATGCCCCTCCCAGCCTGACACTGACCACAGCTGATGGGCAGGTATTCACCGTGGAAGTCGGGAACCTCAATTACCTGAGCAGCCTGGGGGCATCCATCACATCGGGTGAAGGCGTCACAATCACTGGCTTCTACGATCAGAACGGCGGTTTGACCGTCTCGACCCTGACCCTGGACAGCGGGGCGAGCTATACCCTGCGCGATGAACTGGGACGCCCCTCCTGGAGAGGCAGAAAGTAAACCCAGGTCTTGAACAAAAAATAACGTTCTCCTCCTTTGAACGTCATCCATCCGATAAAAAACCTGCAGCAGATTGAAACCTGCTGCAGGTTTTTTTAACATTGAGTACAGAATACTACTTGTGGATCACGATGCTGCCGCCGCCCAGCGGGGTGGCAGCAGGTGCTGTCTCAGCGGATCCGACCTGGCTGTCGTACACCAGTGTCCCATCTACTGCATCCCAAATCTGCAGGCGGAAATAATCCATGCCGTCGCCGCCGAGTTTTGTGGAGCCATCCTTGACAGTGAGCATAAAGCTGTAGCCCATGGAGCCGTTGAGGGTGCCTTCACCGTTCAGCCAGGCTTCGGTTGCAGTAACCACCAACCAGTCAAAATGGTTGCCTTCGAAGAACAAACCAGCGCTCTCGATCATATAGGTTAGCGCTGCCACCGGTCCGGCTGAGGTCTTGGTGTATTTCGCATCAAAGGAGAATTCACCCTTACCAGCCAGCATGGGGTCGGGAAGGTAGGCGCCGGGCAGCGAGTCGATCCAGCCGCCGCCGGTCACCATGCCGCCGTTGCGGTCAAAGACTGCCACGTAGGTCTGGTCGACTGCGGTCAAACCGCCGATATCCGTCGCCTGCACCTGGATCAGGTAGATCCCAGGATTCATGGCTGTGAATGGAACGCTCTGACCTGGGGTCTCGAAGATCCCGTCGTTATCCAGGTCCCAGGCGTAAGCCAGCGGCTTTCCTTCCGGATCAAATCCGGTCGCGCTGACCTGGACCGGCATTTTTACACCGGTAACATATGGACCGCCTGCATCTACAGTAGGAGGCAGGTTGGTCAAGTCAAGACCCACGATCACTGCATCGTGATCTGAGGCGCGGTACGCCAGCGGCTCGTACAGCAATTCTTGCGCGACGGGTTTGAAACTGGTATCGTAATCGAGTACATCAGGCTCATCAGCGTTGACATGCCAATCGGTCACACCGGTCACCTGGGCTGCCATGCCTGCATTTGCAAGGGCATGATCCAGGTAACCCGCCTGCCCATCATATACATAAGAGTAAGCATACTTGCCCTGGTATTGGTAGATCAGGTTGGTGTAATCATCTGCTGTACCGGCGATGTCATCCGGACCAGCCTTGACCGCATCGATCGGGTCTTCCATGGCATAGGAGTTGAGGTCGCCCATAATGATGAAGTCCGGGTCGCCGCTGCCAGTGGGATCCGTCGCCAGGTAATCGACCAGCGCCTGTGCGGCGTACTTGCGGGTCAGGTTACAGTTGCCCTGCCCATCAAGCATATCAGGGTCGTACACATCATCACAGGCTGACCCCTTGGATTTCAGGTGGTTGACCGCCACGGTAAAGCGTGAGCCGCTGCTGTTTTCTTCAAAGGTCTGGATCAGGGTTGGACGATTTTTGGTGTCCAGGAAGCGCTCGTCGATCTCGGTTGTCAACAGCTTGAAATCGCCAACAGGTGTGACGGCTGCTGGGCGGTAGATCAGGCCGACTTTGATGGCATCCGTGCCGATGGTGCCCGTTTCGATGTAAGCATACGTCCCGTCGCCGAACTTCTCGTTGAGCCCGGCGGCAATGTCGGCCAGGGGTTCGACGCCGGTGGTATTTTCGAGCTCGTTCAAACCGATCACATCTGCATCCAGGCCAGCCAGGGTCGCCAAAAGCTTGGCCCGCTGGCGTGTGAATTCATCTGGCTGGTCCGCATCCGCCCCGCGGCATTCCATGTTCAACAGCGGCCCGCATTTGTTATCCAGCGGGTCCCCGGTCGGATAATCCAGGGTCAGGAAGAAATTGAGCGTGTTCATGGCTGCCAGGCGCACATCGCCGCCCACCGGTTCAGGGGTCGTTGGGCGGAGGTTTACCGGGGTATAACCGGCAGGACCGGTCGGGAAAATGCGGTACAGGCTGAAATCATACCCCAGAACGCCTATAGTGTCCTGCACCAGGTCGCCGCCGCGGAAAGTGTTCGCCAGGCTGAACTGGTCACCTTTTGGATGGCGCAGGTAGGAAGGGTTCTGGTAGCTGAGCACGTCATCCAGGGTGATGCGGCGCAGGCTGTTTTCCAGCGCAAGCGCAATCGCATCGTCACCGGGTTCGACCACCGAAGTCGGCGTGAAGGCACGCGTTTCGCCTTCCAGCGGCAGCGCCAGAACGATTTCACCATAACGATCGTAGTTAAAGTATTCCGAAATCACCAGGGATTGCGGCATGCGCACCAGCATACCTTCAAAGCGCTCCGGATCAACCGCACTGGCAAACGGCAGCATCACATCCGTGGGCGCTATGGTGCCGGTTCCGCAGGCGACAATATTGGCGGCCGGCACAACCGCGCTGTTGCTGTTGTACCCATTGAGCACTGTCTGGTTATAGCGTTCACGCGCATAACCAGTGACGCGCACCACCTGCCCCAGGCTGACGAAGTTATTGCTGCCGGTGTAGACGAAGATGCCGTCCGAGGTGGCCGGGTCGCTGTCGCCGCTGAGATCTTGCATATAGAAGCCCAGCGCGTTGGCGCTGCCTTCGAAGTCACCCACCACCACACCCTGGGTGGTGACATTGCCCGTGATGGCTGCTGACAGCCCGCTGCCCTGGATGGAATAGATCGGGGTGTAAGGCAAGCTGCACACATCTCCATAAGCGCTAAAGCTGGAAGAGTAGTCTGCGAGCATAGCATCCGGCGGGTCAACCAAATCCTGGTCGGTGACCGCTGCGGCAGTGACCGTCAGGGTACAGGTCTCAAACATGGAGAAATCTATGGCTGGATCGAGGGAAAACTCCAGCGGGCCGCCGCTTACAGTTAGGGCATGCGAACCGCTTACATCGCAAGATAAAGCGAAGGCGTCTGCGGTTACATTCACATCTTCACTGAAGGTAACTGTCAGGTTCGCATCCAGGGGCACTTGTGTTGCGCCGTTGGCGGGGGTCACACTGGCAACGCTGGGGGCCGCATCTGCAGAACAATTCGCGATGTGTGAACCCAAACCGTCAAAGATATCCACAGCGTAGCCGTCCCACTCCAGTGCAGGATTGAAGGCATCGTTTTGGATTGGATCACCCTGGCAAATAGTGCTTTTCCTTCTCAGAGTATTATCTGCGGTACTGACAAGACCAGTTCCCCATTCTGTTCCTGGATCGTAGCCAACCTGCCCTATGGCGTCCAAGATCACACCATTTTTGGTGAGTACAAGCGCGTCATCTCCATTGAAAAGACCTGCGCCACTGGTCTGATCAGCCTGCGCCAGGATTGCAGGAGCCGCTGAACTGTGTGCGACAACAAAAACATCCCCAGGGGCAACCGTTCCAGTTAAACTCAATACCACACTGGTAGTGGTACTCCCATTTGAATATTGCAAGATTTTATAAACACCTGCAGCCAGGTCGATAGCTGTTGTGGTGCCGTTGTACAACTCCAGTGCTTTGTTATAACTACTGCCTTCGATGTATTCCGAAAAGAACAAATCTGTAGGGGTTGCCGCCGATGCTAATTGCGGTGTCAAAACTAAGTTGAAAATCATTGCCAGGATAGTGGCAATCAGAAAGAACCTGCCTTGTCTTTTCATCGATTTCTCCTTGTATACAGACATTATTCATGATTATTGGATTTTCTATTCAAGAAGTCATTGAAACTGCTTTTAAGATAATTGTTGTATCAATTATATCTGGCTATTTCATGTTATTAAATCCATATCACTGCCGTCAACTAATAAATTAAGATTGTTGCCAAATA
The DNA here is from genome assembly GCA_964614855.1 of uncultured Anaerolineaceae bacterium. Lineage (GTDB taxonomy): Bacteria > Chloroflexota > Anaerolineae > Anaerolineales > UBA4823 > CAWJHE01. The sequence goes on along the minus strand of CAZTMX010000015.1, from coordinate 21,748 downwards.
CAGCCTGATTGATCGACAAATAAATAATTGCACAAAAAAGAAGGGCTGACCCTTCCAAAAGGCCAGCCCTTCAACAAAAACAATCTTACGGTGTTGCCACTATCGTCGGCACCCACGGCATAAAGTACAGCACGCCGTACTCGTTCACCGTGATCGTCACCGTTCCCGTAGCCACCACTTCGCCCGTAAGCTGAGAAACCAGGTTATAGACAAAGCTGTCCTGTCCTATAAACGCGGCCAGGGGGGTATAGGTGAATGAGCCGTCGCTGGCAAGCACAAGGGTTCCAAACTGGACATCGGTCAAAAGCTCGACCGTCAGGGTGTCGCCCGGGTTGGCAGCCGTGTCATTTGTCATCACACCCGGGGCAGCCACAACCAGCGGGGTGGCCTGATCCGTGGCGTAGCTGTCATCCACAGCGGCATAAGCATGATCCAGGCTCAGGGTCACGACCACCGGGTCGTGGTCCGATGAGCGGTAAGCATCCTCTGCGAAAATGGCAGCCTGCGCAGGCAACTTGAAGTCCAGTTGGTAGTCAATCAGGTCGGCTTCATCTGCGTTGATGTGCCAGAAATCCACATCGATGATGTTATCCGCCAGGCTCAGGTTTGCCATAGCATAGTCCAGGTAACCGATCTGCCCATCATAGACATACCCGTAAGCGTACTCGCCGTTGAACTCGAACATCATATCCAGGTAGTCGTCTGCGGTACCGGCGGTGCCATCCGGTCCCAACTTGATGGCATCGATCGGGTCTTCCTTATCGTACGAGTTCAGATCTCCGATGATCAGGTACTCGGTGGCGCCGGACCCAGTCGGGTCGCTGGCGAGCCAGTCCACTTCGGCTTCAGCTGCTGTCTTGCGGGTCAGGTTGCAGTTGCCTGCGCCGTCGCCCAGGTCAGGGTCGCCGATATCGGAACAAGTAGAACTCTTGGATTTCAAATGGTTGACTGCCACGGTGAAGATGGAGCCGGTCAGGTTATCTGCAAAGG
>CAZTMX010000015.1:18643-20658 GCA_964614855.1 uncultured Anaerolineaceae bacterium | reverse complement strand
TTCAAATGGTTGACTGCCACGGTGAAGATGGAGCCGGTCAGGTTATCTGCAAAGGTTTGCGCCAGCACCGGGCGGTTGTAATCATCCAGGAAGCGCGGATCGACCGTAGAATCCAGGATTTTATATTCGCCCACAGGGGTGACTGCTGAGGTTTTGTAGATGAGCGCCTGTTTGATGGCATCCGTACCGATGTAGCCGGTCGAGATATAAGCGAAGGTATCCGCACCGAAGAAATCGTTCAACCCGGCCACCAGGTCCGCCGTTGACTGGTCTTCATCGTTTTGGATCTCCATCAGACCGAAAACATCTGCGTTAATATCCGACAGGGCAGCCAGGATCTTTGCACGCTGACGCGCCAGCTCTTCTAACGAGTCCGCACCGCGGCATTCCATATCGCCGGAAGGACCGCAGATATCGTTTACACCGTCATCGATGGTGAGGAAGTAATTCAGCACATTGAAGCTGGCAACGGTCAGGTCACCGGCTTCCAGGTCGGGAGCCAGCGTGCGAGGGTTAGCCGGGATATAATCCGCACCCTGGATGGGTTGGATACGGTATGCGCTCGCATAGTAGTCGAGGATACCGGTCACATTTTGCACCAGGTCGCCGCCGCGGAACAGGTTGGTCAGATCAAAAACCAACCCGTTGGGGTGAATGGCGGGGTCGGGGTTTTGCCAGGAGCGTCCATCATCCAACACAATCTTATCCAGCAGGTAATCCTGCACTGCCTGGACCACCTCCGGAGAACCGGGTTCAAACTCCGCAGTTGGGGTGGTGTGCCGTTCAGAGGTGATCACAATCTCACCGTAACGGTCAAAGTTGAAGTATTCGGAGATCACCAGCTGCTGCGGGTAGGTCACCAGCATGCTTTCGTAATCTTCATACTCAAAATCCGGTGCCACAGGCAAAGAGAGCACGGTGGGCTCAATTGTATTGCCGCTGGAGCAAACCCAAATCTTGCTGACAGTGGATAACTGCGTCAAACTCGGAGGGGTAGTGGGGTATTCCGCTGCCAACCCGCGCACGCGCACGAGATCACCAGGTTGTACATCCACCAGGGTGGAGTAAACAAAGATGCCGTCGGATGTATTCAGGTCGCCGTCGCCAGCAGCAGTCTGGATATAAAAACCGCTTCTTCCTGTCTGGAAGTCGCCAACTACAATCCCTTCAGTTGCCACTTCCTGACCGAGCAGCGGTGTGACCGCCCCCGAGCCCTGGATATCGTAGATGGGGGTGAATGGGTCGCCGCAGACTTCGGGCGGGACCGGGACTGAAAAGCTAAACACATAATCTGCTTCCATGAAATCGGGCGGGTCATCGGCGTCATCATCGCTAACCATTGCGGCATACACCGTTACGGTGCAGGATTCTAAGGTTACAAACGGCTCATCCATGGTCAGGGTGAACTTCGGGTCAGCATCCGTTACGGTGGCGGTGTGCGTCCCGGAAGAGGTGCAGGTAACGTCAAACCACGAATCCACCAGGGTCACCGGCTCACTAAAGGTGATCTCAATGGCTGCGTTCGTTTCTACATCGGTAGCCCCGTTTGCGGGGAAGGTTGTCTTTACACTGGGAGCGGTCTCCACCGGAACGTACACCATATTGAAAGCGCCGGGGGTGTTGTAGGCTTCCCCGACCACCAGGCTGCCGGTATAACCCGGGATGCCCGCCAGGTCAAAGTCATTGCGCACCCAGTCGGTCACGGCTTCGGTATCATAGCCGTCAGGGATGCGCGAGGCGCCGCCGGGCGTGTAAGCCAGCCCATCGTAATAAGCGGTCAGCACCGTGCTGCCGTAACTGCGATCCCCTGATCCGCCGTCATTAACGGCGATTGAATCAACCAGCGCAGTCCAGTAGGGCGTATCGATGACACCGTCATCGTTCGTGTCGATATCATTGCCCAGTGCGCCATTAAATCCTTCGACAAGCAGCAAACTGATCGTACCGTTTTCCAGATCATTGGCGAGAAGATTCACCAGGAACAGACCGTTAGCATCTGTCGTTCCCATCGGAAT
>CAZTMX010000015.1:0-18543 GCA_964614855.1 uncultured Anaerolineaceae bacterium | reverse complement strand
TGGCGAGAAGATTCACCAGGAACAGACCGTTAGCATCTGTCGTTCCCATCGGAATAACATGGTCAATGTACCCTTCAGCCGCACCGTCGCTATAATCCCCCTCAATCTCCAACACAGTGTAAGCCGAGTAATCGGTATTGGGTGAACCGAATAGCTCGACATATTCAACATCGGTATCAGCAGTGTTTGCTGAGTATTCGTTGATCTTCGGCATTTTCAAGGTACTGAAGGAGAAAAGGTAATCCGAGAGCATGTTGTCGGGCGGGTCATCACTGTCGTCATCGTTGACCTGCTCGGCATACACGGTCACCGTGCACACATCACCCATCTGAAATGGCGCATCTGGCGCCAGGGTGAACAGCGGGTCTGCATCCGTCACAACCGCGCTGTGGAGGCCGGAAATGGTGCAGGAAATCTGGAACCAATCGCCTGTCACGGTCACCGGTTCGCTGAATGTGATGGCGATAGAAGCGTCCAAGACCACCTCAGTATCTCCATCTGCGGGTGTGGTGCTGGAGACAGATGGGGCGCTGGCATCCGGTGCGCATACCGTGCTGTGGGCGCCTAACCCGGTGAACGTGTCAACAGCGTAACCATCCCATTCCAGCGCTGGATCAAAAACATCGCTGCCGATGGGATCGCCAGCACAAACTGTGTTTTTTCTGATCAAGGTGTTATTCAGGGTAGCTGTCGGGTCAGTTCCCCATTCGGGGATCGGGCGATAACCGATTTGACCGATCACATCCACAAGAGCGCCGCCTTTGGCGAGCGCTACGGCGTCATCACCGTTGAAGAAACTCTCATCGCTGAACAAGTCAGCCTGTGCAAGGATGCCTGCTGCTGAACTGGATGAGGCCAGCACAAACACATCCCCACTCACCACTGTACCGGCCAAATCTATTGAAACGCTGGGGACATTTGCGCCATTGAAATAGAATTGAACAGCATATCCGCCCGCAGCCAGGTCAACATCCACGCCGGTTCCATTGTATATCTCCAACGCTTTGCTAAAACTGGTGCCTTCAATATACTCCGAGAAAAAAAGATCGGATGGAACTGCCGCCAGCGTCATTTGCTGGGTCGGGGCAAGGTTGACCAACATCGCCAGGATGGTGGCGATCAGAAGCAACGTGCCTTGTCTTTTCATCGATTTCTCCTTATTCGATTTTCATGAACACTTCGGAACCTGTCTTTTGATGCAAAACATACACAAACTGACTATGCATAACCTGAATTTCGCGCCTGGCTGATAAAGACGTCTGTATTTTCCACTCCTCTCCACTTAAAACGTCTGGTTATTTATAACAAAATTATATCAAGTTTCATGAGACTCCGATCTTAAATTTCACCGAAAACAAGAAATAATGCCTTTTCTAATCTGTCTTGCAAGATGCTACACACGCGATATTTTAGACAATACCTATACAATACCTTGACTTTTTGGGTCTTTTATGTAAAAATACACCCACTCAGATAAAGGCTGGCAAGAATTCCTGCTAGAAATCTAATTGCGAATAAAAAGGGAAAGAGAAAACACGATGCGTATCATCATTACCGGTGGAACTGGTCTGATCGGAAAAGCCTTGGCAAACAGGATGGCAGCCAAAGGTCACGAAGTCATCATCCTGAGCCGCAGCGCTCCTGGCAAAAACGCTCCTTTGCCAACCGGCATTCAACAGGTGCAGTGGGACGGCAAGACTGCCCGGGGCTGGGGAGACCTGGTCAACAGCCAGAGCGCCATTGTCAACCTGGCAGGGGAGAACCTGTCTGCCGGGCGCTGGACCGCTGAACGCAAGGCACGCATTCTCTCCAGCCGCGTCAACGCCGGTAAGGCTGTGAGCGAAGCGGTGGCTCAGGCAGTGGAAAAACCCCTGGTGGTGGTCCAGGCATCTGCTGTCGGCTTTTACGGCTCACAGGAGAACGGCGATATCACAGAAGATCAAGGACCTGGCAGCGATTTCCTCAGCCAGGTGTGCATCGATTGGGAAAACTCCACAAAAGACGTGGAAGCCCACGGCGTGCGCCGGCCAATCATCCGCACCGGGGTGGTGCTGGATCGCCAGAGCGGGGCGTTACCCAAGATGGCATTGCCCTTCTACTTCTTTGCTGGCGGACCGATCGGCAGCGGGCGCCAGTGGTTCCCCTGGATCCACCTGGAGGATGAGGTCTCCGCAATCGAGTTCTTGATCGAAAATCCATCCGCCCACGGTCCCTATAACCTGAACGCACCCGCCCCGCTGACGAACCGCCAGTTTGCCCAGGCGATTGGGAAAGCCATTAAGAGACCCTCCTGGTTTCCGCTGCCGGCATTTGTCTTGCGCCTGGCGCTTGGTGAAATGTCCGCCGTACTGCTGGAAGGACAGAAGACCTTGCCAAAAAGGCTGGCTGAGCTTGGTTTTTCATTCCGCTACCCGGAAGCAGAACCAGCGTTGGCTGCACTACTAAAGTAAAACCTGGAAATTCAAGAATCTATCGCCGGCTGTATGCAGCACTTACACTGCGCACACCGGCGATATTTTTCAATTAAACCCATTACCCACGCTTGGCAAAATTATGTTAATATTTATTAATAGTTTATCCGCAGCTATTATCCGGAGGCCCCAGATGATCCAGGTACAAGAAATTGATACCAAGAACAAATCTCATGTCAACCGCTTTATCCAACTTCCCTTTCAATTCTATCAAGACACACCGCAGTGGGTGCCGCCCATCCTTTCAGATGTGCGCACCATGTTGAACCGGGAAAAACACCCCTTTTTTGAGCATTCCACCGGCGAGTTTTTTATCGCCACGCGAGATAACCAGGATATCGGGCGCCTGGCGGTGTTTGAGAACACCCGCTACAACCAATACCACGAAAGCAAAGTGGCGCAATTTTATTTTTTTGAGTGCGAAGATAACCAGGAGACTGCCAACGCCCTGTTCGAGCGGGCGTTTGACTGGGCAAAATCCAGGGGGTTGGAGAAGGTGGTGGGACCCAAAGGCCTTGGCCCGCTAGATGGCTACGGCATCCTGGAAAAGGGGTACGAACACCGCCAGATGATGACCATGATGAACTATAACCACCCCTATCTGATCCAGCTGGTGGAGACTCTTGGATTTGAAAAAGAAGTGGACTTTGTCTCATGCTACCTGGGCACAGAGTCATTCAACTTGCCCGAGCGCGTCCACCGTATCGCCGATCGGGTGCGTGAACGCGGCGGGTTATCGGTCAAGCGCTTCAAGAATAAGCGCGAGCTGCTCTCTTGGGCGCCGCGCATCGGCAAGGCATACAACAGCGCCTTCATTAACAACTGGGAATATTATCCATTGACGGACAATGAACTCAACTTTGTGATCAACAACATCATGACCGTTGCCGATCCCCATCTGATCAAAATCATCATGCATGGGGAAGATGTAGCTGGCTTCCTTTTTGCTTTCCACGATGTGTCTGCTGCCATCCAGCGCAGCAAGGGTCGCCTGTTCCCATTTGGGCTGGCAGATATGCTGCTGGAAATGCGGCGCACCAAATGGGTGTCGCTAAATGGTGAAGGTATCTTGCCGCAATACCACGGGCGCGGCGGGAATGCCCTGCTGTATTCGGAAATGGTTAAAACCATCCAGGAATTTAATTTTGAACACGCCGATCTTACCCAGGTGGCGGAGACCGCAGTAGAAATGCGCTCCGACCTGGAAAATGTGGGGGGAAAAGCTTACAAGAACCACCGTGTTTTTCACAAAATGATCTGATAAGATTTATGATATAACACTGCCATCTGGCGTATCAAGGGTTATCCCTGCGCCTGCTAATTCTTATGTGAGGAGAGCCAGCCATGTCCAATCGTTCAGCCCGTGCCCAACGCCGCGCGGCAAAACAGCGCAACACGCGTATCGCCATAGTCCTTATTTTGCTCGTTGCCATTCTAGGCGGTGCATATCTCATCTTTGGCGACAGCGTTTTTGGAAATAAATCCGATCCTGTTGGTTCTGGGCAGGTAAGCAATGCAGAGATGATCACCAGCGCATCCGGGTTACAATACCAGGATATCCTGGTGGGCAGCGGCGCCGCCACCAAATCGGGAGATACGGTCAGTGTGCATTACACCGGCACCCTGGCTGATGGGTCAAAATTTGACTCATCCCTGGACCGCGGCACACCGTTTGAATTTACTATCGGAGCCGGCAGGGTGATCAAAGGCTGGGAAGAAGGTCTGCTGGGGATGAATGTCGGAGGGAAAAGGCGCTTGATCATCCCACCTGAACTGGGCTACGGTCCTGCCGGTTACCCACCGGTCATCCCGCAAAACGCCACCCTGTATTTTGATATCGAGCTGCTGGCAATTAAGTAATCCTTGTAAATTCAAGAGTTATCCCGAGCAAGGAAGGGATACCAAGAATAAAAATCAAACGCTCTCCGTTGGATAAATCCAGCGGAGAGTGTTTGAATAATCAGTCTGGGGGTTAGCCGCCCTTTTGAATCACCTGCTGCAGGACCTTGCCCAGGCGCGAGATGCCTGTGCGGATTTTTTCGGGGGATGCATTTGAGAAATTCAAGCGCATGGTATTATGCCCGCCGCCACTCGGGAAGAAGGACACGCCGGGAACAAATGCCACGTTTTCCTTAACAGCTTCCTTTAGCAGCTCGGTTGTGTCTACAGCCTCTGGAGTCTCTACCCAAAGGAACAGACCGCCGTCGGGATGTGTCCATTCGACGCCGGATGGAAAATAAGAATCGAGTGCGCCCAACATCACATCGCGCCGCTCGTGATAGACCTTGCGAATTAATTTGATATGCTCATCCAGAAAACCTGTTTTGGCGACTTCATAAGCTACCAGCTGGTTGAAGGTGGGTGTATGCAAATCCGCGCCTTGCTTGGCTTGCACCAGCTTGGTGATCACTTCGGGCGGCGCCACCACCCATGCGAGCCGGATGCCGGGTGCCAGGATCTTTGAGAACGTGCTCAGATAGATCACATTCCCGCGGTAGCAAGAATCTCCATTCGCCCGCAGTTGACCATCCAGGGTGACCACCGACGGCAAACTCTCGCCTTCATAACGCAGCTGACCGTATGGATCATCTTCCACAACCGGCACCCCGTAACGATCTGCCAGCTCGATCAGCTTTTTCCGGCGCTCAAGCGATAGGCTGACACCGGTCGGGTTTTGGAAATTGGGCAGCACGTAGATAAATTTCGGACCGCTGCGCAGCGCTTCTTCCACCGCTTCAGTGACCATACCGTGCTCGTCCATCGGCACAGTGACGTACTCCGCACCGTACGGCGCCCAGGCTTGCAGCGCACCCAGGTATGTAGGGGATTCGACCAGGATGCGGTCACCCGGGTTGATCAGAATCTTGCCCAGCAAATCCAATGCCTGCTGTGAACCGGAGGTAATCAGGATATTTTCCGGTGTAACATCGATATGATTACGCACAGACATCTGGGCGATAAGCTCTCGCAATGTCTTAACGCCTTCCGTGGAGCCGTACTGCAAGGATTGGCTGCCCATGGTTTGCAGCACACGCACGCACGCCTCTTCAAATTCTTTGATCGGAAAGACCTCCGGTGCAGGCATACCGCCGCCAAACGATATGATATCTGGTTTCTCGGTAAGTTTGAGTAGTTCGCGAATGGCTGAGCTGGTCATCCGCTGGGTTCGCTGAGCAAAGCGATGCTCCCATGGTGTTTGCATATCTTATCTCCTCATTCCTTTTTTGGGCCAACGAATCTTTTTTTGATTGAACCTATCACAAGAAACAAGCCGATGTCTTACTTTCCACCTGCTATTCCATTGTAGCTTGCGTTACGCTTTGGGTCAAGAGATGTGCAGTGAAAGTAAAAAGTTAACCCAGCAAATGAGACACCATCACCCGGATCCCAATTGCCAGCAAGATCAATCCACCCAGGATTTCCATGCGCTTGCCAAAACTCTCCCCCAGCCGCTTCCCTGTCATCAGCCCAATCCCAGAGAGCAAAAATGCCACGATCCCAATCATCAGCACTGACAGTATCACGGGGATCTGCAGGATGACGATGCTCAAACCGACTGCAAAGGCATCGATGCTGGTTGCGACAGAAAGGATGACCAGCACTTTTCCGGTGGAGGGGTCCTGTTCGAACGCCTGCCCGTCCTTATCCAAACCGGAGCGGATCAGGTTGAAAGCTACATAAGCCAACAGCACAAAGGCTACCCAATGATCGATTGTTTCGATATAGCGGATAATGGATTCACCCGCCAGCCAACCCAGCGCCGCCATGCCAGCCTGAAAAATGCCAAAGTGCGCCGCCAGGCGGATCCTGCCGCGCCGGGTGGGGATTTGTCCTGCGGTGCCGATACCCAACGAGACGGCAAATGCATCCATAGCAAGACCAATAGAAATTAATGATATCGTGATGAATTCCATGTGCTTTTTACTAAACCGTCGAGTAGTATAGTCTGATCGGTTGTGTTCGTCAATGGAACTTCAAACAACACAAGCATGCGCCGTTGGAAGAAACGGGATTGTCAAGGAGGGGCACACAGGGTAAACTTGAGATCCAGCTATATATTTTTTGTTGATCGGGGAAAAACATGAACTATGAAACGCCGCACCGACGTCTGAATTTGCTAACCAACTCCTGGGTTTTGGTCTCGCCTCACCGCACAAAAAGACCCTGGTTGGGTCAGGTGGAGAAAACGCCCCCAGAAAACCTGCCGGCGTATGACCCCTCCTGTTACCTTTGCCCGGGTAACAGCCGGGCTGGCGGAAGGCAAAACCCGGAATATGCCGGGGTATTTGTGTTTGAAAACGATTTTCCGGCTTTACTAAAACCCGAAGAGACTTCTCAAATCGAAAAGCAAAACCTGCAAGAAGAAACCCTGCTCAAAGCAATCCCAGAAACCGGCATTTGCAAAGTGGTATGTTTTTCGCCGAGACATGACCTGACCCTGCCGGAGCTTACACAGGAAGAAGTGGAGCAAGTTGTACTGGCCTGGAGCGCGCAAACCGCAGAGCTGGGTGCGTTGGATTACATCCAATATGTCCAGGTGTTCGAAAACAAAGGCGCAGTGATGGGTTGCTCCAACCCACACCCGCACAGCCAGATCTGGGCTGTCAGCAATCTACCCGATGAGCCGGCGCGCGAACTGCAAGCGCAAATCGATTACCTACACAAACATGATCGCTGTTTATTGTGCGATTACCTGGAAGTGGAAAGGCGCTCATCTGGCGAGCGACTGGTGGCTGAAAACAGGCATTTCAGCGCACTGGTGCCCTTCTGGGCAACCTGGCCGTTTGAAATTTTGTTGATCTCCCACCGGCATGTCTCCTCACTGCCTGAGTTGTCGCCCGAGGAAGTCTCCGGCCTGGCAGACATCTTGCGCCAGGTGACCACACGCTACGATAACCTGTTTGAGATTTCATTCCCCTACTCGATGGGGTTTCACCAGGCGCCGTTCGATGGACAGGCGCATCCAGAATGGCATCTCCACGCCCACTTTTACCCTCCCCTACTCCGCTCGGCTACCGTGAGGAAATTTATGGTGGGGTATGAAATGCTGGCAATGCCCCAGCGAGACCTGACCGCAGAAAGCGCTGCAGACCGCCTGCGACAGACAAGCGGCAGACATTACAAGCAAGCTGTTTAGGAGCAAAAGCAGAAATCCGATTGCCCAACAACAGAAGGCAAATCAATGCCTTTGATATCATCCTGACAAAAACGAAAGGAGCTGCCCGGCGTACAAGCAGCTCCTTCACTTAAAATTTACTGGCTATGGGTGATACAACACCCATTTGCCTTTCTTTTTCATAATGGGTTCCAGTTTCTCCACCGGTGCCACAAACAGGCAGCTCGCCATACACACTCTTTCGCACAGGGGTGGGTATTCGCGCTGTACACATACCGCGCATTTATCTAATTCAGGCGCCAGCAGGTGATACATCCGCAGCTCGCCATCCACAAAAACCGGTTTTCGGCGGATGACCTCCAGCCACCTTTCGCTAAATGGAACCTGGTTGGTATCCCTGCAAGCCGATTGGCAGCTGTAGCAGCCTGTGCAACGCTCGGCGTCCAACAACATCCCAACAGGTTTTGCACCGTTCGTCGTCATCTCAGGCCTCCTTTTTGCTAATCTGGCACAGGGTGGATTTCATCGGAGAAGCGCCAAAACCCGGATCGGCAGGCTCTGCCGGGATCAAGACATTCGGGTTGGACCCTTCCCAGCCGTAGCCGGGAAGCCCCAGCTCCGGACACGGGTCGCGCCAACCGGGGCGCGGCACTGCCGCCACCCCCTTTCCGATTTCATGGGAGACACGGGCTTTGAGGGATATCTTACCGCGTGGGGAAGTGACATCTACCCAGTCCTCATCCAGGATACCCCGCTCCAAGGCATCTGCGGGGTTGATCAACACAAATGGATAGGGCTCCAGCTCGCGCTGGGCCGGGATATTGGTCCAGGCAGAGTGGAAGAATGGGTACAGGCGGTGTCCCGTGGTCAGGATCAATGGGTAATCCTTGGCAATGCCTGGTGTGCTGTAAGGGCTTTCATCCGGCTCCTTGTAATCCGGCACAGGGTCGTAGCCAAAGAAACCCATGGTATCACAACGCAGCTCGATCCTGCCCGTCGGCGTCATAAAGCCGGGCTTTCCATCAGGGCGCATCATGCCTTTCTTGAACTTCTCGTACACTCTCTCTCCGCCGCCGATTTCGGTGGAAATATATGCTCCATCCACATATTCCTGCCAGGTCAGGTCTTTATGATAGAACTCCTTGATGCGCCAGAGGGTCATCTCTTTTTCATCTTTCCACGGCCAGAGCTCGGGGTTGATGCGTTTACCCCATTCCAGGAAGAAACGCCAGTCATCCCAGCATTCGCCAGGTGGATCTACGGCGCGCTCTGTAGAAATTACCATGTTATTGAAGAGTTCTTCGTCGATGGTATCGCGTTCGGACCAATCGGCTGTTGGCAGGACAATATCCGCCATCTTGGCTGTGGGTGAGAAGTAGTAATCTTTGACCGCAATAAACTCAAGATTGGAAGACTGCAGCGCCTCATAGATTAGCTGAGGGTCTTCATAGCACAGCAGCGGATCGTTGGCGATAAACACCAACATACGAACCGGCCAGGGTTTTTGCGTCAGCACAGCTTTAAAGACATCGTTCGGCCAGTTGGAGCGGCCCAACGCTTTATACATCGGGTATTTCTCACCACCCAGGATTTTGACATCGGGCGAGGTCCAGTTCTTTGTTTCATCCCACAAAGTGATCTTTGGATCCAGCATCACCTGCATGGCCTGGTTGACCAGGAAACCACCGGGTTTATCCATGTGGCCTAATATCGCCTGCAAGCAAGCGACGGCACGGCCGTTCTGGAGGCCGTTGGTGTGCATACAACCCACACCCAGGCTGGCCATAAAGGTGGACGGACCGTTTGCGCCGATCATACGTGCGGCTTCGACAATTTTCTCTTGAGGGATCCAGGTGATCTCCGCAACTCTTTCTGGTGGGAATTGTTTGACCCGCTCAGCCAGCTCATCAAAACCGTAGGTCCACTTATCGACGAATTCTTTGTCGTAGAGACCTTCTTTGATGATCACATGCATAAACCCCAGGGCAAGAGCACCATCTGTGCCCGGCCGCGGCCGCAAGAAGATATCTGCATTTTTAGAGATATCAGTGAAACGCACGTCGATGACAATGAGTTTTCCGCCGCGCGCCTTGTTGTCCATCACGGCCTTTATCCCTGTGCGGAAACCGGTCGGGGAGACACCCCAGACCACCATGGTCTTGGCGTTCAGGTAATCGGGTCCACCCGCAGCAAATACGCCCATCGTCAGGGCATGCGGGATGATATGCGGCATCAGGCAGACATGGGTAGGCACCAGGCTCCAGCCATCGATGCCAAGCGTGGAATTCAGGCGAATGTGCCAGTGGTTCCAGGTCCGTCCAGTACCTTGACCGGTGGCGATGGCCTGCGGACCGTATTTATCTCGAATTTCGATGCTTTTTTCCGCGATGGTATCCATCGCTTCCTGCCAGCTGATGCGCTCCCATTGTCCTGACCCGCGCGGGCCCACTCGTTTCATAGGGTAGATCACCCGCTTGGGGTCTTCATGGATATAGCGTTGAGAGAGACCACTGCCACAAAACATCCCCCTGGAGTGCGGGCTTTTCTCGTCTCCCTCAATTTTTATGATTTTGTTATTTTCAGAATAGACAATGGCGCCGCAACGTGCATGGCAGGTCACACAAACCGTACGTGTTTTTTTTACAGCCATGTTTTTACTCCAAATTTCCTTTTTATTTGACACGAATTATATGATCACCATCCAGCCTTCGTTGAATGTCTTCGTTCACCTTCCTTTCTTCTATTTCAGATGTCATCCGACGGAGTGAGATGAACTATATTCCCGAAATATAAAGTCCAAGTCTCAATCCGTGAGCACTCCATTCAGAAATAGATCAATCTGATGCGCCAGGGTCTCTTCCCAGGGTGGAAGATGCAGGTACTCATCTCCACCCATCACATCCCTGGTGTAAAAAAAGTTGAGGAAAATTCCGTAAAAAGCATGGGCGGCCAGCCTGGGATTGATCCCCCGCATGAGGCCGAAATCAACCAGGCGGGAAAAATACTGCTCCAAAAGAGCCATCACCGGGATAATCAGGCGTTGGCGATATTGCACACCAACTTCTGGGTAGCGTTTTCCTTCGGATAATAACAGTAGAATAACATCCAGTTTCAACTTGTGTGCGTCTAGAAAAGCATTGGCTACCTGCAGCAGAGTGGCTCGCAACTCATCCCTGTTGACATCCATTTTTGTCTCCAGGGTGTTATTGATTTCTTCCAACACATCAATGAAGGATATTTGATCAATTAATGCCAGGAACAGATCTTCCTTGCTATTAAAACAGGTGTAAAAGGTGGGCGTGGAAATGCCAGCTTCCTTGACAATTTCCTGGATGGTGGTTTCACGATACCCTTTTTGTGGGAAGATTTTTTCCGCAGCCTCGATAATCCTGGTTTCGAGTGCCACCGGTACAGAGAGGTGATGATTACCTACCGGTTCGGATAATTTCCCCTCTTGAATGAGCTGTAAAATCTGCGCCAGGGAAAACCCGGCAGCCTGCCATTTCTTGATTTCAAGGACCCTGTAAACATCTGCCGGCTTATATTTTCGCACCCCACCAGCGCTGCGGTCTGGAAGCGAAAGCAATCCCTGGCGCTCATAATTGTTGATCATGGCTCCAGTACAGCGGTGCCCGCTGAGACGGGAAACCTGGTCGATCAATTCACCAATGGTGAATTCAGCCTGGCCCTGGATGGTAGAGAGGTTATTTGCGTCTTTTTCAATCATAATTGAATGGTGATCAAGTATATATAGGATATGAGAAATGAATGATAGTTAAAGTTAATGTAGCATAGATTTTTCGAAAGTCAAGTCCCTATTCAAGATTTTTCCATTGAACTCAAAAAAGGGCCGAAAAATAGAAGGACACCCCGATAATTGTCATGATTTTCGTAGGAATTAGGGGTTGACATTTCAGCTAAAAGGGATAAAATATAAAGATAAATAAGACTATATTTATCATAATTAGAAGGGTTGAAATTCTCTTTCTACAACCCTCCCCGGCCAAAACAGGCGTTTTCTCCAGTTCTTCCGGATTAAGCAGACTGCCTTTTGACAGTAAGCCTGCCAGCAAATAAATTACAGAAAAAAAATAACTTATCGGTCCCAATCTGACGAGTGGACCCCTCGGGATTCCATCTTGCCGGTATTCCATCAATCTTTCTTATTGGTTGCTCTCTTATTGGAAAAGGCACATATGACACATCCATCTGTTCGCATCCACGCTTCTGCCGAAGTATCACCTTTAGCAGAAATCTCCCAGGGATCTTCCATCTGGAATAACGCTCAAATCAGAGAATATGCAAAGGTCGGGTCTCAATCTATTATAGGTAAAGATGTCTATATCGATTTTGGAGTACAAATTGGCGACCGGGTAAAAATTCAGAACGGCGCATATATTTTCCACGGCACAACCGTTGAATCGGGTGTGTTTATCGGCCCGGGCGCAATTTTTACCAATGACAAAAGACCGCGTGCCATAAATCCTGACGGCACCTTGAAGACCAATGACGATTGGGAGGAGGGACCCATCCGTGTGTGTTATGGAGCTTCCATTGGGGCTGGCGCAGTCATCCTGCCAAATGTGACCATCGGACAGTTCGCCCTGGTGGGCGCGGGCGCAGTGGTTACCCGGGATGTGGCTGAACACGCCCTGGTGACCGGAAATCCCGCCCGTCAGATCGGTTTTGTGTGTAAATGCGCAGCAAGGCTTGTCAAGGTAAATTCCTATTCCTACATTTGCCCCAACTGCGAGAGCCAATTTATCTTAGATGGATCAGTTTTTGTAGGAGAGCACCTATGATCCCAATTTCGAAACCAGATATCAGCGCTGCAGAAAAGAAGGCTGTCATGGATGTGCTGGACACCGGCATGTTAGCAATGGGTCCTGTCACAGCGCAATTTGAAGCAGCATTCGCACAGATGTGCGGTGTAAAACACGCCATTGCCGTTTCTTCCGGTACGACCGCTCTGCACCTGGCTTTGCTTGCCCACGACATCTGTCCTGGAGATGAAGTCATCACAACCGCTTTTTCATTTGCTGCAACCGTGAACGCCATCCTTTTTGTAAAAGCGCGCCCGGTATTTGCAGATATCCAAGAGGATACATTCAACATAGACCCCGCCAGGGTGGCCGAGCTTATTACCCCCAAGACAAAAGCCATCATACCGGTGCATCTGTATGGTCATATGTGTGATATGGATGCCCTGAAGAAGCTGGCGGATGAGCACGGGATCGCAATTATCGAAGACGCCTGCCAGGCAGTCATGGCCTCATATAAAAACAAGCGCTCGGGATCCTTTGGAACTGCAGCTTTTTCCTTCTACGCAACAAAGAATATGATGTGCGGTGAAGGCGGCATGGTCACCACGGATGACGATGGTATTGCCGAAAAGTGCCGGTTGCTTCGCAGCCACGGTATGAAGCGCCGTTATTATCACGAAGTGCTCGGGTTCAATTTCCGCATGACAGATATCGAAGCTGCCATCGGGTTGGCGCAGCTCAAACGCCTACCCGGGTTTCATGAAAGACGTACGTTCAATGCGGAATATCTACGATGCAGAATTGAGTCTGTCGATGTCCCATCGACAAAACCAGATCATGTGCACGCATGGCACCAATTCACCGTCAGGATCAACCACGGCAGAAGCCGTGATGAAGCCGTCCAGCAGTTGAACGCGGCTGGAATTGGTACAGGGATTTATTACCCGGTACCTTTACACAAACAACCCTACATTGAATATATGGTCGGAAATGTATCCTTGCCGGTGACCGAACAAATGGCAGAAGAGGTGTTTTCCATCCCCGTCCACTCTCAACTCACGCTTCCCGAAATGGAGCAGATTGTTCATGAGGTCAATAGATTATGACACGCGTAGCAGTGGTTGGCGCCGGGATGATGGGGAAAAACCACGTCCGTGTTTACTCAGAAATCCCAGGGGTAACACTGGCAGCGGTTGTTGACACCAACCTGGCGGCAGCTGAGCAGGTAGGACACCAGTACAGAGTTCCTGCTTATGACAGCGTTGCAGAAATGATCGAAACAGAGCATCCAGATGCGGTTTCGGTGGTCGTGCCCACATTTCTGCATTTTGAGGTTGCCCGTCAACTATTAGAATCGGGCTGCCACGTCTTGGTCGAGAAACCCATCACCAGCACATTGGATCAGGCCATCCAATTGATTGAGACTGCTGACCGCTCCAACCGCCTGCTTTCCGTTGGTCATATCGAACGCTATAACCCTGCGATCATAGAGCTTAAACACCGCCTGGACGCTGGCGAATTGGGGGAGATCTATCAAATCCATGCCCGGCGGCTGGGCCCTTCTCCAACTCGTATTCAGGATGTGGGTGTGATTTTAGACCTGGCGCCGCATGACCTGGACATCATGCGCTACCTGGTGGGAGGCGAAGCATCGTATGTGTATGCCCAGGCTAGAAGAGAAATGCACAATTCCCACGAAGATCTGTTTATTGGGGTTGTGGGTTTTGAAAACAATGTCCTGGGTCTGATTGAAATCAATTGGCTCACACCTTCCAAGATACGCGAGCTGTACGTGACCGGCTCTTACGGTATGTTTAAGGTGGATTACATCACCCAGGATTTGTTCTTCTACAGCAATGGAGAAGCAAGTAACAACCGCTGGCCTGTACTCGATCTCTTACGCGGCGTCAGCGAAGGAGCGGTGATGCAGCACACAGTTCAAAAACAAGAACCGCTGAGAGTAGAGCTAGAATCGTTCATTGCATCTGTTCAGGGGCAAAGTGTAGATTTGGTAAATGGTCAGGATGCATATGAAGCGCTCAAACTGGCTATTGCCTTATCCGATTCGGCTTCTGCTCAACAGGTGAAAGTGTTGAGGTGATTGTGGACCAAAGTGGAATCCTCAGGCGTGCTTCAACGGATCGCAGCCGTCCAACAGAAAATAGCCGCTACTTATTTGCCAAGCGCGCCCTGGATCTCACAATCTGTTTAATGGCGCTGCCTTTGGCGGTTGTATTGTTCGGAATTATCACCTTGTTGGTGATGCTGGACTCCCCAGGACCGGCGCTGCTAATCCAGGAACGCATCGGCAAAAATGGGAACCTTTTTCGCATGTTCAAGTTTCGTACGATGAAACAAGGCGAACCCGACCAGCAGGAACGCACCTTTATGCAAGCATATATCCAGGGGAATGTCTCCCACACCAAACCTGCCGAAGGTGTCTGGATGTACAAACCGGATCACAGCAGCAGGATCACCCGAGTTGGCAGGATCTTGAGGAAAACGAGCCTTGATGAACTGCCGCAATTGATCAACATCCTGCGCGGTGAAATGAGCCTGGTGGGACCGAGACCCAATGTACCCTGGGAGGTAGATGCCTACCAGGAGTGGCACTGCGAACGATTAAAGGCGCTGCCAGGGGTCACTGGGCTGGCGCAGGTAAAAGGACGCAGTGGGTTGCCCTTCGACTCCATCGTCAGGCTTGATCTTGAATACATTCAGAAGCAGTCGCTTAGTTTTGACATTAAAATTCTGTGGTGGACCTTTCTAGCTGTTCTTTCACGGCGCGGGGCTGGTTAGCCGGGAATTTCCAGGTATATTTTCACAAGACCCGAGTGTTTTCAGTAATTCGATAAAGGTGATATCAAATGGAAATTGGGACATATATTAATTTTCTAAGAAAAAGATGGAAGATCATCTTGTTCTTTACACTTGCTACATTTGCTGCTACGGCATTCTGGACCTATAATACAAAACCTGTGTATGAGTCTACTGCCACTTACGTCGTCCGCATCAGCTCATCATCAGATGAGAAAAACCGCATTTCGGCTCTCAATACCTTGATGAGCAGCGACGATATCCCAGCCACCTATGCAAAGGTAGCCAACAGCCGCCTGATCAAACAACAGGCTGTGGAACAGCTTGCACTTTCCTCTGCTCAAAGAGCCGGGCTTTCTTCAGACAGCCAGCTAATCGCCGGCACCAATGTGCTGGAGGTGACTGCACGCGGCTACGATCCCACACTGGTGATGAATTATGCAAATGCGGTCGGTGGGCAGATGGTGGTTTTTGTAGAAACATTGTATGATACTTTTGAGCTCGCACAATTGGACGAGGCGACGCTGCCCAGAACCCCCAGTTATCCGGATACGACCATGAACCTGATCATGGGAGGCGCTTTCGGCTTCTTCCTTGGGCTGGTGTTGGCATTTTTGGTGGAGTATCTCCAGCCAGTCATCAAATCTGGATCGCTAGAAGGGTCACATCTCGGGGCAACAAATCTACTGCATCCATCCGAGTTGTTAAATGAACTGGAAAAGGAGATGGGGCTGGCTAAGGCATCTCGGCGCCCTGTTTCGTTTGCTTTATTGGATCTCACGTTTCCCGAAAGCAGGTTGAAGCTCAGCGCGGGGGAACAACGCTTTGCCGCGCAGGAAGTAGCCTCGGTCGTAGCCCGTCATCTTCAGAAGGACGACAAAATCTCGTTATTTGAAGAGAAGACGGTAGCCTTTCTGCTGCCGGATACAAGCCAGGCCCTGGCGAACGCAAAACTTACAGAATGGCACCAGGCGATCAAAAATGCAAAGATCGAGATTGGAACTCTCGGAGAGACACGTATCAACAGCACGTGGAAAACAGGCACATTCCCATTAGACCCTGAGCAAGAGAACCTTAGCGCACATCAAATTCTTCAATCGATAAAAGACGAGATGGTGACATCAAAACGGAGCGCGGCGAGAGCAAAAAATGCCACGCAGAACCCAGCAGTGACTGGATAACCAGGAATCAGCAACAGGAAACAGGCATCTTGGCAGAACAGTTGGAAAGCGCAGTGATCGGCAAAGTAACAAAGTCTGCATCCTTTGAACGCAACATGTCGAGCGTCGTCAAAGGAGGCGGAATTACTATGTTTGGCAAGCTCTTCACCAATGCCAGCCGCTTTATCACTGCCTTTATCCTGGCGCGGTTTATTGGCGCAGAACAGTACGGGTTATATCAGCTGTCATTGAATACACTGACCCTGGTCTCAGGGATTGGTTTATTGGGGTTGGACACTGCCCTGGTGAGATTTATCGCCATTTCAGCTGCCCGCAAGGACGAAAAAAGATTGTGGGGGGTACTGCAAATCGGGATCGGCATCCCAGCTGGGATCAGTGTGATCACGGGTATCGGTCTGTTTGCCCTGGCGTATCCCGTCGCAGAATATATTTTTCACGATCTGCGCCTGGTTCCTTTATTACAGCTCACCAGCCTGGTAATTCCAACGATCACCATGAGCGATGTCCTGGTGGGCGCGCTGCGCGGTTTCAAGAACATGGATTATCCGGTGATTGCACAATTTATCGTGCAACCTGCGTTTCGCCTGGCAGCGACCCTCCTGATCGCTTTCTCGGGTTTGGATGCGTTTCGCGCCATTGCCATCTTTGGCTTGAGCGATCTCATCGCAACCATTATGCTCGTGAACTACCTGAACAAGCTCTTCCCGCTCCGCAGGCCATTACTGCCGGCAATTTATGATTTGAAAAGCGTGATGTCTTATGCCCTTCCAGACTGGATTGCCGGGATGTTGGACAGGTTCCGCTTCAATATCCAGGCTTTACTGATCGGCTCTTTGAACAGCGTTGCGGGTGTGGGCATTTTTGCTGTCGCTGACCAGATTAATATTCTCGGGCATGATTTTTATACCTCCATCAACATCTCCGCCAGACCACTGATTGCAGAATTGCACGACCAGGGGGAGAGAAAACAGTTGCAGCGTGTTTATCAGACTGCGACAAAGTGGTCGCTGATTGTCAATATGCCCATTTTCCTGCTGATCATCCTGCTGCCCGCTGAGCTTCTATCTATATTTGGCGAGAGTTTTACCGGCGGCGCTGCTGCATTGGTGATTTTAGCCTGGGCAAACCTGGTGGATATCGGCACAGGCATGTGCGGAACTATCCTGAATATGACCGGTTATACAAAGCTCAAATTGATCAACAATATCTTCAGCCTTGCGCTTTCAATATTGCTCAATTTTCTGCTTATCCCGCGCATGGGCATCTTGGGCGCTGCGCTATCGGTGTTGATCGTTCAAACGCTGCTCAATGTGGCACGCATCGTCCAGGTGTATTATTTGATCCACCTCAAACCTTATAATCTATCCATACTTAAACCAATTGCTGCAGGGGTTGTGTCATTCGTGGCAGTCTGGTTTTTGCAACAAACAATCTTTATAACCAGCAACCTGCTCAACTCGATCCTCCAGGCAGGTATCCTTTGCGGAGTTTACGCTGCGCTTATTTTGCTGATGGGTTTGTCATCCGAAGACCGTTTGATACTCAAATCCATCAAGCAAGAAGCCTTGAAGAGATTTACGGGAAGATAAGATGGACACATCTCAAAATGGACCCATATTTATAGGCGGTCTGGATCGCTGTGGCAAGACCCTGCTGCGAGCCCTTCTTGTTTCGCATCCCTATATAGCGATCCCCGAAATTGGCTCTAACTATTGGACATTTTTCTATAAGCGATACGGTGATCTTGGTATAGCGGAAAATTTTGAACGCTGCCTGGAGGATATGCTGCAATACACACATGTCCGTCTGCTCAATCCGGATGTAGAACGAATTCGCAAGGAATTCTGGCAGGGCGAACCTGGTTACGCCCAACTATTTGCACTATTTAATCAACAATACGCGGAAAAGCAGGGAAAACCGCGCTGGGGTGATCAAACCGGTTTAATCGAGCGCTTTGCTGATGAGGTAATCGCAGCGTATCCTGGAGCGCGTATGCTGCACCTGATCCGTGATCCACGCGATCGATACGAAGCCTCGCTTGCCCTGCACCCAAAGGGGAAAGGCCGCGTAGGCGCTGCGACTGCCAGGTGGCTTTTGTCCACTCGTTTTGCTGCCCGCAACAGTCGCCGCTATCCGCAGCAATACATGATCGTGTATTACGAAACCCTGGTACGCCAACCCGAGAAGACATTACA
>CAZTMX010000014.1:0-26155 GCA_964614855.1 uncultured Anaerolineaceae bacterium | reverse complement strand
AAGAAAATCTTCCTAACAGGAATAGTTAGCCCGCCTGCGCGGGGCAAGAAAATCTCCCTAACAGGAATTGTTAGCCCGCCTGCGCGGTGTAAGATAATCTCCTGCATTGTATTTCTCTGTGCGCTCCGTGTCTCCGTGGTTACATTTTCCGGCGCGCCCGGCTACAGCCTCCCCAGGTTGAGGCTGGAAAACTCCCGCCAGGTGTACTGCAGCGGCGTCCACCACCTGCTGCGCCCGATGCAGCGAAAATAGGGCGGCTCAAAGGCGCGGATCAGATCGCCGATGCGGTAACGCGGAAAGATCGGTGTTGAAACCACCAGCCCGCCCATCTCGCCGGGTTTCATTTCATGCAGCATCTTTACCCCGCCCATTGTTTCGACCTCGAAAAAGAACAGGTCGTAATTTGGCGTCCAGGCACGCTTTTCATCCAGCTGCTGTCCAAACATGCCTTCTGTTGCGCCGTAAATCTCGCGAATTGCTGCCGGTCCGTATAAGGCATTCAGCCCTGCCTGGTAATAGGTATTGATGCCTGCCACGCTGCCCAGGGTCATCACTTTTGTCTGCCACAAATCCTTTGGATACAGCTTGTACTGGCGGTGCAAATACCGCCCAAAGCGCAGGGCGGTGGGGCATACACCGCCGACCAGCACCACGTTTTCATCCTTGCACTTCTGGTAGGCCAGCTCAAAGCGGCGCTCCCAGTCGGCTTCGGTCTTGCCGCCGCCTAGTTCATCGATCTCATCCTGTGTGGGCGCAGAGCGTATGGGGGTGAAAGCGGAGACATGTTTGGTGTAGATGCCGGAGCTGTAGCCGTACTGCAGCGTCTTATCCCCCACCTGGATGGAACCGACAACGGAGGGGAAATTCAGGTTCAGGTTGACCCCATTGAACAGGTCATATTGCTCGCTGGATGCCACGAAATTCAACATCGCCCGCCCGGCGCTGATGCGCATAAACAGGTCTTTGGGCGTCATGGGTACAAACTTGCTCTCGCCCTGCGTGGTGCCTCGAGTAATCGCCCAGCCGATAGGCTCTTCGCAAAGCAGCAGGCTGGTTTCGCCTGCCATTACTTTTTCGATCAGGGGTTTGTAGTCATCGTAGGAGGCGATGGGGAAGGCACGGCGGTAGTCTTCAAGATTGCCGATCTGCGCTGCGCCGTGTTGTTTGCCGTAGTCAGTTTGCGCATAGTCTATTAATAAACGCTGCAGCACGGTTTCTTGTGCTGCTTTCGGGTCCGCCAACGCCTGGCGCCACGGCGCTAACTGTGCCTGAACAATTGCCGCGGCCACCTGTGCATCCATGCTCATGGCTTACCTCCGTCTGTTTTTTTGTCTTTCGGTGTATGTTGTCCGTCTGCAGGGTTAGGCTTTGCTGGTTCTATTCGTCTTCCGGCGCGCTGATCCCGGGCTGGTCGATCTCGATCACATCACCGTGCAGGTTGATGCGGATGCGGAAACCCATCATCCCCATGTAGGCACGAACTTCTTCCGGGATGCCGGTTTTCAACAGCTCGCTAAATTGCTGGTCGATATTTTTCAATTGCGATTCGATCATCGCCCGTGAAAATGGATCTTCCTGTCCAAGCATTTTTGCAGTTTGTTCGGTAATGATGTCTTCATGCCCCTCAATCATTTGCATCATCGATTCCAGCACCTGCATATCCACCTGGGCTGTCGGGATGTGGCGCTTGAAGCCGGCGTCATCCACTACATAACAGGGATCGTTACCGACATAGGCAACATCGACAGGGTTATCGAGCTCGTCGATGATCAGACCGGCAAATACTGCTTGCGTGGTCATAATTAATTATCTTGCTTCCCTTCAACAATTGCCAGCAAGATGCTGGCAGCAACGCCAAGACGGCGGTCTAACAGCCTGTTTCCATCCATGGAAAAATCTAGATCCAGCTCATAGCGCAGCAGGTTGAAGCGCTGGCGGATATCCGCCACGCGGGTCTCGCCTGACAGGATATCGTAATTCTGCGGCAAGATGCTCCCTAGCAGCAGCCGCCGCAGCAATGCATACTCCAGGCTGTCTTCGTGTAAACACCCCAGCGGCTGTTCGTTGACGTCCAGGATGCTCCACTGATCTTGCGCCAGAGACCGCCAGCCGTGGCGGCAGATCACGCCTACGGGTTCACCGCTCAGGCTGTCACGAACATCATATGCCGCAGAAAAATCCAGCATACTGCGCGCCTGGATATACAAGAGCTCTTGGGAGCGGTTTTCATCTGCATACACCCGGATGTCCTCTTTCAGGCGAAACATCTTCTGCTGGCAGTACATCACAAGCACCCCGTCGGGGTTGTACAGGCGCAGCTTGCCTGTAAGAGCCATGATCTGTCTTTGAAGATAATAGGTCGGGTATTCGAAAGCGCTGTGCATTCAGCCTCCGGGTGCTGGGCTCCAGAGTAAATTTGTAATCGGGTCTTTATGGAGCGGGCGGTGCTGCAGGGAGTGTTCCTTGTGGGGCACCCTGGTAAACATCTTCGTTGTTAAGAAAGCACAGAATTCCAGAGACAATCCCTTGCGCAGCCACTTCGGGTCTTTCTGTAAGGAACTGTTGGTCCAGGTTGAGAAAACCGGTTTCGATGATTGCAGCAGGGGTGTCGCGGTCAATTTCAGAAAAGGCGTGGTAATCTGTCATATCTGGGGTCACGCTGGTGCTGTGCACCGGCAGCCCTGTGATCGAGCCGTATCGCCCGCGCAGGCAGGCTGCCAGGCTGGTCGATCGCTCGGGCTGGTAACCAGCCAGTGATGTACCGACTTTGTAACCGGTTGCCTGGTCGTTGATGTACATGCACGAATCGTTATGAATAGATATGATCGCATCTGCTTCATAGCCGTACAGGCGCTGGTCAAACTCTTCCAGCAGATCCACCTGGTAGCCCAAATCCACAAGCATTTTCTGTACGATAGATGCGATATTCAGGTTGACGTCCACTTCAGTCAGCCCATTACTGCAAACCGCGCCTGCGTCATTCTTCCAATGGCCTGGGACGATGCCGATCAATTTCACAGAGCGTGGGGTCTTTGTGACTGCGGGCGCCTCGCCAGGGATGACTTCAGCCGTTCCTATTGCAGGCAGGACTTCGGCTGCTTCCGCCAGGGGGTTGTTAGATGATTGCAGTCCAGGTGTCCAGGTAGTAAAAATCGTAGCCACGAGCATGGCGATACCCAGGACTGCAAAGAACTGAAAAAACAACGTCTTTGCAGTGGATTCCAACCTGGGCAGGGGTTGGGAGAATCCTTCTTTTTCCGCAGGATTTGGTTTACTCATATTCTTGTGATATTAACCGAAAGACGGCAGAAATGCAAGGTATGTGCTCTAAAAAAGCCCCCAATCCGCGCCCGCACCTTCTTCCATCATCGAAGGCTCCCACATTTCCATCCCCATTTCAATTGTGGTGGGCAAACCCAAGGCTTCTTCAGCTTTTACCCTGACCATTTCCATCATCGCCGGGGCATAAGGGCAAAAGGGTGTAGTCAGGATCATCTCTACATCCGCACCCTCTTCCTGGATCACCAGGTTGCGGATCAGACCCAGCTCAATCACATTCAAGCCAATTTCAGGATCGATCACTTCGCGCAGTCTCTCCCGAAAATTATCGATTACATCTGGGTGGGTTTTTTCTGCCTGCCAAACCACAGCCGGCCTTGAAGATGGGTCTCGATTTGGTTTCATGTTTCGCTGGTCTCCGAGTTTTTAAGGCTTTGGATGACATAAGTGCAGTGGGCATCGCCTTGCAGCATGCACTGCACTTTTTGTACAGGGATGTTTAGCAGTGTTGAAATGAGTGTCTGGTCGACTGAGCATACTTCCGGATGGTTTTGTCCGATATGGAAGTAAGGGCAGTTTACTTCTCGGATGTGGTATTCATCGCCTTGCTGCTCCCACTCCACACGAAACCCCTCGATTGAAAGCAGCTTTTGGACCAGGTCCAGTCGTTCTTCCATGCTCAAATCGCTGACCGTGGAGGCATATTCTGAAGCCAGGTCCTGGGCAATCTGGCTGAAGAGTTTTGCCACCATCGGTTGGGGCATGGTTTCCTTAAGCTGCTCTAAAAGGCGCAGCATCAGACGGATATAGCGAGTGGGGAAGCGTTCGCGCCCCTTTTCAGTCAAGAAATAATACCGACGCGGCCGTCCCACCCCATGGCGCACCTCTTCCGATTCAACCAGGGCTTCGGCCTCCAGGCGGCTGATGTGATGGCGTACAGAAATCGGGTTAATTTCAACCGCTTCTGCCAGGTCGTTGATCGTGCAGCGGTCACGAGTGAGTAGGGTCTGCAGCACTCGTTCTCTGGTATTTTTTGCTTCGTTCTCTGCTAGCATATACTATTCCCGAGTATCAGGATGTCTCCAGAACCTTTTTTCTTGATAATATACCGATAATCATTGGGGACAAAACCATGATCTTGAAAAAAGTATAGCATGCGCAGATAATTTTGTCAATATTTAAGAATTTTATCGTAAATATTATTGATTTTTTGCCATGCCTTTGATATAATCTTATCGTTCTATATAAATATTTCTGGGTAACACCCGAATGATTTATCGCTAACTGTTGACCATTTTTGTTGCCCAGTGCAACAATGATTTTTCTTGAGGAGTTGCATCTATGTCCGTATTAGAAATACGAAATTTACATGCCGGTATTGAGGGCCGGGAGATTTTAAAAGGTGTAAACCTGTCGGTTGCACAAGGTGAAGTGCACGCCTTGATGGGACCAAATGGCACTGGCAAGTCCACCCTGGCCTATGCCCTGATGGGGCACCCCAATTACGAAATCACTGAGGGTGAGGTCTGGTTCAAAGGGCAAAATATCCTGGAATTAGCGCCTGACCAGCGTTCGCACTTGGGGTTGTTCCTGGCTTTCCAATACCCGGTTTCTATCCCGGGTGTTTCGGTGGCAAATTTCTTGCGTACAGCCATCAACGCGCACCGCAAAGCTGCCAACCCGCAAGACAAGGGCATCACCATCCCGGAATACCGCAAGCTCTTGAAGGAGCGCATGGACATGCTGCAGATGGATCATGCCTTTGCAGGCCGTTACTTGAACGAAGGTTTTTCCGGCGGCGAGAAAAAACGCGCCGAGGTGCTGCAAATGGCCACCTTACAGCCGGAGATTGCTGTCATGGATGAGACGGACTCCGGGTTGGATATCGACGCTTTGCGCATCGTTTCTGAAGGGGTAAACACTCTGCGAGGCCCCAAGCTGGGTGTCTTGGTGATCACACACTACCAGCGCATCTTGAACTACATCAAACCTGAGTTTGTACACATTATGATGGACGGGCGCATTATCGAGACCGGTGGGGCTGACCTGGCGCTGCACCTGGAAGAGCACGGCTACGACTGGCTGCGCGAGAAAAACGGCAGCAAACCAGCCTGATTGAAAAAATTGGAGGCCGAAATTTGAGCTCACGCCCAAATTCGGTTTCGGAGGTGGTATGAGCGACGAGAAGTTATTAGAAGGTATTGGCGAGTACCAGTACGGCTTCAGTGACCCTGAACAGTATGTTTTTAAGAGTGAAAAGGGTCTAAATGAAGAAATCGTGCGCAGGATTTCCGCTTTAAAAGGTGAGCCGGAGTGGATGCTGCAGTTTCGCCTCAAGGCCCTGGATCACTTCCAGAAGCGGCCTATGCCGAATTGGGGGCCTGATTTATCTGGTCTCAACCTGGATGATATTTACTATTACTTAAAACCCACGGATAACGAAGGTAAGTCGTGGGATGATGTGCCGGAAGCCATCAAAAACACCTTCGACCGCCTGGGCATCCCCGAAGCTGAAAGGAAATTCCTGGCTGGAGTGGGTGCTCAGTACGAAAGTGAGATGGTTTATCATAAGATCACGGAAAACCTTTCTAAGCAAGGTGTGATCTTTTTGAGCATTGAAGAAGGCCTGCGCCAACATCCAGATCTCTTCCGACAGTATTTCAGCACGATCATTCCTATCGAAGACAACAAATTTGCTGCGCTAAACAGTGCTGTCTGGTCGGGTGGGTCTTTCATTTATGTGCCCAAGGGTGTCAAGATCGATCTCCCACTGCAGGCTTATTTTCGTCTGAATGCAGCCAACATCGGTCAGTTTGAGCGCACCCTGATCATCGCAGATGAAGGCGCCCAGTTGCATTATGTCGAAGGCTGTACCGCTCCGATTTACTCAACTGACTCATTTCATAGTGGTGTGATTGAAATCATGGTCAATAAGGGTGCCCGTGTACGCTACACCACAATCCAGAACTGGTCCACCAATGTGTATAACCTGGTGACCCAGCGCGCCATGGTGCATGAAGGCGGGACCATGGAATGGGTGGACGCCAACCTGGGATCCAAAATTACCATGAAATACCCCTCATGTTACCTGGTGGGACCACGGGCGCATGGGGAAATCCTTTCCATGGCATTTGCCGGCCCCGGCCAATTGCAGGACGCCGGCGGTAAGATGGTACATATTGCACCGCACACCAGCAGTAAGATTACTTCCAAGTCCATCAGTAAAGGCAGCGGCCGTTCTTCCTATCGCGGTCTGCTCAAGGTGCACAAAGGCGCTTATGATGTCAAATCCAACGCTGCCTGCGATGCACTCTTGCTTGATGAAAAGGCTCGCTCAGATACTTACCCCTATATTGAGATCGATGAAGACGATGTGACCATCGGTCACGAAGCCTCGGTTTCAAAAGTGGGCGAAGAGCAGCTGTTTTACTTGATGAGCCGTGGCTTAAGCCAGGAAGAAGCCACCACCATGGTGGTATCTGGGTTTATTGAGCCGCTGGTAAAAGAGCTCCCCATGGAATATGCGATTGAAATGAACCGTTTGATCCAGCTTCAAATGGAAGGCTCCATAGGATAGAAGATGACAACGCCCACAGTGATCCGAACAACCCGGCGCAGCGAGCGCCGTGCAAGTAATGAGTTTGTATTTACCCGTGAAATGGTGCCAGCACCTGCAGAAAGCCAGGACGGCGGTCAATTCCTGGCTGCATACCGCCAGCAAGCTTGGGAACAGTACCAAAACTTGCCGCTGCCAACGACAAAGGATGAACCCTGGCGGCGCACCGATCTGCGCAATCTGCCCGCCGGAAGCCTTTTACCGCTTGAGCAGCAGGCTGAAAAGGTCCAGCACCTCTCACAACCGCCAGCAGAGCTTCTGCAACCGCTGGTGGATAATGAATACGGCGGTCAAATCTTACTAACCCCCTCGGGCATCCAGGTGGATCTGAACCCAGAACTGGCTGCAAAAGGCGTGATTTTCACCGATCTGTTGTCAGCAGAAAAGAAGCATCCTCAGGTTTTGGCAAAAACCCTTGGACAGGTGGTGCGAACGTCGGAAGGCAAGTTTGCTGCTATGACCGGGGCGATGGCGCGCCAGGGCGTGCTGTTATATGTACCGCGCGGTGTCCAAATAGAGCAGCCTTTACACAGCATCTTGTGGGGTCCGGGAACCGGCCTGGCGTACTTCTCTCACTTGCTCGTCTGGCTGGATGAAGGCGCTTCGGCGACTTATGTGCACGAAAGCGCTTCACCGGATGAAACCGGCGGCGACGCCATGCACTCCGGGATTGTGGAAATCCAGGTAGGGCAGGGGGCAACCCTGCGTTTTGTCGAATTGCAATCCTGGGGAAACCATGTTTGGAATTTCAGCCACGAGCGAGCCCAAGTGGCATACGGCGGCAACCTGGATTGGATTTTCGGCGCCATCGGCAGCCGGTTGACCAAGAATTTCTCCGATATGGATCTGGTGGGCGAAGGGGCAAGCGGTCGTATGTCCGGTTTTTATTTTACCGACGGCTCCCAGCATCTGGATCATGACACCCAGCAAAATCACCTGGCCCAACATACCACCAGTGACTTGTTGTTCAAGGGCGCTTTAAAGGGTAAATCGCGCTCGGTCTGGCAGGGGATGATCTATGTCGCCCCCGGTGCACAGAAAACCGACGGTTACCAATCCAACCGCAACCTGGTGCTTAGCCCAGAAGCGCGCGCCGATTCGATCCCCGGTTTGGAAATCCTGGCGGATGATGTGCGCTGCACACACGGTGCAACCGTCGGGAAGATCGACCCTGAGCTTGTGTTTTACCTGCGCAGTCGCGGCATCCCTTATCATGAGGCCGAACGCCTGGTGGTTGAGGGCTTTTTTGATCCCATTATGCAGCGCATCCCGTTTGAAGGTGTGCGCGCTCGTTTCCAACAAGCTATCCTCGAAAAAATGGGGTAGAATTATTTTTCGTTTTTGATCAAGAAAAGATTTTCGGAGATAACCTTGCCCAATTTATACTTTACTTCAGCGCCAAATCGAGAAGAAGCCTACGAAGTCGGCGATCACGTGGAAGTGCTTTGCGACCATGAAAAGGGTGGTGAGCGCATCCACGATTGGCTGGTAGGTACGGTTGTTCAGGTTGACCCAAAGATGATTGCCGTGCAGTTCATCGAGAATGTCTACCTGACCGATGGTTGGATGGTGCCGGATCATGTGCTGTGGTGTCCAAAGGACTCGGCCAATATCCGCAAAGCTGTGCGCCGACGACGAAAGGCGCGCCCAAAGTCATCGAAAACGAAAATTGATTAGAAAAAACATGGACAATGCAAAAAAGACAATGCTAGGTACCCATCTGGATGTTCAACGCGTACGTGCGGATTTTCCGATACTCACCCGGGAGGTCAGACCTGGTGTCCCACTGATCTATCTGGATTCCACCGCCACCAGCCAAAAACCCAGCGTCGTAATCGACGCCATGAACGCCTTTTACCGCACGAACAATGCCAATATTAACCGCGGTATCCATGTGCTGGCGGAAGAATCTACCGCCATGTACGAAGCGGCGCGCACCAAAACAGCGGTGTTTATCAATGCCCCGGCTGCTCGCCAGGTGATCTTTACCCGCAATACCACCGAAAGCATTAACCTGGTGGCATATACCTGGGGGCGCAAGAACCTGAAAGCCGCTGACACGGTGATCCTGACCGAAATGGAACACCACTCCAACCTGGTACCCTGGCACATCCTGGCGCAGGAAGTGGGGATCAAGCTGGAGTTCATCCCGGTGGGGGAAGATGGGCTGCTGGATATGCAGGTATACCAACAGCTGCTTGAAAAAAAGCCAAAGCTGGTCTCTTTTACGCATATGTCCAATGTCCTGGGAACCATCACCCCCGCTGCAGAGATCATCCAACTGGCACACCAGGCCGGTGCCGTCACCCTGGTGGATGGCGCCCAATCTGTGCCGCATTTCGCAGTGGATGTGCAGGCGTTGGATATCGATTTTCTGGCATTTTCAGCCCACAAGATGTGCGGTCCAAGCGGGATCGGTGTTCTGTACGGAAAAAAAGCCTTGCTGGAAGAAATGCCGCCGTTCCTGGGCGGCGGGGATATGATCAAGAGCGTTCACTTGCGCAGCTTTGTGCCGAATTCTATCCCGCACAAATTTGAAGCCGGCACACCGGCGATCGCCGAAGCGGTCGGCCTGGGCAGCGCAATCGATTACCTGAACTCTGTCGGGATGGATAAGATCGCCCGGCACGAACATGAGATCGTCGCTTATGCCCTCGACCGCCTGGCGGAAGTCCCGGGTTTGACGGTTTTTGGTCCGACTGCAGAACACAAAGGTGGGGTGGTTTCCTTCACCATGAAAAGCGTGCACCCGCACGATATCTCACAAATCCTGGATGCACAGGGCATTGCCATCCGCGCCGGTCACCACTGTGCCCAGCCGCTGCATGAGAAATACCATATCCCAGCCACAGCCCGCGCCAGCTTCTACCTGTATTCGACATTTGCGGAAGTTGACCGCCTGGCTGAAGGGCTGACAAAAGTCATTGATATGTTTGGTGCATAAATGGACGACCTGTATCGCGAAATCATCATCGATCGTTACAAAAATCCGCTCTACCGCGGAAAGTTAGAACCGCATGACATCTCGTTTGAAGATGACAACCCTTTATGCGGCGACCACATACGCGTGGATTTACGCACCGACGACCAGGGTCGGGTCACAGAAGCCTTATTTGATGGGCACGGCTGCGCCATTTCCCAGGCTTCAGCCGATCTGCTGATGGAAGCCGTTCTGGGCAAAACCCTGGATGAAGTCAAAGCCATCACAAAAGATGACTTGCTGGAAATGCTTGGAATGGATCTGGGTCCGGTGCGTTTGAAGTGTGCGCTGCTTTCACTGAAAGTGCTTAAAGCCGGTGTCTACGGTCTTGGGGAAGCCAGCGACGAACTGGTGGAATAGAAAATGTACAATTACACAAAAATCGATCCGCAAAGCTGCGATTTTGTGACGCTTGCGTCGCTGGATGAATTGCCGAATGGGGAGCGCATGTTCTTTGAGATTGATGAGCAGCCTGTTGTGCTTTTCAATATTGCCGGACAACTCTTTGCCATCGCCGATGTGTGCAGCCATGATGACGGCCCACTGGGCGACGGCGAGCTGGATGGATTTGAAATCGTTTGCCCGCGCCACGGCGCTTCGTTTGATGTGCGCAGCGGTAAGGTGCTTTCACTGCCCGCAGTGATAGATATCCCAGCTTACCCGGTACGGGTAGTGGATGGTCAGATTGAGCTTGGTCTGCCAAAAGGTAAATAGCGCAGTATTAAGAAAAACCCTGGTTGGGGGAAACGCCGATAGCGTAAAAAGTGGGGACGTAAAGCACCCGGCTGGCATTTTCCCAGGCGCTGCGGTCAAGTTCTTTTAGTTTTAACATTTGGTCGGAAGGAAACTTTCCCTGCAGGTCATCCGCCAACACATCCCATTCGATCTGCCAGTCATCCCAATCCGGCGTGCTGTACCACTGCCCGCCCAGCACGCCCGTTTCAATCCCCTGTAAACCCGCCTGGAAGAACAGTTCACCCAGCTTGCGCCCCATGCTGATATCTGCTCCCTGGTCGTGCAGGGCTTCTGCCTGCGAAATCCCCAGGTCAACCAGCTCCAAGGGATAATCGATGCGGCCGCCGTAATCCGGTTCTGCCAGCGCGGCAACCAGACCGCCGCCGAGGGTGACGCGCTGCAATTCGCGCACAACTTGCCGGGCATCCGCCACCCATAAAAGCAAAAAATGGCAGATCACCAGGTCAAAGGAGGCGGTGGGGTAGGGCAGGTGATGCGCATCACCCTGGACGAGCGGCAGTGTAGGAAGGCTATTATGCGTATAGCTTAAGTAATCCAGACGAATATCTAACCCGTGCAACGCTGCGCCAGGACCGGAGAGTTCGGAATCATTGCTTTTGGTAGGATCAGATAATACTGCGGGCAGTTCATTTACAAGCGCGCCCAGTACAGCCCCCGTGCCGCAGCCGGCTTCCAGCACACGGCTGCCAGGCTGAAGGCTGGCGCGCTGCAG
The DNA here is from genome assembly GCA_964614855.1 of uncultured Anaerolineaceae bacterium. Taxonomy (GTDB): domain Bacteria; phylum Chloroflexota; class Anaerolineae; order Anaerolineales; family UBA4823; genus CAWJHE01. The sequence goes on along the minus strand of CAZTMX010000014.1, from coordinate 14,812 downwards.
CAGGTAGGCGCGCAATTTAGCCGTCCAGCGTACCTGGGCGTTGTAGCGCTGGTGCCATTGAGCCGTGCTGAGATGCATGTTCCCTTTTACAGCCCTTAGATGCCGCGCCGGTGGATAGCGTCCCAATCCTCGCTCAAGAAATTCCCCAACACCCGGTTGATCTCTTGTGCAGGTAGCACATCTCCATCGGGTTCTATGTACAGAAACGCAGAACCGGCTCCAGCAGGCGTCTCCACGCCGCCTGTCTCCAGTGCCACCGGGTGCAGCCCTGAATAGGGCACTGGCAGGTTCCAAACCAGCTCCAGGTCTGCCTGGGCGATCGCCTGGCGCAGCGCTTCCAGCTGGACGGCCAGGTCTTTTGAGACGGCGCTGACAGAAATTGCTTTGACGCCTGAAGACGCCAAGTTTTTGAGCAAGACATTGAGCTGTGCAAAGTTGTTTTGATCCAATGTCAGATGCACGGCGACAAAAAGATCATCCACCAGTGCATTTTCCAGGGCTTTCCAGGTAGCAGGGTTTTGCGGTTGCAGCACGATCATCAAGTGATCCAGCCCGGTTTGCAGCAGCTCATCCAGGTAAGCCTTGTCTGCCAGGCGCAGACCGTCGCTGATCAACCCTGTCACCTGCCCGTTGGCTTCTCCGTGGGCGATCAATTGCACCAAATCCTGGCGCAGCGTGGGCTCACCGCCGGTAAAGACGATATGCGGGACACCCACATCCCAGGCTTTATCCATGATATGCATCCACTCGGTGGTATTGAGCTCGTTTTTCACCCGCTCCACAGGCGCGACCTGCAGCGGCGTGCCGGCTTCCCCTGGTGAAACCCGGTAAGTCAGGGCGCAATCCAGGCGGTATGGTGCAGAGAGTGAGCCGGAAAACGGCGCCCGGCGTTCGATATCCAGGAAGGTCACCGGGTCGAGATCGGGCGAATTTACCAGGGTCTGGATGCGATCCACCAGTGTCTGGTAATCCTCCTTGGCCTGTGCTCGCTCAACTTTGTAGCGGTAGGACATCTCTTCCGCCACGCGGTCGGCGTGCCAGTTCTTCACCAGGTAATAGGCGTATTCTGCCGCAGTCTGGTTCAGATGCAGCACGGTGGCGGCATTCAAGATCAATAAACCGCTGCCGTCCACCTCCAGCCGCAGGTGCAGGCGGTAATTACGCGGGTCTGCAGCTGGTGATTGGTAATGATACATCCCTGGCGCCAGGGGGTGGATAGGTGTAAGCCAACGGCGGATCGGTGTGATTAGGTTAGTCATTTTCAAACCTCGCGAATAAGTACTTGTTCCTGGTTTTCCAGGCTGTGTGCTGCATACAGCGGGCAGCCGCCGCCGCATTCAGGCAGCAGCGCGCAATCGTGACATTTTTCTGGCAGATTTTTCCGTTCGCGCAGGCTGACCGCCAGCTCGTGGTTCCAGATGCTATCCCAGGGATCAGCCAGGATATTTCCCAAGGGCTGGTAATAAGACTGGCAAGGCAGCACGCTGCCGTCCGGCTCGATACACATGTTATAGAGCGCGGCTGTGCAGCCTTTGACGCCCAGCTGCATCTGTACCGGATCAAAATGGCAGTACTGGGTGGGGGTGTACCAGATCAGCCGCTGGTTGTGCTCATCCGTTTTCTGGCGAGCCATGTCCAGCAGCGCGGGCAAATCGCTTTCCTTCAACCCGGTTCCTACTTCTGCGCCGTGTCCCGAGTAGATCAGGGCGTTTAAACCGACCGTTGGAACACCTTGCGCCGCCAGGAAATCCAGAGTTTGCGCCATGAAAGGACTGTTATTCTGCAGCATGGTAGTGTTGGTCATCACATACAGCTTGCTTTCCAGCACATTGCGGATGCCAGCAACCGTCTGCTTCCAGGCGCCTTTGCAGGCAACCATGGCGTCGTGTATTTTAGGATCGTGTGATTCGAGCGTGATCTGCACATGGTCCAGCCCTGCATCGGCCAAAGCTTGTACAAAGCTGGCGTCGCTCAGGCGGCGCCCGTTGGTGTTGATCCCGCAAATCTGACCGTTCGCCTGGGCATGCGCCACCAATTCAACCAGGTCAGAGCGCAGGGTGGGTTCGCCGCCGGTAAAAACGATATGCGGGATGCCTAACTGCCACAGGTCATCCAGGATGCGCTTCCACTGCTGGGTGTCCATTTCTGGAAAGGACCTTGGGCGGGCGTTGTAGCAGTGTGTGCATTCATTGTTGCAGCGGTAGGTGATCGCCAGGTCCATGCGGTAGGGTGCAGAGGGTCTGGCGCTAAATGGGGCGTTAATCTCCAAATCCAGGTCGTGTACCGGGCACAGACCATCAGGGTGGATGAGCTCCTGGATTTGCTCTTCGATTTGCGTATAGTCTACTCGTGCCTGGTTCTTGTGTACCGTAAAGGCAGATAGAACTGCACCGAGCGCCTGGTTGATGGGCGTTTTTTCAAGGATATGGAAAGCCATCAAAGCCGCAGTGGGGTTGAGATGCACCACCCGGTTGGCGTCCACGATGAGCAGCCCCGACCCATCAGCATCCAGACGCAAATGCACCCGGCTGTGACCGTCTTCAAATTCAAAGCGGTAATGGTACAGACCGGGGTTGGCGGCTGGAGCCTGTGGGCGGCGGAAGGGATTGCGCATTCCTTAGCGTCCACCCCCTGCGCAGGCGCAGGCGCAGCCCGCACATGCGCAGGCACAGGCGCAGCTGCTGCCACCACCGCCACCACTGCGGAAGCTGCCGGGCGGGCGGCTGGTGCTGGTGCTCACCGGGATGGGATTGGTCCTGCTGGTGACGCCGCTGGTGAAATCGTTAATGTTGCCGATCACCCCAGAGGAGAAGCTCTGTACACCGCCGATCACCGAAGCCGCAAAGGATGAACCTGGTAACGAGGGCATGCTCATGCTGGGAGAGCTGGAGCTGCCGCCGCTTGCCGGCGCGCCGGTGGATACAGTTGTGCTGCTCGCGCGGCCAAAGCCTGGGTCGTAGCGTCCCCACCATGTGGGCACGTAAATCGGACCCGTGCGGAAGACCTCGCGCGTGCGGTCTTCGTAATCCCTGTCCATCATGGTCCATTCCATCACTTCGTCGTACTTTGCGCTTTTTACTTCCGGTGTCTGGGCTTGTTCTACCTGTTTCCAGGCGCGTTCCACGATGCCCTTGTAGTAGGCGATGGTCTCTTTGCGACTAAAGCCTTTCATTTTTGCGGTGACGCTCTTCACCAGGGCGATCATCAAATCTTGTAATTTTTTCCGCCGTTCCTTCTTGTTTTCAGTGCTAAAGGCCTCCAGGAACATGGTCTCGTATTCCTGTAAGCCTTCAGGCGCAGGTTGTGTCATTTTTAATGCCAGCGGTTCTTTTGTGGCGACTTCAGCTGCGCCTTTCTTGATGGTTGCAAACAAAATCATGGTCAGGATTTTATCCATCGGTTGTTCGAGCAGGATCGCGCTCTCAACTGCTGTCAGCCCGCGCTTGATGCCGTGGCCTTCAATGGCCATCTTTGGCGGCAGATACTGCATTTTGCGCTTGTTCGCAGCATTTGCTGAAAGCCCGCTGATCAAGATGATGAAAAACCCTATCCCACAACAAAGCAGATATCCAAAAAAGTCATCGAAGGATAAACCAATTCTTTCAAGAAAGCCGGGGCTCTTGACAGTTGATTCTGGAATGTAAATTGTGGGAAAAGATGCTCCAAATTCGTAGTAGATATAGCCTTTGGCGTTTGGATTGGCCCAGGTGTAAGTTACCCGCCCGTCTTCATCCATCCCGGCAACCGGTTCACTCGGCCAGCCGGAAGGAGAGGCGTGCCAGCGCGGTTCTTCACTCTTTACCCCGGGCGGCAGGTGAAAGATCACCATCATGTCGGTATCGCCGGTCAGGTACTGCTTGCCAAAATACACCGGGGCAAAAACCCCACTGGCATATTGATCTTCTTGGCTGTCCGGATACAAGACACCCGTAATCCCCTCAGCAAAGAAGTGCACCGTCCCGGTTTTTCCTGGACGGATGGCATAAGGACCCAAACCGATGGCGACACCGCTGCCGTCGCCCATGTATCCCGAGCTGGAGATATCATACACCGGATTGCCGTCCACATCTGCACTCATCCGGCTGATATCAAAATTGCTGTTTGGCAGACCAACATCCACATAATCAATATTGTCCGCAGATGGATCGTTGGATAAAATGAATTCGTAAGCGAGTGCCACGCTGCCGTCTTCTTGCCAGTAGACATGAACTGTCAGCTGGTCCATGCTGAACAAGTAGGTTTGCGCCAGCGCATCACCAGTGAAGATAAAAAGCAGTGAAAATACCAGAAATGCTGAGAGGAAGCGCCAGAATTTCATTGGATTTCTCCTGGTTACCACTTGGGTTCTTCAGTAAGCTGGTAGGTTGTATTGCAGTACGGGCAAGAGACAACCGGCGCTCCAGCCACCATTTTCACGTTCTCGGGGGATAAAGAGCCTCCGCAAGACTGGCACTTGAAGGTATCCAGGGTGACATTTGCGGGTAAATCGACCTGTAAGGTCACCTGGTTGGCGGCCTGCGCGGCTTTTTGCCGGTTGCCAAACCAGATCAGTCCAAAACCGATCCCGATGCTGATCAGCCCGATAATAATCCATCCGGTCGAACCGCTGGGATCGAACGCCCCCCAGATAAACAGCACGCCAAAGAAGATCAGGATAGCAGCAGCAATGTAAGCGATGATACGGATTGCGGACATATTTACCTCTTTTATTTTATAAATTTTTCATCATCAGACTTGTCGATTTCGCTCAATTCTCCAGTAGCAACGTAAATGGTGCGTTCGCAAATATTGGTAACGCGATCTGCCATTCGTTCCAGGTTGTGGGCAGCCCACATTAAGTGATTGGCGCGGTCGATCACCGAAGGGTCTTTGATCATAATGTTCACCAGGTCACGGTAAACGCGGTTGTATAAATCATCAATCTGGTCATCTTCGCGCGGAATCGCCCTGGCAGTTTCGATATCCAGGTTAAGAAAAGCTCCAACGGCGCGGTGCATCATTGAGACCACAATTTCGCCCATTTTGGGGATATCCACCAGCGGTTTCACAGGCGGTTGGTCGCTGGTGAGGATGGCAATTTTTGCGATTCCTTTGGCATAATCCCCCATACGCTCGAGTTCTCCAACGACCTCCAGCAGGGAGGCCAACAAACGCAAATCACCAGCCATGATTGGCTGTTGGGTGGCGATCGTGATCATGATATCGTTTTCCAATTCAAAACGTTTTGCATTTACCTGCGAATCGCCTGCATAGATCCGCCGGGCTGTATCTGCATCACGGTCCTTGAGCGCGGTTACTGCGCCGATGGTGGCATCTTCTATCATGCTATCCAGCACCAGTACTTCATCCAGGAGGTAGCGAATTCTACGATCTAATATTTCTCTTGCCATATCAATATCCTCAACTGTACTGTTATTTTAACCGAAACGGCCCGTGATATAGTCTTCGGTCACTTTTTGTTTTGGATTGGTAAATATCTGCGTCGTTGGACCATATTCCATTAAGAAACCCGCGCGATCCTCATTGATGGTAAAAAAGGCTGTGTAGTCTGAAACGCGCGCTGCTTGCTGCATGTTATGTGTCACCACTATTATAGTGTAGTCTTGCGCCAAATCGCGCATTAATTCTTCTATTTTTAGTGTGGCCAACGGGTCCAGTGCCGAAGCCGGTTCGTCCATTAAGATAATATCCGGCTTGATAGCGATGGTGCGAGCGATGCACAACCGCTGCTGCTGACCGCCTGAAAGCGACAAACCGCTTTGGTGAAGTTTGTCTTTAACCTCATCCCAGAGCGCAGCTGCATGCAGAGATTCTTCGACAAGCTCGCTCATATTTCCGGTGTAACCATTGATACGCGCACCCCAGGCCACATTTTCATAAATGCTTTTCGGAAATGGGTTGGGTTTCTGAAAAACCATGCCGATGTGTTTTCTTACTTCCACTGGATCAATATCTGGTTGGTAGATATCCTGGTTCTGAAAAAGCACACGCCCTTCGACACGGGCAGAGGGTACCAGGTCGTTCATGCGGTTGAAGGCTCGCAACACGGTGCTCTTCCCGCAGCCAGAAGGTCCGATCATGGCAGTGATTTTTCTTTCTTCAATATTCAAACTGACATTTTTTACCGCCTGAAATTGCCCGTAGAAGACGTTTAGATCGTTTACTTGCAGGGCGAACTTACCGTTGGAAGTGGGCTGTGCCCTGGCGGCGGCTGGTGAGATCAGATTCGGTGATGTTGACATAATTCATTCTTCCTAAAACTTAGTTCAATACAGTGTACGAAAAAAGGGATGGGATGTTTCATCCATTCCCTATATCTTCTTCTGCAGGCGGTTGCGCATCAAAATGGCTGTAGCATTGAGGCTGAGCAGCAGGAGCAGCAGGATCAAGATCGCCCCTGCTGCCAGGTGGCGGAACTCCGCCTGCGGCCGGGCGGTCCACTGGTAAATCTGTATGGGTAAGGTTGTAAACTTTGAAAATAAGCCGTCTGGATCAAAAGAAATAAATGTGGCTGCGCCAACCACCACCAGGGGAGCTGTTTCCCCGATAGCGCGCGAGATTGACAGGATTGTTCCGGTGAGAATCCCAGGCATGGCGTTGGGCAGCACATGGTGCCACACCGTCTGCCAGCGGGTAGCGCCCAGGCCGTAACTGGCCTGGCGTATTGAAATTGGCACAGCCCGGATGGATTCTTGTGCGTTGATAATCAGCAGTGGCAAGATCAGCAGTCCCAGCGTCAGCCCGGCGGACAGGATTGTGCGCCCATTGGCAGTACCAGGTGCGGCGAACCCCAGCGCCACACCGCTGGTCAGCGGCTCCAGCGTGCGCACAAAGATCGCCAGACCAAGCATACCGTAGATGATCGACGGCACCCCGGCCAGGTTATTGATATTTGTGCGGATGATGCCGTTCACCAGGTTTTCGCTGGCATATTCTTCCAGGTATATGGCTGCGCCAACACCAATGGGGAAGGCAAATAAGATGGTGACCGCGATCGTCCATAAGGAACCCAAAATTGCAGTGCGCACCCCTGCGCTTAAAGGTTGGCTGGACTGTGGGTTTCGCAGCATATTTGAGTTCACCCAAGAGCGGAAAACCAGTTCGGCTTTGGGGTTGGTTTCAGCCAATTGAGTGCGAATGTTCTGTGCGTTCAGGATGGATTCATTCAGCAGCCAGGTATTGATGATCTCTGGTTCGATCACTTTTTCTTCGATCAACAGCAAAATCTCTTCCGCCTCTCGTTCCTGGAAAGGTTTTTCTGTTTCGTAGCGGCGAAAGAGCCCCGCTGAGATGTTTTCTTTGAGGATGCGCAGTAATTCTTCTTTCGGCAGTTCATGCAGCGGCACACCGTTTACCGCCAGGCTGTCGGGATCGACCTTGTTTTCCAGGGCTACATATCCGAAAGATTGGTTGATCACCGAAGCCAGCAGTGCAATGAGCGTGATGATGCCCACCAGGGTAGAAGCCATAAAAACAACCTGCCACATTTTTCCTGTTCGCTGTCTGCGGGGCAGGTTGGAAACTGGTTTCCCTTGGGTCGTGATATCGATACTATCCATCAATCGTACACCTCACGAAAACGCCGTACAATTCTTTGGCTGATAATATTCAACACCATGGTGAGGCTAAAGAGCAGCAGACCAATGGCAAACAGGCTGTTGTAATCCAGAGTGTCGTAACTCAGATCGCCGCCGCTGATGCGCACAATATGGCCGGTCATCGTTTCTGCGGCGCGAAATGGGTTCAATGTGAAATTTGGCCCTGCACCGGCAGCAATGGCAACGATCATTGTCTCGCCGATGGCGCGCGAGATACCGATGATAAAGGCAGCCGATATGCCGGAGATGGCTGCAGGTGTCACAATTTTGACCGCCACTTCCAGTTTTGTTGCTCCAAGACCATAAGCAGCTTCTCGCAAGGAACGCGGCACCGCACTTAAGGCATCCTCGCTCATCGAGCTGATCAACGGCAAAATCAATATACCCATCACCAACCCGGCAGAAGCAGTGTTATAGATCTCCACCACATCCCGTCCAAAGATGGAACGCAGGAGCGGCGTCATAAAGGTCAGTGCAAAGTAGCCATACACCACCGTGGGCACGCCAGCCAGCACTTCCAAAATAGGTTTGAGGACATTTCGAGTGCGCGGTGCGGCATATTCACTCAAGTAGATCGCCACACCCAGGCCGAGCGGTAAGGCAATCGCCATAGCGATGCTGGTGGTCATCAAAGTGGCTGTTACCAGCGGCCAAACGCCGAATTCCAAAATTTGCGGTTGCCACTTGATGCCGGTGAAAAAACTAACCAGGGAGACTTCTGGGCTGCTAAAAAACAACCAGGCTTCCTTAGCCAGCTCATAGACGATCCCGGTAGTGGTTAGAATGGAGACAGCTCTGCAGAAAAAAAGAAATCCCTGGATCAGGCTTTCTTTTCTCCTTGGGCGCTTGCGCAAATCGGGTGTAAGCGAATTGGAAAAGTTGTTTTGGGTTTGACCCATTGTGCCTCGTCAAATGTTTTTCCATTGAAAGACCTGCCCTGCAAGTGTTTGGCACAGGGCAGGTCTTTCGGAAAAATCCTATTTCATACCGTCAACCCAGGCCTGTTGGGCAGCGGTAAGTGCTTCATCGCTGGCGGGGAAGTAGCCCACATCCAGGATTTCTTCATTCACAAAAGAAAGGAAGAAGTTGATAAAGGCGGCCACCTGCGGTTTCGCTTTCAGGATGGAAGCATCGGAGTAGATGAACAGCGGGCGCGCCAGTGGATATTCGCTGCTCTCTGCACTCTCCGCAGTAGGGGCGATGCCTTCCAGGGAGACCGCTTTGAGTTTATCTGCGTTCTCCTGGTAATAAGCAAAGCCAAAGTACCCGATCGCATAGGGGCTGCCTACAACGCCCTGGACAAGCACATTGTCGTCTTCGCTGAGCTGCAGGTTGGCAGCGTTCAGCAGGGGGGCTTCGTCTTCGTCAAAGACCTCTTCCACAAAGTAATCGAATGTGCCGGAGTCGGTGCCAGGACTGAAGCGCAGGATGCTCTCAGCAGGCCAGGAAGGATCGACATCCGACCATTTCTCAGCGTTGGAAAAGATCTGCGCCAGCTGTTCCAGGGTGACATCAGTTAGAAAGTCGTTTTCAGAGCTGACCACAATGGCCAGGGCATCGGTGCCGACACGAAATTCGATGGGGGTACGACCAATGCTTGCGCAGTTGGCGATTTCTTCTTCCTTGATCGCCCGGCTGGCATTGGCGATATCGCTTTCACCAGCGGTGCAGAAGCGCTCGAAACCTGCACCGGAGCCGATGCTGTCGATGGTTACATTCCCTGCAAAACCTTCTTCATTGAAACGCTCAGCCATGCGCTCCGCCAGGGGGAAGACGGTGGAGCTGCCGGCCATGATGATATCCCCACTCACTGCCATGGGATCCACTGCGGGTAAAAGACCAACCCCGGCTGCCGGGGCCTCAGCAGCGGGCGCCTCGGCAACAACTGGAGCTTCGGTAACGGCTGGGGCTTCTGCAACTGCTGGAGCCTCGGTTGTCATGGGGGCTGCCTCAGTAACAACGACAGCGGTTGTCTGTGCGGGTGCACAGGCGCTAAACAAAATTGCGGCTGCCAACATGATGGGCAGCGTTCGTGCGATATTTTTGAACATAAATCTCCTCCAATAGAAATTAGTTTTATTATTCATAGAGGAGAGTATACCTGTTGGTGTTTAACGCCGCAGCAAGGCGTGTTTAACAGATTGTCATTGGTTTGTAAACAAATGATTAACGGAGGCATTTATGCCTCCCATTACACAGCAGGGATCGTTAAGGAAAAAGTCGATCCTTCGCCTTCTACACTTTCGACCCAGATTTTTCCGCCGTGGGCTTCAACCAGATGGCGTGCGATTGCCAACCCCAAACCTGCGCCGCCTCCCGAGCGAGCGCGGTCGGTTTTGTAAAAACGCTCGAAGATGCGCGTCAGGTCAATCGCGGGGATACCAACACCGGTATCCTTGACAGCAAAAACAACCAGATTCCCTTCTTGTTTGGCGCTTATGTGGACGCTTCCCCCTTTAGGGGTAAATTTGATGGCATTGTGAAGCAGGTTTGTCAATACCTGCTCCATGCGCGGCATATCAACCATTACCTGGGATATACTTTCTGCTACTTCGCTTGTCAAGGACAGGCCTGCGCGTTCTGCTTGCATGCGCATGCGCTCCAAAACGGAACCAACCAGGGCGGCGGGATTTACACTTTCCAATTTCAACGGCACACGGCCTGATTCGATGCGCGAAAGTTCCAGTAATTCAGAAACAATCTGGCTGAGGGCATCCACTTCGATTTCCATGTGTTCCAGAAACCGTTTCGCAGCCGGGGGGTCTTCCAGAGCACCGTCGCGCAATGTCTCGGTTAATGCTTTGAGGGAGGCCAGGGGCGTGCGCAATTCATGCGAAATGTTGCTGATGAAATCCTGTCGTACTGTCTCCAGCTTTTTCATCCTGGAAAGATCCTGGAAGAGCAAAAGCATGCTGCCTGGCAGCGCCTGGCCTAACGGCGTGGCTATGGCATATAGATAAAGGTTTCGTGGAGATAGCTCGAGCGTCGCTTCCTGCCCATCTCCCTTTTCCTGACAGCGGTTGAAGAGATCGATAATTTGATGGTGCCGCAATGCTGCTGCCAGTGAACGTTTCAAAACATCCTGGCTCTTCACCCCAAACATCTTTTCCGCAGCAGGGTTGATATAGTGCACAGTGGACTGGGCATCGACGATCAGCACGCCATCCGTCATCATACTCAATACGGCAGCTGACTTACTGCGCTCGCTCTCCAGCGCGCTGATCTGGTTTTGCAAGCGTACTGACATGGCATTAAACGCATGGGTGAGCTGTCCGATTTCATCTTGCGTTAGCCGGTCGATTTGTTCCGGCAGCCTGGTGATATTTGTTTCGCCTGCGGCAATTTTCTGCACAGCCTGTGTCAATTGCCTCAGCGGCTGGATAGAGCGGTTGGCGATCACCACAGCCAGGATAATGGAAAGCAGGGACGCCAGAAATGCTGCCAGGGCGATGGTGCGCTGAAGCCGCGCAATATTATCTTGTACGGTTTTCAGGGGCACTGCCAGGCGAATGTAACCAATGGTTGCGTCCTGTTCTTTAACTGAATATGCCTTGTATAAAAGAAAATCGCCAAGAGACTGGCTGTAACGTGTGCTTGAGCCCTCACCGGATTTCTGCGCTTCAATGATCTCGGGGCGCGCGATGTGGTTATCCATTTTTTCGCGCTCATCGTCCGATTCCCCGATCACCACACCGTCGGCGCGGATGATCGTCACTCGTTTGTCCAGCAGCTCCGACCAGGTTTTGCTGATCTCATCCAGAGTTTCAGGAGCTGTTTTGCTCAATAACTCGGGTCTCACCAGGTTGGCGAGCAGGTTGGCTTCTGAACCCAATTCCCTGTCCAGGTCGTTCAAGTAGGTTTGGCGACTGAGGTTTGAAACGTATAGTCCCAGCCCGGCCATGACTACCACGATCAGGATTACATACGGTACTGCAATTTGCCAGCGAATACTGCGTAACATTAGCCCTCAAATCGATAACCCGTGCCGCGCACGGTTACGATCCGTGCAGGTTCAGCCGGGTTAATCTCAATTTTTTCGCGCAACCAGCGCACATGTACATCTACCGAGCGACTGCCGCCGCTGAAATCCCAACCCCAAACACGTTCCAAGATCAACTCCCTCGAAAGCGCCTGGCCCCGGTGCTGTGCCAGGAAGAGCAGCAGCTCGTATTCCTTTGGTTTAAGCGATAACGGCTGCTGGTCAAGGGATGCTTCCCTGCGGCTAAGATCCAAAGACAGATTGCCAAAGTTCAGAGTTTCCTTCTCATGCTCCAAATTGCTTTCCATTTCTTCGCGGATCAAGCGCATACGGCGTAACTGAGCTTTTACCCGTGCCAGCAGCTCACGCATGCTGAAAGGTTTTGTGATGTAGTCATCGGCGCCGAGTTCCAAACCGATGACACGGTCGATCTCATCATCTTTCGCAGTGAGCATCAGGATGGGTGTGTTCATCTCCTGTCTTAAAACACGGCACACTTCAAAACCATCCATCACCGGCAGCATAACATCCAAAAGGATCAGGTGCGGGTGAAATTTTCGCGCCTGTGCGATGCCCTTCTCTCCATCTGCGGCGACCTGCACATCGTACCCCTGTCTTTTCAAATTGTATTTCAACGTTTCTTGCAGGGCGGGCTCATCTTCAATCACCAGGATTTTTTCCGTCATACTAGCCAAAGCGCCCTTCTACATAATCCTGTGTTCTCTTGTCGCTGGGGTTGACAAATAGCTTATGACCCGATGCCGCTTCCACCAATTCGCCTTGCAGGAAGAAGGCTGAAAAATCGGCCACGCGGGCTGCCTGCTGTACCGAGTGTGGTACCAATATGATGGTGAAGTCCTTCTTAAGTTCCTGTAAGGTGTCTTCCACTTTGCTGGTTGAAATGGGATCCAGCCCCGATGTCGGTTCATCCAGCAAGATCACTTCAGGCTCCAGTGCCAGGCTGCGCGCCAGGCACAGCCGCTGCTGTTGCCCGCCGGAAAGTGCCACAGCCGGGTCATCCAACCTGTCCTTAACTTCATCCCACAAGACGGCCTGTTTCAGCGTGCGTTCGACAGTCTCATCCAGTACGCCTTGATTACGAATGCCTGCCAGTTCCAGAGAATAGGTCAGGTTGCCGCGAATGCTCAAGGGTAGAACAATTGGCCTGGCAAACACCATGCCAACCCGCCGACGCAACTGGATGACATCTGTCCCTTTGTCCAGTACATCGATTACACTGCCGTCCTGACCGCTGAGCAATATCCGGCCTTCACACTTCACCACATCTGCCAGGTCGTTCAGACGATTGAGCAAACGCAGCAAGGAGGATTTTCCTCCGCCTGCAGGCCCAAAAAGGACGGAGATGGCATGGGCAGGGATATTTAAGTTGATATTGCGCAATGACTCGGCGCCATCTGAGTAGGTCAGCGTCAGGTTTTCAATCACAATCTTGTTGCCGTTTTGTGCAGTCATCATACCCTTACCACTGCCTGCGTGCACGGGCGCGCGAACGAATTACGGTTGCCAGCATATTCATACTCAAAACAAAGATCAGCAGCACCAATGCTGTGCCGTATTGAATGGAAACCGGCATCCCCGGTACCGAAGTGGAGATAACAAACAGGTGATACGGCAGCGCCATGGTGGCATCCATGGGTGACCCTGGTAATTGCGGAAGGAAAAATGATGCACCGGTAAACAGGATGGGTGCAGTTTCTCCTGCTGCGCGCTCCAATCCAAGGATGACCCCGGTTAGAATGCCTGGGATGGCTTCAGGCAGGACGATGCGGCGGATGGTCTGCCAGCGGGTTGCGCCGAGTGAAATGCTCACCACACGAAAAGAATTGGGTACGGCGCGCAGCGCTTCTTCTGTTGTACTGATGATCACCGGTAAGGTCATGATCGAGAGGGTAAGCGATGCCGCCAGGATGCTGGTGCCGAAGTTTAGAAAGAGCACAAACAGCCCCAACCCAAACAACCCGTAAACCACCGAGGGGATGCCCGCCAGGTTGATGATTGCCAGGCGGATTGTGCGAGTCAGCAAGCTATCTGAAGCATATTCAGACAGGTAAATGGCTGCGCCAATACCCAGGGGTACTGAAAAGATGGCTGTTCCGATCGTCAGGTACAGGGTGCCGATGATTGCAGGTAAGATGCCGCCTTTGCGCATCCCGTCGGAGGGAAACCCACTCAAGAATTCCCAGCTAAAAGCAGGCGCTCCCTGGCTGATGATCTGAAAGATGATCCAGATGATGGGGATGACGGTAACCAGTGTGATCAGGCTCAGACCGGTAAAACCCAGGCGCTGGATGGTGTGGCGTGAGATAAGGGAGGTTGGCGCTTTGTTCATAAGCTGCTCAGGAGAGAATGCGTTCCGACCGCTTGCTCTGGCGAAATACCACGGCGGAGGCAGTGATATTCACCACTAGCGAGATCAGAAAAAGCACAATGCCGATCAAAAAGAGCACATGGTAGTGGGTGCTGCCGGTTGCCACTTCACCCATTTCGGCTGCGATGGTGGCGGTCATGGTACGCACGGGCATAAACAAATACTTGGGTGCAAATGGCAGCACTGCGGCATTGCCGGTGACCATCATCACCGTCATCGTCTCGCCGATCGAGCGCCCGATCCCCAGCATCACTGCCGTCAACACGCCCGAGCGTGCAGCCGGCAGGGTGACATTCCAGATCGTTTGCCATTCGGTAACCCCCAGAGCCAACGAAGCGTCGCGATAGGAGCGCGGCACCGCATCCAGGGCATCTTCAGCCACCGAGACGATGGTTGGGATGGAAATGGCTGCCAGCAGGATAGCGCCGGCAAAGGCGGTTAACCCGGTGGGTAAATCCAGTATCCGGCGCAGGTTTGGCGCCAGTACCATGATCCCCAAAAAACCCAATACAACCGATGGAATGCCGGCCAGCACTTCAACCAGGGGTTTAAGGACTTCGCGCACCCAGCGGGGGGCAACCTCAGCAATAAAGACTGCAGTGCAGATGCCGATCGGCATGGCAATCAGAGTAGCGCCCAGGGTCACCATCAAAGACCCGCCGATCAGCGGCAGCAGACCGTAATACTCTTCGATGGGATACCAGCGTGAGCCGAATAGATCGGAAACCGGCACCTGTACAAGGGCAGGCAAGCCTTCGCTGAGTAAAAAATAAAAAATCAAGATTACAAAGAGGATGGCGGAATATCCTGATGCGCGGACCAAAGGGGTGATGATGGCTTCTTTCC
>CAZTMX010000013.1:0-28028 GCA_964614855.1 uncultured Anaerolineaceae bacterium | reverse complement strand
TTGACTATGCTGGGTTTGCAATCCAATCCTAAAGTCTTCATCTTATCCTGGATGACTTCTTCCCGACCAATCAGGATCACATCGCCAATCCCATCGCCTGCAATCTGTGCTGCCGCTCGTAGGATTTTCGCTTCTTCTCCCTCGGCGAATACGACCCGTTTCTTCGGTTCGCATTTTTGTGCCTGGTGCAGAATGAAGTGGCGCACCTGCTCATCTTTAGCCAGGCGGAAAGCCAATTGTTCCTTATACTCATCGATATCGATCGTCTTCCTGGCCACACCGGTTTCCATGGCAGCTTTGGCGACCGCCGGCGATTCCCACAACATCACACGCGGATCTAGTGGTTTTGGAATAATGTATTCCGGGCCAAACTTCAGGCTTTCAAGCCCATAGGCGCGCAGTACGCTATCCGGTACATCTTCACGTGTAAGCTGCGCCAGGGCTTTGGAAGCGGCCACCTTCATTTCTTCATTGATCGCTTTGGCGCGTACATCCAGGGCGCCGCGGAAGATGAAGGGGAACCCCAAGACATTGTTGATCTGGTTGGGGTAATCGGAGCGACCCGTAGCCACGATGGCATCCGGGCGCGCGGCCCGCGCCAGTTCATATTTGATCTCCGGATCGGGGTTCGCCATGGCAAAGATCAATGGGCTCTCAGCCATGGTTTTCACCATCTCTTCTGTAAGGATATCCGCCACCGAGAGGCCGTAGAATACATCCGCCCCGCGCACAGCATCCGCCAACGTGCGCCGGTCGGTATCCACCGCCAGGCGCTCCTTGTATTTATTCATCCCCTGGGTACGACCTCGATAGACCACCCCGCGCGAATCGACCAGGGTGACATGTTCGCGCCGCACACCCAAGTGGATTGCCAGCTCCGCGCAGGATATTGCCGAAGCGCCCGCGCCCGAGATGGTAATACGGACATCCTCCAGTTTTTTCCCCACGATTTCAACAGCATTCACCAACGCTGCCCCAGAAATGATGGCTGTGCCGTGCTGGTCGTCATGAAACACCGGGATATCCAACATGGCCTTGAGCGTCTCCTCAACATAAAAACACTCCGGCGCTTTGATATCTTCCAGGTTGATTCCACCAAAAGTCGGCGAGATCGCAGCCACCACCTGGATGATGACTTCCGGATCATGCGAGTTGAGCTCAATATCAAAGACATCCACATCGGCAAACTTCTTGAAGAGCACGCCTTTGCCTTCCATCACAGGCTTGCTCGCCAGGGCGCCGCGATCCCCTAACCCAAGAATCGCTGTGCCATTTGAAACCACAGCAACCAGGTTACCCTTGGAGGTGTATTCATATGCCAGGTCCGGGTCTTTTTCTATCTCCAGCACAGGGACGGCGACACCAGGCGTATAAGCCAATCCCAGGTCTCTCTGTGTCGCCATTGGCTTGGTTGGCACAATAGCTACCTTACCAGGTTTGCCATCCAGACGATGGTATTCCAGTGCATCTTCACGCGTGATTTTCGTCATCTCCCTCATCCTTTCTGGTGGATTATTTGTTGATATAAATTATACGCTACAGGTTGTTTTTTTGCTCGCTGATCTTGCCAGTGAGCATAGAATCTTGTAAACTAAATCAGGGATTGATTGGGAAATCACCCCCTCTGGAGGTAGCAACATCGCTCAGCATGCAAGCGACATTCTTTCAACAGGCTCGCTTTTCCTGGATCAAGCGTTGATCCTGGGAGGTCTGGTGCGCGGGCAGGTGGTTGAGATAACCGGCCCCGACTCAAGCGGGAAAACCTCACTTTGCCTGAGCATCCTGGCAGAAGCCAGCCAGGCAGGTGAATTCTGCGCCTACTTTGACGCCGACTTGGGTCTGACACTGTCATATGTGCAGGCTTGCGGTGTGGACAACGATCACGTTTTCATCGCGCAATCCAACAACCTGGAGACCGTGCTGGATATGATTGAAACCTTCGCTCGCAGCGGAAGCATCCAGCTTATCGTTTTGGACAGCCTGGGCGCATTGGTGCGGAGCGGCGACCCCATTGACCTCGCCGTTGATCCTCAGCCAGAAGAAGATGACGAGCTGTTTGCACACTTCCTTAGCCGCTTGAAGCCGGTTTTAGAAAAGCACCAGGTAATCTTACTGGTAAGCAACACAGAATTCCCCAGGCGCAGCGGCAGCGTTTATCACAACCTGGCAAAAAACACCGCCCGGCTGGCGCTGAAATTACACGCTGCCACCCGGCTGCAACTGACCCCGCATGCTTTAATACTCAACAAAAACCAGGCAATCGGAGAAAAAGTAAATATCCGAATATTAAAGAACGGATTTGCCTATTGTCGTCCTTCTCATAAACTTGATATAATGTATAATAATGGAATTAATAAGCAAGGCGAGCTTTTAGATCTTGGCGTTCAGCTAGCTGTAATCCAGTGTGAGACAAGTTGCTACTCCTACAGAGACCTGAAGCTTGGTGAAAGTCATTCACTAAGCATCGATTTTCTGAAAGGCAACCCCACCCTGAGCCGGCAGATTACCCAGGAAATTCGCCAAAAGTTATTTCCTGCCGCAAATTTTATTTATCCATTATTGGCGGCCAAGGCGTGAATAAGCAGCGCGGTTTTTACGTGTAGCTTTTTAACTATCCGATCTCGGAAGATGGATTGCACTGGTGAGAGTACAGCCCTTATTTATTAAACAGATAGGGCTGATGTCGGGAAAATCTGGTGATGACTGGTTATATGACATAACCAACTTTCAATAGCGATACAGATTTTTGACCCTTCCCAGGGCGGAATCGGCCTAATTCTATCGAATGACTGATTCTCCTCTTGGTAAGGGACAAAGTCCACAACTGAGATCAATCGAGTTAATTTCACGGCCATGGTCCCATCTGGCAGGATCATGGTTTTATTTTTTAAGAACGGGTTTTTGGACGATGGAACATCGTATAACTGCGCTAACCGCACAAAAACGCAACCCACAACGGGTGAACATATTCCTGGACGGCGAATACGCATTTAGCTTGCAGCGCATCACTGCAGCCTGGCTTGAAGTAGGTCAGGATATCGATGACGAGAAAATCGCCAGGCTCAGGTCTGAAGACGAGCAAGAGAAGGCCTATCAAAAAATTCTCAACTTGCTCAGCTACAGGCCGAGGACACAGGATGAAATCCGGCGCAAGCTGGCTGAATACGAGCTTTCCGAAGAGGCAGCCGAGGTGATTATCGAGCGGCTCAAGTCGAACGGCTGGGTGGATGATGCACGTTTCACCGAAGCCTGGATCGAAAACCGCAGCGCACTGCGTCCGCGCGGCCGCCGAGCCCTGGTCTACGAATTACGCCAGCGCGGTGTGGGGGAAGCCTTGATCGATGAAGCGCTTCAAGAAATCGACGAAGGTGAATTGGCCTACCAGGCAGGCCTGAAACACGCCAACAGGTACAAAGACCTGGAATGGAGTGAATTTCGCCTGAAACTATACCGGTTTCTCAACCAACGGGGCTTTACGTATGAGGTAATCTCCTCTACGCTCCCCCGGCTCTGGTCCGAAACCCACCATACCAACAATATTCCGGAAGAAGGGGTTTACTAATGCGTATTCCATTAACTGTTCCTACATTAATAACAATTGGGCTTATCCTGATCGCAATCTCAATTGCTGCTGGCCTCTACCTGGGTTCCAAATACAAGGAACGGCTGGTTGAAAAAGCAAAGTTACAGAAAAAGGATGAAGCTGATCGCTTACTTGAAGAAGCCAAAGAATCCGCACGGCTGATGGAAATCCAGGCGCGCGACCAGGCGCTAAAGGTCCTGCAAAAAGCTGAAAGCGATATAGATCGCAAACGCAACGATCTGACAAAAGAAGAAGACCGCCTGACAAAACGCCGTGAAGAACTTGATAACCGCCTGGACCGCATGGAAAAGCGCGAGCAGAATATCAACAAACGCCAGAGTGCCCTGGATAAACGCGCTAACGATATCGAAAAGTTGCATGCCAAAGAAATGGAAGAATTACAGCGCATTTCGAATCTGACCGAAGAAGAAGCCCGGGCGATATTACTGGCTGACGTTGAAAAAGATGCGCGCGCAGATATGGCCCGCATCATCCGCCAAATCGAACAGGAAGCGCGCGAGGAAGGCGACAACCGGGCGCGCAAGCTGATCACCGCTGCCATCCAGCGCGTGGCTTCTGAGCATGTGATCGAAGTGACAACCTCAGTCGTCGAAATCCCATCCGACGAAATGAAAGGGCGCATCATCGGGCGCAACGGGCGCAATATCCACGCCTTTGAACAGGCTGCGGGTGTTGATGTCATCGTGGATGACACCCCCGAAGCCGTCACAATATCCTGTTTTGACCCGGTGCGGCGTGAAGTGGCCCGCAGGTCGCTGGCCAAGTTGATCCAGGATGGGCGTATCCACCCGGCGCATATCGAGAAGGTCCTGAAGGCCGAGCAAAAGGAAGTCGACCGCAGCATTATCGAGGCAGGAGAACAGGCAATTTATGAAGCCGGTGTCCCCGCTTTGCACCCAGAGGTGATCAAAATCCTGGGCCGGCTGAAATACCGCACATCCTACGGGCAAAACCAGCTTTACCACGCCGTTGAAACCGCCAAGATTGCTGCGGTTATTGCCACCGAGTTGGGCGCAGATGTTGAAACCGCCCGCATGGCCGCGCTGCTGCACGACCTGGGAAAAGCGGTGGACCACAACATGGAAGGCACGCATGCCCAGCTTGGCGCAGAGATAGCAAAACGCTATGGTCTGCCAGCAAAAGTGGTCAATGCGATCGCCTCCCATCACCACGAAGTGGATCAAGACACGGTAGAAGCCGCGATTGTCGAAGCGGCGGATGCTATCTCGGGGGCGAGGCCGGGGGCACGGCGGGAAAGCCTGGATCAATATCTTAAGCGAGTGCGCTCACTGGAAGAAATCGCCAACAACCAGAAGGGCGTTGTGCAAAGCTTTGCCCTGCAAGCCGGTCGGGAAATTCGCATTTTTGTCAAGCCGGAAGAAATTGATGATTTGGAAAGCATCCGCATGGCGCGCAATGTAGCCAAATCGATCGAAGAAAGCATGCAGTATCCAGGTCAAATTAAGGTGACCGTTATCCGCGAGACGCGCTCAGTAGATTACGCCAAGTAATCAAGCCAAATAAGATTTAGAAAGCTCCGGCTGTCGTATTCCAGCAGCCGGAGCTTTTTTATTCATAAAGGAAGGGATTGTATTCCCGCTCCCTGCCCACGCTAGTTTCGTCCCCGTGTCCGCACAGCAAACGTGTGTCATCAGGCAAGGTCAGGATTTGGGCTTGAATGCTCTGGCGCAGCGCCGGGTAGCTGCCGCCAGGAAAGTCTGTCCGCCCAATGCCATCCAGAAATATGACATCCCCGCAAAAAGCAAGCTGGCTGCTTTGGCAGTAGAAGATCACATGCCCCGGTGTGTGACCCGGCGCGTGGCGCACCTGGAACTCTTGCTCTCCCACAGTTAACACTTGCAGGTGCTCCAGCGATATGCTGGGTTCTGGACCAGGATCAATCCGAATCCCAAAGGAACGCGCTTCACCATTGGCCTGCCACAATGCCATATCCGCCGGATGCAAAGCCACCGGTGCATCTTTGCCCAGGGTTTTTATGAGTCCGGCAACACCGGCGAAATGGTCAAAGTGCGCATGCGTTAACCACACCGCCTCCAGCCTCCAGGCTCGGCTTTGCAGCACTTTTGCCATCGCTGCCCCATCCCAGCCCGGATCGATGGCTACCGCCCGGTTGGTTTGCGTATCGGCAACCAGGTAGGCATTAGTGGCAAAAGGCCCCAGGACAAATGAGTGAATTTCTAACATAGCGGACCTCTTTCCATGTTTATTCTTTTTTGCTGGCCCTTTTCTGAATGGCTGAGAGAAGATCCAGGACGATTTTGTCCAATGCCAGGACTGCACCCACCGCTGCGCCAACACTTCCCAATAATTTTAACGCCAGGCTGTTCAAACCCAGGAATTGGATTCCCGTTATGGAGAATTCATGCGCAGCGAGCACCTGGCGTTTGCTTGCATCAGCTTCATCTCCAAGGGGACGCAGATATACCCAAATAGTACCCCGGTAAACCTGCGCTTGCTGTGGCTGGATGCGCCAACTGAAATTTACAGGTTGGCTCGGAACAAGTTTCTGGCTGATATTCCCGCTGGGAAGAACCACAAGGTTCGGCGCTTCCAGTCGCGCCTCAAGTAAAAGAGAACGCTCCTCTACTTGAGAACCCGGCTGGCTCCCTCCTGGCGTCCGCACTTTGCTGGCTGAAGGCTGCTCATGTTGGTATTCTTGCGCTGCAAAGACCAGCTTCACTTCCTGGATTACTCCTGTGCGAGCTTTCTCCGGCCAGGAGAGTTGGAGTGTGTATGGAAGATATTCATACTGCGAATTTCCGTTCAAAGAGAGCTCGATGATCGCCTGCATATCTTGCCCAGAAAATTCAAGCTTGTGTGTCACCGCAGCATTAGGCCAGATGCTCCAGAGCAGCATCACCAGGGAAACCAGCAAGAGCAACAATCCAACAAATCGACGGAGATTGATCGCCATAATCGCCAATTATACATGATGACAGAACTTCGGCTTTTATTCACGGCTTCAGCAGTTATGCCGGATATTTATCCACCAAATCATGGATGAAATTCCTTGGATTCCCAATTATTCCATGCTACACTGGAGTTCATTCCATCCCAGTCCAGACATTCAGCACGCAGACGGAGATCCCCTATGACAAAATATGCTCCAGAGCCTTTCCGCATCAAAATGGTCGAACCCATCCGGTTAATCGACCGGGATGCTCGAGAAGATGCGATGAAGTTGGCAGGGTACAATCTTTTTAGCCTGCAGGCGCAAGATGTGTTTATCGACCTGTTGACAGACAGCGGCACTGGTGCTATGAGCCAGGGCCAATGGGCGGCAATGATGGAGGGAGATGAATCCTACGCTGGGGCGCGCTCGTTCCAAAGATTGGCGCTGGTGATGGATGAGATTTTTGGCTTTCGCCATTTTGTGCCAACCCACCAGGGAAGAGCTGCTGAGAATATCCTCAGTGCTTTGTTGGTAAAAGAAGGCCAGTATGTTCCATCAAACATGCATTTCGACACAACCTTTGCGAATATATTGGCACGCGGCGGCAGACCGGTAAACTTGGTAATCCCGGAAGCAAGTGACCCAGGCAATCAGCATCCTTTCAAGGGAAATATGGATATCCCAAAACTGGTTGCTTTCATCGAACAAACCGGGGTTGAGAACATCCCCCTGGGTCTGATCACCATCACCAACAACGCTGGCGGAGGACAGCCTGTCTCGCTGGAGAACCTGCGCCAGGTGGCTGAAGTGTACCGCAAGTACGGCATCCCATTTTTCATCGACGCCTGCCGTTTTGCAGAAAATGCTTACTTTATAAAAATGCGAGAACCGGGCTATCAGAATAAAAGCACCCTGGAGATTGCCAGGGAGATCTTTGCCCTGGCAGATGGCGCAACCATGAGCGCAAAGAAAGATGCCATCGTCAACATCGGCGGCTTTCTTGCCATGAATGACAAGCAATTCTACCAGCAAGCTTGCAATGAGTTGATTTTACGCGAAGGCTTTCCTACATACGGCGGGCTTGCGGGTAGAGACCTGGATGCGATGGCTGTCGGGCTGCGCGAGGGACTTGACGAGCAGTACCTGGCATACAGGCTGGGCCAAACCGCTTACCTGGCGAACCGGCTTCTGGAAGAGGGGATTCCGATTGTTGAACCACCGGGCGGTCATGCTGTGTACCTGGATGCCGGCAGGTTTCTGCCGCATATCCCACAAGAGCAATTTCCTGCCCAGGCATTGTCCGTCGAGTTGTATTTACAAGGAGGCATCCGTACTGTTGAAATTGGCTCGGTAATGTTTGCCTACCCAGACCCAACCAGTGGAAAAATCAGCTACCCTAACCTGGAGTTGGTGAGGCTGGCTTTGCCCCGCAGGGTATATACCCAAAGCCATCTAGATTATGTTGTCGAGACACTGGTAAAAATCAACAAGCACAGGAACCAGGTACGCGGCTACCGCTTTACGTACGCCCCTACGCTGCTCAGACATTTCACAGCCCGTTTCGCACCAGTATAGTCCTATGACAGAATCAACACAATTTCCCAAAACACCCCCAGCCATCAACCTGCTCAGCTCAACCGGCTGGTCGGATTACGAATTATTGGATAGCGGTCGCGGCGCCAAGCTGGAACGGTACGGATCCTATATTTTTGTGCGCCCAGAGCACCAGGCAGTATGGATGCCGGCTTTACCTGAAAAAGCGTGGAAAGCTGCGCACGCCACCTTTATCCCCACGGGTGGAGAGAGCGGCGGCGCCTGGAATTTCCACAAAAATGTTGAGCCTTCTTGGGAGATGCAGTACAAGGGATTGCGCTTTTATGCTCATGCCAGCGGATCCAGGCACATGGGCGTCTTTCCAGAACAGGCCAGCCATTGGGACTGGATGGCAGAACAGACACAGCGTGTTGTGAAGGATGCAACCAACCAGCCCCCAAGGGTATTGAATCTGTTCGGCTACACCGGCATGGCATCCCTGGCAGTGGCAAAAGCTGGCGCCCGCGTGACCCATGTGGATGCAGCGAAAAAAGCCATCGTTTTTGGACGCGAAAACCAGGAGCTTTCTGGTCTGGCAGAAAAGCCCATTCGCTGGCTGGTTGACGATGCTTTTAAGTTTGTCAATCGCGAAGTTCGCCGGGGTTCCCAATATGAAGGCATCATCCTGGACCCACCGAAATTTGGGCGCGGCCCGCAGGGACAGGTGTGGGAGTTATTCGAATCGCTGCCGGTTTTACTTAGCAGCTGCCGGTCATTATTGAGTGACCACCCATTGTTTATTGTGCTCACCGCTTATGCCATCCGCGCTTCAGCCTTGAGCGCATTTTATGCGCTTGAGGAGATGACCGCGGGGCTGGCTGGCAAGGTTGAAGCAGGTGAACTGGCCCTGGTCGAAAGCAGCGCCAGCAGGTTGCTCTCGATGTCGATTTATGCGCGCTGGTCAAGCGGTGTTTAATCGAACTTTTTCGCCTCTTGCCACAGGGCTTCCATCTCATCGAGTGATAAAGCACTTAGCTGGCGATTTTGCGTTTGCGCTGCCTTTTCAATGTAGTTGAAGCGCTTTTTAAAGCGGGCATTTGCCTGGCGCAAGGCGCTTTCTGGATCAATTTTGTGCCAGCGGGCCAAGTTCACCACGGCAAATAAAACATCCCCAATTTCATGCAGCATTTCATCGTTTCCATTTGCCCGGTGTACTTCACCCAGTTCTTCATGGATTTTATCCAACACGCCCTTGATCTCGGGCCAATCGAACCCCACACGTGCTGCGCGTTTTTGGTACTGGTCTGCCTGGATAAGCGCCGGTAACGCCATGGCCACCCCATCCAACAAGCTGAGGTGGGTTTTACCGTTGGTAGCACGCTCATCTGCCTTGATTTTTTCCCAATTTGACAAGACACCCTTGACGTCGTGGACATCCACTTCGCCAAACACATGTGGATGGCGGCGCACAATTTTCGTATGAATGCCGTGCAGTACATCGGCGATGGTAAATTCGCCCTCTTCGCTGGCGATCTGCGCCTGCAGAAGGATATTCATCAACAAATCCCCTAACTCTTCTTTCAGGCTTTCGAGGTCATCTCTATCCAGCGCATCCAAAACTTCGTAGGCTTCTTCGATCATTGTCGAGCGCAGACTCTTATGGGTTTGTTCTTTATCCCACGGACAACCGTCCGGCGCTCTGAGGCGAGCGACAATCTCAAGGAATTCTTCAAAAGATGTCCCCGGTCCCAAAGGCGGCAGGTAGAGCGTGGTTAGCAGACCTGTTTGGCGGCTGCGGTCGATCTCGTACAAAGCCAGGTCTTCCACCTTTTGCTTCGAAGTGCCAGCGCCGTGGATAAGCTTGACCGGGTGTAAGTCGGGATACAGCGCATTAAGCGTCAGTTTTACATCGCTTGCCACCGAGCGTGAATAGATCTGTGCGATCAGGACTGGCATATGGGTGGGAAATGGCGGCACATGGCTGCTGCTCAATTCCAGGGCATCCAGCACCACCAACTGTGGAAAAGGATCCAAAGTTAATGCTGTAAAGGTCGGCTCCAGGAAACTGATACCGTCGATAACTCTAACAGGAAGCCCCTCATCCCTGGCACGCGCAACGATTTCCGGTGCGGTAGCCTCTGCGACAAATGGGTGCCCCGGGACGGCATAGATCACACCTTGTTGTCGCCGCCCCAATTCCAAAACCTGTTGGACGATCTGCTCATAGACTTCCTCAAATGTCTCAGCCTGTGTGTAGAGGTGATCAAAATCATGCAGAGCCAGGTGACCAGGTAAATCGGCCACAACCGGGTGTTGGCGTGTGCGCAAGTAAATCTCTGTGGCTTGTTCCAGGATTTGCCATGCAGCACGCGTCAGCAGCCCTGCATCTCCAGGCCCAAGTCCCATCAGAGTAATACCGGTTTTGATTTGGGGTTTTGTATCCATAAAGCCATCTTCCTTAAAGCAAAACGTAATGCGCAACTCGCATTGTGCAACCTATGTGATTACACTTTGCGAAATACGCATTACGTAGGATGAAAATAACAATTTAACGTTTGGTGTAGGTAGGAGCCTTGCGAGCGCGCTTCAGACCTGGTTTCTTGCGTTCCTTGATGCGTGCATCACGTGTCAGGAAGCCACCTTTTCGCAAAGTGGGCTGCACATCCGGGTTCATTTTGATCAATGCCCGTGCCACGCCAAGGCGAACCGCATCCGTCTGACCGGAAACGCCGCCGCCTTTCACTACAACGGTGATATCCAATAATTCCTTGTTTTCACCGGCCAGCGCGAGAGGCGAAAGGATATTTTCCATATCACCCAGGCGGGTAAAGTAATCACTCGCAGCTTTTTCGTTAACAACGAACTTGCCTGAGCCGCTCATAACCCGCACACGAGCCGTGCTTTCTTTGCGTCGTCCAATGCCCTCATAATATTGTACTGCCATATCTTACTCCTTGTCTGAACCCCACAGTTTGGGCTGCTGCGCCTCGTGCGGATGGTCAGGTCCAGCATATACTTTTAAATTCTTAATAACTTGGCGACCGTACTTGTTGTGCGGCAGCATGCCCCAAACAGCACTGCGGATTACACGGTCGGGGTGTTTTCGCAGTTGTTCGCGCAAGCTGATTTGCTTGATCCCGCTGGGGTAATTTGAGTGATGGTAATAGAACTTTTCTTCCAGCTTATTACCGGTCACCTGCACCCGTTCGCAGTTGATCACAATCACAAAATCGCCAACTTCCATGCCTGGGGTAAACTGAGGTTTATGTTTACCCAAGAGAACGCTGGCAATTTGTGTTGCCAAACGCCCCAGGTTTTGTTCATTGGCGTCAAAAAGAACCCATTCCTGGGATATCTCAGAAGCTTTTGGTATATAAGTCTTGTCCACGCTTATCTCTCCGCAATCCAGCTTTGGGCAGCAATCACGCTGACCTGCGCCGTAAAACCTATGATTTTCTAATCTTGTTCCAGATCACTTTCAAAACTGTTGGCAACCGGATAATGTACTTCTGCCAGGCATAATCCGTTTGGAGGAGCCATTTCCCTAACCAGAGGCTGCTCTCCTCCCAATAACTTCTGCTCCAGGTGTTCCAGGGGGTGTTTTCGTTGTGCAACTGCCACCTGAAACCCCACCAACCTGCGCACCATGTGCGTGAGAAAAGCGGTTGCCTGGACTTCGTAAAGCAGTACATCTTGCTCTTTTGACCAAATTGAACGAAAAACCTGACGAACTGTAGTGCCTCCGACCCGGGGCGGGGTGCCAAAAGCAGAGAAATCGTAGGTTCCGATCAATTTTCCGGCAGCATTTTGCAGCAACTCAAAATCCACTACCGGCCAGACACGCCAGGAAAAACGTTCTCGCAAAGGATCACGCGTCTCCTGGCAGAACAACCGGTATTGATAAAGGCGAGAAAGAGCATCATAACGGGGGTGAAAATTCTCGCCCACCTGGGCTGCGGTGATGACTGCCATATTGTGCGGAAGGTTGGCGTTCAAAGCAGCACGTAAATCCCCTGACGAGTGCCGCCAATCCAGATCAAAAGTTACAACCTGGCCTTTTGCATGCACACCTGCGTCTGTCCTACCAGCCGCCAGGATAGATTTTCCTTGCCAGCCAATACGGCTCAACGCTGCTTCGAATTCAGCCTGTAAAGAACGCCCCTTCCGGTCCCTGGCCTGCCGTTGAAAACCGCAGAACCCGGTGCCATCGTATGAAAGTGTAACCTGGTAACGTGCCATGATAGTCGAGCCGCCTTCAGCCCGCTATCGCTTAACCTTCAACCAACTCCAAAATTACCATCTCAGCCGCATCCCCCTGTCGAGGGCCCAGCTTGACCATGCGGGTGTAGCCACCCGGCCGGTTCTGGTATCGCGGTGCGATATCATCAAATAATTTCTTCACAGCACCAGCATCGCTCAAGCGAGCTGCTGCCAGGCGGCGGGCATGAACCATCTTGGCATCACCCGCTTCATTTCCATGTTTGGCCAGGGTGATCAAACGCTCTGCCTGCCCTCTGACCGCCAGTGCTTTTGCACGGGTGGTGCTGATGCGCTCGTGTTCAAACAGTTGTTTCACCAGGTTGCGCCGCAGGGCTTTGCGTTCGTCACTGCTCCGGCCTAGTATGCGTCCAGCTACTCTATGTCGCATCGCTAATTACTCCGCTTCGTTTTCAATTCCATCTTTAAGATAGCCCTTCTCGCGCATCTTCTGACGCAACTCATCCAGGCTCTTTTCACCAAAATTGCGGATGGACATCACAGCCTCGTCGCCCTTCTCCAACAGCTCAAGGACTTCACCTACGGTTGTGATCCCGGTCCGCTTCAACGAGTTGAACACACGCACCGAAAGATCCAGGTTTTCGATCGGTGTTTCGATCATTTCACTGGTCAAGCGGCTGCTTTCTTCCTCTTCCAATGCGATGGCAGCCAGTGATTCTTCGCTTACACCCGCAATATAACGCAGGTGGTCAATGATCAGCTTGGCGCTAGTGCTCAATGCCTCTTCTGGACCAATCGTGCCGTCGGTCCAGATTTCCATGATTAACTTATCAAAGTTCGTACTCTGTAAGACACGGGCATAGGCGACATCCCAATTTACCCGGCGTACAGGGCTGTAAATTGCATCTACAGGCAGCTCGCCAATGGGCAAGCGTCCTAATCGATCATCAGCTGGCGAATACCCTCTTCCGTGCTCGACGGTCATTTCGATTTCCAGGTGTGCATCATTATCATCCACAGTAAAAAGATAGAGATCAGGGTTCATGATCTCGACTTCGGGTGGGGTGATAATATCACCTGCTGTTACAACACCGCTACCACGCACTTCAAGATGCAGGCGGGCATTGTCAACATCGTAAAGTTTCATTCGTAATTGTTTGATTTGCAGCATCACCCGGATAACGTCTTCACGTACACCGGGGATATCACTAAATTCATGTTGCACATCAGCAATTCGAATGGAGGTGACCGCCGCGCCCTCTAGGGAGGACAGCAATACCCTGCGAAGGGCATTGCCCAGCGTGATACCATAACCACGCTCCAGCGGGCTGATGACGAATTTGCCGTAATTGCGCGCTTCTGCGTCGCGTTCAATCTTCGGCGTTACCATATTACTCAAACCGATCACGGTTCACCTCATCCCCAGAACTTCGTTTTGGTTGGCAGCCAGAAATTCCCCGGCTGCACAACCAAATGGGTTTTTCACTATCGTGAGTAGTACTCAACGATCAACTGTTCGCTTAAGTTTGTATCAATCTCGGAACGCTCGGGCAGGCGAATCATCGTGCCCGACAAATTCTTGAGATCACGGCTTAACCACATGGGTACATTTTTATCTTCAGATGCAGCAGCCAGGTCTTTGAAATAGGTGCGGCGGGTTGATTCCTTGCGCACTTCCACCACATCACCCTGAGCCATCAGCATCGAGGGGATATCGGTACGCCTGCCGTTTACAGAAAAATGACCATGGGTCACCAGGACACGCGCCTGAGCGCGGCTGTCGGCATATCCCAGGCGATAAATCACATTATCTAACCGGGATTCAAGGATCTGCAGCAGGTTCAGACCTGTCAGACCGCGTCTGCCGAGCGCCACAGTATAGTAACGATGGAATTGACGTTCCAGGATACCATATACGCGGCGAGCTTTCTGCTTGGCGCGCAACTGGCGGTTATAGTCAGATTCACGCCGGCGGCGGAACTGCGAGCTCTTGCCGTGCTGCCCTGGAGCATAACTTCTGCGCTCAAAAGAGCATTTTGGTGTGAAGCAGCGCTCACCTTTCAAGAAAAGCTTTTCGCCTTCACGCCGGCACAATTTACAAACTGGCCCACGATACTTAGCCATATAATTTCTTCCTCATCCTTCCTGATAAATTTATTACACGCGGCGTCTTTTGGGAGGCCGGCAGCCGTTGTGCGGAACCGGTGTGATATCAGAAATGGAAGTCACTTTCAGACCCATCGTTTGCACGGCGCGAATAGCTGATTCACGACCGGGTCCAGGGCCTTTAACGATCAATTCCACTTCCTGCAATCCCATTGCCATTGCAGCCTTGATAGCCTGTTCTGTCGCCAGCCGGGCCGCAAATGGCGTACTCTTGCGCGAGCCCTTAAATCCAGCCGAGCCCGCACTTCCCCAGGCCACTGTATTGCCTTGAGGATCTGTAACCGTCACAATTGTATTATTAAAAGTGGCGAATACATGAACCTGCCCTGAGGACAGCATTCTCTTTGTTTTTTTCGCACTACCCTTACGGCGTGCTGATCTTACACTTTGAGCCATAGCACCTCTCTGCAATTCAACTTGATTGCGAATAATCTGTTTCTTACACTCATGCGTGCTGCTGCTTACTCATTCCAGATAGCCGCTGGGAGGAAGGTACCCAATCCAGAAGTATGTATCCTGCAGCCTTCAAGGAGTATCCGGAAAAATCTGGATCGAAGAAACAGAAAATTATTTCTTACCGCCACGGCGACGACCGCGACCGGCAACCGTCTTCTTCGGGCCTTTGCTGGTGCGCGCATTGGTGCGGGTTCGCTGACCTCTCACCGGCAGGTTGCGGCGGTGACGTAGCCCACGGTAACTACCGATTTCGATCAGCCGTTTAATGTTCAACTGAACCTCACGGCGTAAATCACCTTCCACTTTGTAGTGAGAAACGATGAAGTCACGCAGTGTGTTTACTTCAGTGTCCGTCAGGTCTTTGACCCGCGTATCCGGGTTGACCTTTGTCGCTGCCAGGATTTCATGGGCATGCGGCAAGCCAATACCGTAAAGGTAGGTTAAACCAACTTCAATTCGCTTATTGCGTGGTAAATCGACGCCTTCAATACGTGCCATAATTACCTATCCCTGCCTCTGCTTATGCTTTGGGTTTTCACAAATTACAAACAAAACACCTTTTCGTTTGACAATTTTACAGTTTGCACAGCGCTTCTTTATCGATGATGATACTTTCATGATAACTTCTCTCCTTAGAGGCTGTTGTCCATCCAGAGTTAGGAAACCGCAGGATTCAGTCCAGCCAAAGTCTCTATTATACTAAATACATACCTGTTCGTCCAGTCTTTTTCCGTGATTATTTGACCATTTATTGCAGAGTCAATATCATCGGATCACCCTGTGTTACTGCCACAGAATGTTCAAAGTGAGCTGTTAACGAACCATCGGCTGATACCACTGTCCACTGGTCAGGTTGTACCTTTGTATATTGTGTGCCAACCAGGACCATGGGTTCAATCGCTATAGTCAAACCCGGTCGCAGAAGCATGCCTCGCCCTGGGGTGCCGTAATTGGGTACCTGCGGACCTTCATGCATTTTTCGACCTACGCCATGACCCGTATACTCACGCGTCACATAGAACCCCTGGCTTTCAACAAATTGCTGGATAGCCGATGAAACATCACCAGTACGATTTCCTGGCCGCATTTTATCAATCCCTACGTAAAGCGATTGCTCCGTCACCCATAAAAGCCTCTCGGCAAGCGGGGAAATCTCGCCGACCCCCATTGTGAAGGCTGAATCTCCCACAAATCCATCGAGAAGGGTTCCACAATCAACGGAAACGATATCGCCTTCTTTCAACTGGCGCTTTCCAGGGATACCGTGGACCAGTTCCTCATTAATGCTGATCGTCAATGTTGCCGGGTATGGATAGGCGCCGGGGTAGCCCTTGAAGATAGGCACACCACCGTGCTTACGGATAACATCTTCAGCAGCTTTATCCAGCTCTGCTGTGGTGATACCCGGTTGCACCAACCCACGCACCGTAGCTAAAGCCAGAGCATTCAACCTGCCAGCTTCCCGCATGGAAACCAGCTCAGCTTCGCTCTTGATTACAACATCACGATCCCAAGACATACTGCGTTACGCTTTCACATCTAATGCAGCCAGGATTACTTTCGATACTTCCTCTATCGAGAGCTCGCCATTCACCTCGAGTAACACTCCAGCCTGGCGGTAGAACTCAATTAAAGGCATCGTTTGGTTAAAGTATACCTGGATGCGGTTTCTCACGGTTTCTGCCTTATCATCTTCTCGCTGGTAAAGCTCGGAGCCGTCGATATCGCAAATTCCAGCCTGCTTAGGGGGATTGTATTTCTGATGAAATACATGCCCTTGCGTCCGGCAAGTCCAGCGCCCCGACAATCGTTCGATTAAGACTTCTGAATCGACTTTGATGTAGGGTACCCCATCGATTTTGCCGCCAAGCTGGCTGAGCAGTTCGTCCAAGGCAACCGCCTGAGCGGGTGTCCGCGGAAAACCATCCAGCAAGGCGCCATTTTTACAATCAGCGCGCGATAACCGCTCACGGATCATAGAAATCGTCACATCATCAGGCACCAGCTCTCCGCGGTCCATATATCCCTTGGCGACTTTGCCTAATTCCGTTTGGTTTTTCAAATGATCTCGGAAAAGATCTCCAGATGAGATATGAGGCAATCCCAACTTACCGGAAACAAGCTGTGCCTGTGTTCCTTTTCCTGCTCCAGGGGGTCCAAGAAGAACATAGTAACGTGCCATGTGCATATCCTCTATCGAACAAGCAGCGAATCGTCGTAACCGTGCAGTTTCAACTCTGCTTCGATGTTAAAGAACGCATCGCGCACCACACCGACAACAATCAACAAGCCAGCAGATTGTACGAGGAGCAAGTTGCCGCTGTTACCAAGCGGGATGATCAAACCCAACAACCAGGGCAAGATCGCTACAATACCCAGGAACAGTGCGCCGGGAAGTGTGATGCGGCTCAACACCTTATTCAAGTAACGTTGGGTGGGTGCGCCGCGGGTGACACCCGGGATTTGCGCACCGATACGCTTCAGGTTCTCGCCGTAGTTCTGTTGTGTAAACAGCACATTTGCATAGAAGAACGTAAAGCCTACAACCATCAAGAAATACATGACTTGATAGAAATCGCTGGTTCCGCCAAAGAGCTCGGAGGTTTTTGCTGCAACATTTCTCACCCACTCAGTTTGCGAGTAGGTGAAGAAGCTGGCAACAATCGCCGGGAAGGTCAACAATGCCTGGGCGAAGATCAGCGGGATCATGCCTGCCATGTTGACCATCAAAGGGAGAGTACCTTTCACTGGCATCGACATTCGGTTGCCAACACGCCGTCCAGGATACATCACCGGGATGTTGCGCCGACCTTGTTGCACAAAAACGATGGCAAAGATCGTCGCGGTAGTGATGATCAGGGATAGTATCAGCAAAATCCACCAGTTTTCACGGTCTGCCAGGATGCTCATAATAGAGGCCGGCAGACGAGATACGATACCTGCGAAGATGATCAAAGACAGACCCTGGTTACGAATACCGTATTCCGAGATCAATTCACCCAACCAGATAGCGAACATCGTGCCTGCGGTCATGGAAAGCACGATCGCCAGCGAGGACATGATTGAGCCGGGAATGAAACCAAAGTTATTGATGACCGGCACACCCTGGGCAAACTGGTTGAACAGATTGATCTGCCCAATGGCTTGCAATGCTGCCATAGGCACAGAGAGGATGTATGTCCATTTTTCCATCCACTTCCGGCCTTCGCGCGGGTCTTCTTCCATGCGTTTTTGCAGGGCAGGGATAATCGGCACAAGCAACTGCAAGATGATCTGGGCTGTAATATAAGGGTAAACACCCATAGCCAGCACAGAGAAATTCGACACTGTACCGCCGGAGAGCAAATCCAACAGCCCTACCAGGTTCCCCCCCGCGCCACCCCCCGCGAGGATATTCGAGATTGCTTCGCGATTTGCACCAGGAACCGGCACATGTGCTGCCAGGCGGTAAATCGCAAGCAAACCAATGGTCATGAGCAGCATACGACGGATGTCTTTTGCTGCCCACAGGTAGCGCCAAGCTGATCGCTTCATAAGGTTGGCTCCTATACTTTATTCAATGATCTCGACGCTGCCGCCGGCAGCTTCGATCTTGGCTACCGCGCCCTTGGTAACACGGTGTACACGCAGATTTAGCGGAACATTGATTTCACCACGCCCCATAATAACCACAGGGTTGCGATAATCTCGCAGCAGACGTGCTTCAGCCAGGGTAACCGGCGTCACATCACTGTCTGCCGGGAAACCCGCCAGTTGATCCAGGTTGACTTCGTTGTACGTAACGCTGTTCAATGGGGTGAAACCTTTACCACGAACAAATGGCAAACGGCGGTAAAAGGGCAAGTTGCCGCCCTGATGGTACAGCCTGGTGCTGCCGCCCGAGCGAGATCCCTGACCTTTGGTTCCTCTACCGGCAGTCTTTCCCTGGCCGGCAGAGATACCGCGACCTACCCGTTTGCGATTTTTCTTCGATCCTTCTTGAGGTTTAAGATCATGAAGTTTCATCGTCTATCCTACTCTTCAACACTTTCTTCTACCTCGACCAGGTGGTTGACCTTTTCCAACATGCCCCACAGAACTCTTGAGTACACATGCTCAACAGTTTGGTGCATACGGCGCAGGCCAAGCGCTCTGATCGTGGCTTTATGCTTTTTCGAATACCCAATCGGGCTCTTGACCAGGGTAATTCGAACAATCTTACCTTCAGTGGGCAAGGAATTAGCCATCTTTCCTCCGTTCCCAAAACGGCAGCAGCTCTTTGGCTGACTTTCCACGCCGAGCGGCTTCTTCTTGGGGAGATTTCAGTTGTTCCAGCGCATCCATCGTCGCCAACACAACATTCAGGACATTGTTGCTGCCCAATGATTTGGTGAGAATATCTGATACGCCTGCTGCTTCAAGCACAGCACGAACACCGCCGCCGGCAATAACGCCAGTACCCGGAGATGCTGGTTTGAGCAGCACCTGAGCGCCAGATACTTTCCCAATCACCTGATGCGGGATTGTGGTGCCGTACAAGAACACCTTTCTCATATTGGCGCGGGCTTTCTCAGAAGCCTTCCGCATGGCGTCGGGTACCGCATTGGCTTTGCCGATGCCGACCCCAACATTGCCGCGATTATCGCCAATCACAACGGTCACACGAAAAGAAAACCGGCGACCACCTTTTACAACTTTGGCCACACGAGCGATATCCACGACACGCTCGTCCATTTCCTGTGTGAATTCTGAAAATTCATAGTCTGACATACTTTTCTCCTCAGTAAAAGCCCAGGCCGAATGATCCATTCAGCCCGATGCTGTTACTAGAATTCCAGGCCGCCTTCCCGGGCAGCATCACCCAGGGCTTTTACCCGACCGCAGTAGCGGTATCCACCGCGATCGAAAACAACTTTATCAATCCCTTTTGCCTTTGCACGCTGCGCCAGGGTTTTGCCGACCAGGCTGGCCTGTTCTGATTTCTTGAGACCACCCAATTTTGCCCGCAATTCATGATCCACTGTCGATGCCGAAACCAGGGTAACACCTGCTTCATCATCAATCACCTGTGCATAAATTTCTGCCAGGCTGCGGAAAACGTTCAAACGAGGACGCTCGGCAGACCCAGAGATATATTTTCGCACGCGTTCATGCCTGCGGATACGTGCTTGTGAGCGTGATTTATTCGTTGTCATAAGTCTTACACCTTACCCGTCTTTCCAGCTTTACGGCGGATGGTTTCGGTCTGATATTTGATACCCTTGCCCTTATAAGGTTCGGGTGGGCGAATTTTTCGGATGTTGGCGGCAACTTGACCGACCATTTCCTTATCGTAACCCTTCACCTTGACCAGGCGCGTACGAGTATCCACTTCAAAAGAGATCCCTTGTGGGGGCTCCATTACGACAGGATGCGAGTAACCAACATACAAGACCAGGTTGTTCCCATCCAGCTCGGCGCGGTAACCCACGCCGTTGATCTCCAATACTTTTTCAAAACCGGTACTTACACCGACTACCATGTTTGAAATCAGCGTTCTGGTCAACCCATGCAGAGCACGATGTGTATTGGACTCTGATGGGCGATTTACCTGGATAACTCCCTCATCAAAGGAAATCTCCATTGAAGCCGGCAATGTGCGCTGCAATTCACCCTTGGGGCCTTTTACATGCACATGCGTGCCATTGATTTCTATATCTACACCTTTCGGTACAACCACCGGCAAGCGACCAATTCTTGACACTTTATCTTACCTCCTGAGATTGAGCAACCAAGGCTGGTTAATCCAGCTGCCCTCAATCCCGAGTTACCAAATCTTGCACAGGACTTCACCACCCACACCTAACTGGC
Organism: uncultured Anaerolineaceae bacterium; assembly: GCA_964614855.1. Lineage (GTDB taxonomy): Bacteria > Chloroflexota > Anaerolineae > Anaerolineales > UBA4823 > CAWJHE01. The sequence continues at coordinate 7,308 of CAZTMX010000013.1, read as the reverse complement.
GGGCGCGTTGTCCGGTCATAACGCCCTTCGGCGTCGACAGGATGGCTACACCGATGCCCGAAAGCACCCAGGGGATATCCTGCTTTGCAGTGTATACGCGGCGCCCGGGGCGGCTGACCCGCTCCAAACCGGTGATAACTGACCGGCGTTCTCGGCGTTCTCCGACGTATTTCAAGCGCATTCGCAGGACTTTGGATCCCACAATTTTGCCATCTACCACTTCAAAACCACTAATATACCCTTCGTCCTTCAAAATCTTGGCAATTGCTACCTTGATCTTTGAGCTCGGAACAGCTACTACGTTGTGACCAGCCATTACGGCATTGCGTACACGGGTCAACATGTCACTGATAGGATCTATCACACTCATATCATTACCTCCGCCCGGCTACCAGGAAGACTTCGCGACACCGGGGATTTTGCCTTCCAGGGCTAACTCACGAAAACAAATCCGGCACAATCCGAAGCGTCGAATATAACCACGCGGTCGCCCACAAACCTTGCAGCGATTGCGCACACGAGTGGGGTATTTCCGCCGCATTTCTCTGTAAGTCATGCATTTCTTAGCCATGGGTTACCCTTCCTTTATGAATGGCATGCCGAGCATTTGCAACAGCGTCCTGCCATGGTCATCATTTCGTGCAGTTGTTACAATGGTGATCTCCAGACCGCGCAGTTTGTCAATCTTGTCATACTCAATTTCAGGAAAGACCAACTGCTCGCGCAAGCCCAATGTATAGTTGCCGCGCCCATCGAAAGCGTTGGGGGTAATACCCCGGAAATCACGTACACGAGGTAGGGCAATATTCATCAGGCGATCCAGGAAAGACCACATACGCTCACCGCGCAGAGTGACCTTGGCGCCGATGGATCTACCTTCACGCAACTTGAAAGCCGCAATACTTTTACGGGCTTTTGTTACCACAGGCTTTTGGCCAGTGATCTGCGTAAGATCTGCAACGGCAGCGTCCAGCGCTTTGGCATTGTCTAAGGCTTCGCCCAGACCAATATTGACCACTACCTTTGTGATCTTCGGCACCTCCATGATGTTCTTAAGACCTAAGGTCTTAGTGAGGGCCGGGACTACTTCATTCTGATAACGTTCTTTTAGCACTTGGCTCATCTTCTAGCTCCCAACCGGCCGCTCTAATCGAATGTCGCCTGACACTTTTTGCACATGCGTTGGACGCCTGTTTCACTGCGCAGCAAACCTACGCGTGCTGCCTTACTGCATGAAGGACAGACGAGCATTACATTCGAAATCGACACCGGCGCTTCAAACTCAATAATTCCCGGAGTTAGCGTCCGACCCTGGGTCTGGACCTGGCGCTGGTGCTTCTTACGCATATTGACGCCCTGAACCACAACACGTCCTTCTGCAGGTAAGACACGGATCACCTCACCACGCTTGCCCTTATCGTCCATTCGGCCGCTAATGACTTCTACAATATCACCTTTGCGAATCTTTACTTTCACGGTTTTCGCTCCTGCGTTCTATCCTGTACCACCAGCGCTAAAGAACTTCCGGCGCCAGTGATACGATCTTCATAAAGCCTTTTTCGCGCAACTCACGAGCCACCGGCCCAAAGATACGTGTACCTTTGGGGTTCTTACCATCGGTGTCCAGGATCACTGCGGCGTTGTCATCGAAGCGAATTGTTGAGCCATCTTCCCGGCGCCATTCTTTTGCACAGCGCACAATGACTGCTCGCACTACATCGCTCTTCTTTACCGCACCCTGGGGCGCTGCGGATTTGACTGTAGCAACGACTACATCACCCACCCGGCCGTAACGACGGATTGAACCACCCATCACGTGGATCACCAGCAGCTCCCGGGCGCCTGTATTGTCGGCAACCTTTACCCGTGTTTCTTGTTGAATCATGGTTAGGCCTCCAACTCGGGTTCACCAGCAGCCACATCGTGTCGCAATATCTCTTCAACGACCCATGCCTTGTGGCGCGAAATCGGGCGGCTTTCCACAATGCGCACCTGATCGCCCATCTGACAGCCCAGTTCATCATGGGCCATCACGCGATGGCGGCTGTGAACGACTTTCTTATACAACCGGTGTCGAAATGTGCGGTGTACTTCAACAATCACCGTCTTTTCCATTTTGTCGCTTGTTACGACACCAATCATGCGTCGACGTGTATTCATGCTTCACCTTCCATCTGAGCCTCACGCTCTTTCTGATCGATTAAGGTAATTAGCCTTGCGATCAGGCGGCGAGTGTGGCGCAGGCGAGTATGATCGGTTAATTCACCTGTCGCTTGCTGGAAACGCAATTTCATCCGCTCTTCCCGCGCATCGTTCAGGCGTTTGCGTAATTCATCCACTGATAATTCGCGAAGTTTCTGATTATTATCAGACATCATTCGCCTCCTACTTGATCAGGACGACCAACTATTCTCGTCTTGATCGGGAACTTGTATTGAGCCAGGCGCAATGCTTCTTTGGCAACGTCTTCGGGTATACCACCACCTATTTCAAACATGATCCTGCCGGGCTTTACAACAGCAACCCAGAATTCGACATTCCCTTTACCTTTACCCATACGAGTTTCTGCCGGTTTGTTTGTCACCGGTTTGTCAGGGAATATTCGAATCCAGAACTTTCCACGACGCTTCATCGAGTGCACAATTGCACGACGCGCCGATTCAATTTGGCGTGCTGTTACCCAGCCAGGTTCCAGAGCTTTCAAACCGAAATCTCCGAAGACCACTTCCGAACCGCGATAGGCTTTACCCTTCATACGGCCGCGCATTTGCTTGCGCCACTTCACACGCTTTGGCATTAACATAATGGCAACCTCTCTTTATTCGAGCACTAGGCTTTGGCAGGTAAGTACTCGCACCGCCGCACCTGGTCCCCGGATTTATTCACTCACATAAACGCCTTCAGTAGATTCGACTTTCTCTTCTACTTCTGGAAGCACTACACCTTTATAAATCCAAACTTTGACGCCGATACGACCGTAAGTCGTCAGAGCTTCAGATTTTGAGAAATCGATATCCGCACGCAGGGTTTGGCGCGGGACACGACCTTCACGCATATTGACGGTACGCGCCATTTCAGCACCACTCAAGCGACCCGAAACCTCCAAACGAATACCTTCACCGCCCTGACGAATGGCCTGCTGGATGGCTCGCTTCATCGCTCTCTGATAGCTGATACGGCGTTCAAGCTGCTCAGCAATATTGCGCGCCACCAGGTAGGCGTCCAGATCGGGGGCTTTGATTTCCTTGATTTCAAGATCAATCTTCTTGCCCACTTCTTCTTCCAAACGCTGGCGGATTTTCTTGACATTTTCGCCTTTGCGGCCAATCAAAATACCCGGTTTGGCTGTGTGAACCACAACTTTGACCTTACCAGGAAAGCGCTCAATCTCAACTCGTGATACGCCAGCCCTGGGGCTTTCAGCGTGCACGAGGTCGCGCAGACGGAAATCCTGGTGCAAATTGGTCACAAAATCATTGCCTTCAGCATACCAGCGACCGTCCCACGTTTTGTTGACCTTCAATCGAAAACCGATTGGATGTACTTTTCGACCCATAATATCTCCTTACTTAGCCTTCACGCTCGCGCAGTATGACGGTTATGTGCGATGAACGACGCAACCAGGGTTTGAAGCGCCCTCGAGCGCCAAAGCGACGCCATTTCCGAGTAGGAGCTTCATCTGCGAAGATGCGATAAACATACAGGTCATCGCGACTGACGCCAAAATTCTCTTCACCATTCGCCATGGCAGAAGCCACAACTTTGGAGATCGGGCGAGCAGCACTGTTCGGAGTGAACTTCAACACAGACAGCGCATCCACAACTTTTCTACCACGGATAGTATCCGCCACAAGACGGGCCTTCTGAGCAGAGATAGAGATGTGACTGGCTTTTGCTATGATATCAGTAGCCATGACCTTTATCTCCTACCCTTCTTCTCCGATACATGTCCGCGGAATGTACGGGTGGGGGCAAATTCGCCCAGGCGATGCCCTACCATATTTTCCGTGATGTAGATCGGTACATGTCGCCGGCCATCATGGATCGCAATCGTGTGTCCCACCATTTGGGGGAAAATGGTGCTGGCACGGCTCCAAGAGCGGATGACTTTCTTCTCGCCACGCTCATTCATGGCTTCAATTTTCTCAAGTAATCTCGGGGCCACAAATGGCCCTTTTTTCAACGATCGTCCCATAGTCTTTTCTCCAACTGTTTCGCTTGGGCTGCAAACCTTTTTGGATCAGTTCATTGCATTCCATTCCGGTTCGCCCCAGCAGACTAATCTTAGCGCCGCTTCTTTCCGCGACGACGGACAATATACTGGTCAGTCCGCTTGTTACGGCGTGTCTTATAACCCAAGGTCGGTTTGCCCCAAGGGGATTTTGGTCCCGGCATACCAATGGGCTGACGTCCTTCACCACCACCATGCGGATGGTCGCGCGGGGACATTGCCGTTCCACGTACTGTTGGGCGTACACCAAGGTGGCGCTTGCGTCCAGCTTTTCCCAATTTGATATTGCTGTGATCCAGATTTCCTACCTGTCCGATTGTGGCGTAACACTGCTGGCGGACCAGTCTAACTTCACCGGAAGGTAGACGCACCTGGGCATAATCGCCTTCTTTTGCCAGCAACTGTGCTGCGCTACCTGCTGCACGAACTAATTGACCGCCACGACCTTCACGCAACTCAAGATTGTGAACCATGGTGCCAATCGGAATATTCGAGATCGGCATGCTGTTACCCGGGCGAACTTCAGCCGTAGGGCCAGCAATAATCGTATCGCCCACACGCAGATCCAACGGAGCTACAATGTAGCGCTTCTCGCCGTCTGCATAAAACAACAGCGCTAGGCGTGCAGTGCGGTTCGGATCGTATTCGATGGCTGCCACACGAGCTGGGATTTCCCGCTTATCACGCTTGAAATCCACCAAACGGATCTGGCGGCGACTTCCGCCGCCGCGATGCCGCACAGTAACTTTTCCGTGAGCATTCCGACCGCCGTAGTTCTTACGCGGCACCAGCAGCGAACGTTCCGGGCTGGTCTTTGTAATTTCTTCAAAGGTATACCCCGTCATACCGCGCGTACCAGGTGTAACGGGTTTGTACTTTTTCACACCCATTATTTCACTCCTTCAAACACATCTATCGTATCTTCCGGAGCCAATGTGACGATGGCTTTCTTGTAAGATGCGCGACGTGCAACTAAACGTCTGCTGCGCAGATTGCGCTTGCGTTTTTGCGGCACATTGATCATATTCACCCGCAATACTTTCACATCGAACAAAGTTTGTACCGCATCTTTTACCAAAGCCTTGGTGGCGTCGGCGGCTACCTCGAATACATATTGGTGCAAGGCGCCATTCAGATAGTTCGATTTTTCTGTAATCAGCGGGCGGCGAAGCACCTCATAAATCGTAGTCATTGCTTCCTCCACCTATCCCAAAAACGATACCAGTTTTTCAAGCGCTGGCAAAGGCAAAACCAGCCGGTCATAGCCCAATAAGTCGCGCACATTCAGGTATCCAGCCATGAGAGTTTTGGCATCCGGCAAGTTATTTGTTGAAAGGATCACCTTGTCGTACTCGCCGTTCTTCTCAGGGATCAAAATCAAGGCGCTGGCGTCACCAACCAAACTATTTAAAGCTTGAGCCATGAGCCTGGTCTTTACATCGGGCAAAGCCAGTGTTTCCAGTACAACAATTCCATTCTCTGCAGCCTTAGCCGAAAGCGCCGAACGAAGAGCGGCGCGCCGCATTTTGCGCGGCATGCTTTGCGAGTAATCACGCGGCTGGGGGGTATGAATCTTTCCACCACCAACCCACTGTGCTGCACGAGTGGAACCCTGGCGGGCGCGTCCGGTGCCTTTTTGTTTCCACGGTTTCTTACCACCACCCGAGACTTCTCCGCGGGTCTTGGTAGCGTGGGTGCCCAGGCGGGCATTCGCCATCTGGCGCACATATGCCTGGTGCATCAGATCTACATTGATGGGGGCTTCAAAAATCACAGATGGCAAATCCACTGTGCTTACTTTCTGCCCTTCCATGTTGAAGACATCTACTTCCATGATCGCTTAACTCCTTTTCGGAAACACACGCATTTACTGCTTGCGTGCTCCCTTAATCAATACCAGGCCGCCTCTGGCGCCAGGCACTGCACCGCGAACGCCAAGCAGATTGCGTTCAGGGTCAACCAAAACCACCTTCTGGTTTTGTATGGTTACCCGATCATCGCCCATATGACCAGGACCACGAGAGCCCTTATAAACACGACCCGGCGTTGTACCTGAGCCTCGCGAACCAGGAGCGCGCTGGCGGTCCGACTGACCATGGGTCTTGGGTCCACCTTTAAAATGATAGCGCTTTACTCCACCCTGGAAGCCTTTGCCTTTGCTGGTGCCAACTACATCAACAAATTCACCCACTGTGAACTGCTCAACAGTTAAGGTGTCGCCTTCCTGTACTTCCGGGTTCTTGTCTCTAAACTCACGCAAAAAGCGCAACGGAGGTACATTGTTACGCTTTAGATGCCCGAGCTGGCCACCCGAAAGACTCTTTGGCTTGACTTCACTAAACCCAAGCTGCACTGCAGCATAACCATCGTTATCTACATTGCGCACCTGGGTAACATAGCAAGGCCCAGCTTCGATTAGGGTAACCGGGATAGCCGCACCGGTATCATCGAAAATCTGGGTCATGCCGACTTTCTTGCCAATTAGCCCTTTCAACATCTCCATTGTCTCCTAAAGTTAAATTTTCGATTTCAGGACTGTCAGCCTGGGCTTGGCTGCATCATCCCTACAAGTAAGGCAGTCAATCAGTTTGCCGCGAAGCTGTGATTGTGGTTCGCGCACAAAAACCGTTCTTACCGTACTCTATAAGCGAGTGGGAGACAGCACCAAAGAACTCCTCTGGTGCAGCCCCAGACGCAAATTTCAGATTTTAATTTCGATGTCAACACCTGCAGGCAGGTTCAATCGCATTAACATATCGATCGTTTTTGAATCAGGATCGAGGACATCGATCAAGCGGTTGTGTGTTCGTACTTCAAAGTGCTCGTGCGAATCCTTATCGATGAATGTCGAGCGGCGTATTGTAAACCTTTCTATCCGAGTTGGCAAGGGTACTGGGCCAATTACTCGCGCACCAGTTCTCTCAGCAGTCTCGACAATCCTTTTTGCGGACTGGTCTAATACACGATGATCATATGCCTTAAGACGAATACGGATTTTTTGCTTAGCCATCATAACGACACCTAATCCAGGATCTTGGTGATCACGCCGGCGCCAACCGTCAGACCACCTTCTCGAA
>CAZTMX010000012.1:0-28051 GCA_964614855.1 uncultured Anaerolineaceae bacterium | reverse complement strand
GCGCCAGGGGGTAATTTCTGGCAGCCTGGTGATTTCAGGATGAATTTTAGATGCCCGCGGTTTTGTATTCAGATCCTGATTTCCCGTCAGCGTATAAGGACGCATCGGCATATACTCCGCGATATTCCAAAGGCAGCAGCGCGGCGATGTGGAGCATAATCTGATCGACATTTCTTTGACGCGCCAGCCGCTTGGTCTCTCCCTGGCCTTCAACAGGCGCCAAGATAACAGGTTTGCCGATGCGCATTTCTAGTATTGGGCGTTTCCCTTTAACAGCTAACTTCAAAAAATCATCTGTGGTGCCAACTAATCCGACCGGTATTACCGGCACATTGTATTTTTCTATGATGAATGCCGTACCAGGACGGGCTCGCTGCATCCCTGGTTTGTGAGAGCGGGTGCCTTCGGGCGCAATGAGTAAAGGCCTTCCCGATTTCAGCACTGCCAGCGTGGTCTCAATCAGGTTGCGGTCATACTCTCCGCGATGTGCTGGGATTCCGCCGTATAACCTGGCCAGCGTCGATTGCCCCGGCCTGGACCAGATATCCACGGCTCCAATTGCCTCTGGCGCTACAGGCCAAAATGCCAGCATGAGCGGGGGTTCAAATAAAGATACGTGGTTCACTGCGATCAGGTAAGCGCCACTTTTAGGAACGTTTTCCAGCCCGGTGATCTCAACCCTGGCGAGGGCATGAAATATCATGCGAAAGGAAAAGCGTATGGCTTTTCGGGCAAGCTGTCTGAAAAAAGAAATGCTGTAAGCAGGATGAACCTGACGAGGGGGATTGTTTGGCATCTTCTCTCTCATCTAAGACGAGTTGGATTTCTGTTCTATGAGGTCTAGCACAAAATCAAATACCTGGTCGGCGTCCAGCTCATCCGAATTGATGATCAATGCATCCTCTGCAGCCCGCAGAGGTGCAATATCGCGGGTGGAGTCAATCTCATCGCGCCGCTGGATTTTTTCCAGGATTTCATCGTAACTCGCCGGTTGGCCTCTGTTCAAGATTTCCAGGGTCCTGCGCAGCGCCCTCTCTTCTGCAGAAGCATCCAGGAATATTTTCAAATCGGCTTCAGGCAGCACGACGGTTCCGATATCGCGTCCGACCATCACCACTTTGCCGCGCAAACCAATGCGGCGCTGCTGTTTCGATAGAGCGCACCTCACACCCGCATAGGAGGACACTTGTGAAACATTCGCATCTACTTCCGGTCGTCGTATGTCCCAAGTGATATTTTCTCCCGCAGCCAGGATATCGCAATTGCGCCCGTCATTCCTGGATGGCGGGTGGATATCGATCTCTGAATTCTTTGCCAGTGCCTCCACTGCTTCTTCGTCCGCTATATCCAGGTTTTGCTGCAAGGCCATCCAGGTGATAGCCCGGTACATGACGCCGGTATCAAAGAACAAAAACCCCAAATTGTCAGCTAATTTCTTACCCAGGGTGGATTTTCCTGATGCAGCAGGGCCATCAATAGCAATAATTCGAATAGATTTCATAAATTCTCCGTTGTTTGGGATGAAAGCAAGGTCGTAGTGATGGTTATTTCTATTCTGCTGGGGTTTCCGAAATCATCCACGTGCCGCCAGGGAATAAATCTATCCTGGCCCAGAGCACGATCATTTCTTGGGATACCGGGGCACGTCTTTCGGTTAACCAGGGAATAAAATCCGTTGGCAGCGCACCCTGCCATCCCTGGTAGGAGCCCCAGACGAAATCCTGCCCGCGGTACGCAGCTTCCAACACGGGTGCTTGCTCTTGCATGGGTGTGATCAAAACCATAGGGATCTCAGCCGCGCTTACTGCACTGGCAAACCTGGTTTTTGTAAAGTCTCGCAGGAGCCACCGCAGGGAGGGTCGGTCAATCGTAACCAGGATATCCAGGTTTTCAGCAAAACCGTTGTTCCAATTTGAGAGATCCTGAAGCGTCTGGTGGAAGAAAGTGGTGTCTGCTGTCGCCTGGCGAGAACTCCAAAGCTCAACCGGGTTGTTTGGGCGGATGTAGCTGGCGCTCCAGAACACAAATGTGGAATAAAAAATGCTGCTCAGAATAATGCCGCCGGCTAACCCCGTACGGCTGACCGACCAGGACCAGCCGTAAGCCACAAGTAGGGATGTCAAACCTGCGAGCCCAAGGATGCCGGTGATCACCAGCGTGCGTACGACATTCCAGGGCAAACCGGTAGCCTCGATCGCCTGGAGATTTGACAGCAGGATATTCCACATCATGGCAGATGCGATGACCAGCACCACCGCCTGAACCGCTGAGATGATAGGAGCTTCTCCCCGCACCAACCAGGTGGATAGCTCGATCGACGCCAGCGCCCACAGGAAAATATGAAACCATACCAGGTCTCCAGGAGAGCGCGCTGGATAAATGGCAGTGATAAACAAGGATAAACTGGCACCAATCACCAACGGCAGGATTTGGTTTGATGCGCCACCGGCTGTAGTTAATTTTCCTTTTAGCCAGCGCCCAACACCGAGTGCTGCAAATATCCACGCCAGCGGCTGGTAGAAGATGGATGCAGCCAGGACCTGTCCAAAGGGCACAGTTGGGGGTTGCGTAAAGCCAACAAAGAATGCTGTAATGGTGTTTACCAGGGCTGAAAGCCCCTGGGGGTGGCGAGAGAAGAAAGTGCCGGCTATAAGTATAGTTGCTGCACCTGCCAGCACCGCCTTGCGCCAATTCATTGTTGGGACGGGTGTATCTTGGTCAAGAGGGAGATTTTTTTGAAAACGCTGGCATATGAAAACCCACGACCCGATCGTCAGGAGTGCGAAATAAACCGCTGGGCCAGACAGCAGCGCCAACCCGGCGCAAATTCCTGCCAGTAAAGGATAGCGCCAGCGCCATAGACCGAGTGCGGTAATCACCAGGGTTGCTGCCATCACTGGCGAACCGGCCTGGCGGGAGACAGCCGCCAACCCGGGATCAAATGCCAGCCCGGCTGCCATTAACAAAGCCGGGACTTGACCCAACTCGCGCCGGAAGAAAAGGGGGGTGAGCACCAGCAGAGAGCCAAAGAGAGCTGTCCAAAAACGCGCCAGGAAATTATTGGCTTCGAGTAGGCTGAATGCTGAACCTGTCAAAAAAACAAAAAGCGGCTGCGGACCCAAAACCAGGGGATTGGAGGGATCTGGATTCGCAATTTGAAATGCCTGCATCGCCCAGCCGGCTTCGACATCTGATAACGGGGCAGTCCCCAGGTTGTACATCCTTAACCCCAGGGCCAGGATAAAAATCAGGCAGTAAAGAATGGTCTCATTTCGAATTTTTTGCAGGTCCATGGCCACTTTCCGAGTTTGATTAATTTTGGTTGTGTGGCAGTTCACTCCGCGCACACTCACATCGACCACGGTCTATTATAACGGATGAGCCAGGATCGCTCATTGAGGATCAGCGCTATGCCCTGTGTACTCAAAGATGATTGTCTGACCGTTGCGAAAGGCTGTTGCCAGGTTATTAAAGAATTTTGCTTCAACGATGCCGCTGCCGCAGCTTCCAGAACCCGCCTGGTATGTCGCCCGTTCCAGGTTGCCGAGGAAAACATAGCGGATATTATATTTCTCCAAAATCGATTGCGCCTCAGCCCAATCACGAGAACAATACAACCGCTCAAGATCGGCCTGGCGAGAGCCCATGGCTTCGCCGCCGCCGCGCCACTGGCTTTCATGTCCAACCCACCCCAGCACTGATGGGTAACCTGAGAACATGGATACCCTGCCGTATTGGGTGTAGGATCCGCCGCCAGGTGGGACAGCTTCCGCCACGATTCCTGGCGGCGCCTGGCTCAGCCAGTCAATAGCAGCCATTTCGTCAGGAGCCTGCTGGCGGTAAAACGCCGTTCCATCCAGGGTCCACTGTCCGGGGTTAAAGCCGTTGGTTTTGTTCCACAAAGCGAATACCGGGTAAACCAGCCCCATCAACAGCACCAGGCTCATACCTGCGCGAAATAGCTTTCCCCTGGCACCGGATAAGCGGGAGGCCATGTAAGCGGTAGCCGAAGCCGCAGCGATGCTCCACAACAACCAGGCCTGGTAGTAGAATTTGAAGATCGTATTCATCCGCCAGCCAAACTGGTCTCGCAAATACACAAATTCCGGTGCAATCACCAGCAAGGTTCCCAAAAGGATTAAATACTGGATGAAACGGTGGGCAGAATTTCCCTCTGGAGACAAAGGTTCGGCTTCGGCGGAGTCTGATACCAATGCTTGCCGTGAGGACAAAGAATTGTACAGCAAGCCCAGGGTAAGAATTGAAAAACCAAACAGGGTCAGCCAACCACCAGGGCTGGCAAGCCTGCGCAAGACGGCTGCCTGGAAAAGAGTTGCTTTGTTAGGCGCCCCTAATGAACTGAGATAAAACTGCCCGATCTGTGGGATTGTGGTGATAAGGTAAGCCAGTAAGAATGAAAACCCCCATAGAGCCAGGAACAACCCAGCGGAAATGACAGCGCCGCTGCGCAGGGTATCTCTCAGCTTATTCTTTTTTGCCAGGATAACCAGGTACAACGCCATAGGAATAAAAAGCGGTGCAAACATCACCCACAACTGGGCCCCGCGCGTGGGGTAGATCAAGTTGGGTAAAATACCCCCTGCTTGCGAAGCAAACCCCATGTAAAAGAGTGCATACAATAACAGGCTGGCAATAGATAAAACTAGGCCAAACCAGGTCAACTCTTTTAGAATTGTGATGGGTTTCTTGCGCTTATCTAAAGAAGATGGCAGGACATATGCCAGGCAGACCAGTACCATCTGAGCCGGTAGATCCCAGGTGTTGAGAAAGCCTAATCCTCCCAGCACAAGCGCAAGCAGCAGGAGGTAAGCAGGATGAACGTGAAGCTCCGTGCCGATGGTAAAACCTGAAGGGCCAGCCTGCTCCGATTGGAATGCCGTGGGGTTCTGTCTGCGGTACACCTGGAAAAAACCACTCAGGATCATCAAGACGACGCCCAGGAATGCCAGGGTAAGGGATATGTGTAAGAGACCATAAACAAGCAGCCCGATACCCCCAGGAAACGCAAGCAGGCTGATCCAGGTCAGCTGCCTCAACCCAACGCGAAAACGAAACCACGGTGTACTTCCAGATGCTCCGCCAAGATACAGGTTCAGCGCCAGCGCCATTGCCAGAAAAACAAATGGAAGCGACAGTACATGCGGGTGCAAATCTGCCAGCAAAAATGAAAAGAAGGGGAATTCGTTGATAATTTCCTTGGGCTGGTTTGCCAGGTCGTAATCCTGGATCACGCGTGAAGCCCGCCACCACCACCAAAACCTGGTCGGAACCCAGGAAAATGGCTCAGCAGGAGCGATTTTCAGGTCGTTGATATCCAGCCACTGCCAAAACTTCGAAACCCAGGCGCCGCTACTGTCTTGCGCCCAGAGAAAACCGCGCGTGTGCAGAGAATGGAGAAAGCCTTCCAGGTTGCTGACCAGCAGCAGAAATAATGGTCCGAGCAAGGCGCTGCGCACTGCAGGAATTGGCGGCTGGTTACCGGTGGGCTGGCGAGAACGGTTGATTGCCTGCAGCACATCATATACCAATCCATAACTACCCAGCGCGCTCAGACCAAATACCAGTGCGCCGCTGAGGTTAAAGGCAACCCCGGCGCTGGTACCGCTTAGCATGGCAAGCATGGCTGTAATGACATACCCAAAGTAGTAATAAGAAATGGCGTAGCCGGATAACCAGGGATCGTGGGGAGGAAAGGAAGGCGAGTGCAAAATTGCATTGATAAAAGCCAGCTCCATCGGTTTTTCTGTCCCCGATGCATCCGGGGTGGCTGCTCGCACAAACGCCCATCCTGCAAAGGCGACCAGGAATAGCAACTCGGAGATCAGGATCATCTTCTTCCTTGAGATCATCCAGGCCTTGATCTCATCAGTTCCTGTTTTCCAAAGGCTCCAGGCGCTCAATCCAAGCAGAATTGCCAGGCAGAAGATCACCCCTCCCGGTGTGTTATGCAGGATGCCCAGGGATGCCAGCAACCAGAAGGCATACCCCCATAATAAAAGACCCAGGGCGCGGCTAAAGGCATACCCATGGTCAGCCAGGGCTGGCGTAAGGCGAAATACGAGTGGAAAGACGATCCACCCGGTTATACTGATCACGATGTACCAGGAAGTAAATTCCAGCAAGTCATCAGCCTCCACAGCTCATGGGCAAAACAGCGCTAAAGCCAAATCTTTCTTAATTTCTAATGACCCGGAAAATCGATGTGTCCTGATCGCGGTAAACTTCGGTCCACAGGATCCCTTCGGCGGATGTGAACTTCTTGAGACCAGGACCCGGGTAATGCCCGCGCTCTTGCTGTCCCAGCACGATATACTCCACATCGTACTTCCGCAAGAAATTTCGTGCAGCCTCCCAATCGGTGGTCTGGTAGAAATCATCGATTTCCAGGATGCGGTTGGTTACCCATGTTCCGGGTGTAACCGCGCGCTGCTGCTGCTGGTGCCATTCCCAACCGACCACACCGGGCAAACCCGTGTAAATGCTAAAACGTGATCCCCAGCGGTAAAGGTTCCGCAGGTTGGCTTCGACAATCACAGGAGAACCGATCACATTTTCCTGCATCCAACGGATTGCCCGATAATCCTGGCTGAGATCCATAGACCCCCATTCATCGCTGTACCTGGCATAATTCATAAAAGCCATGCCGTCCAGGGCGAGCGGTGTTTCTGGCGCTATGCGGTCTTTTATCTTGGCAGGTACAGCCATCAACGGATATAGGGTAGCGCCGAAAACCAGGAGCGCCAGGCCTGTGATCCAGGTGGTTCGCCAGTTTTGCGACCATTTGCTGAGTGCCTGTAAAGTCCAAAAGAGGGCTGTGGCAGCACTGATGGCAAAAAAGGTCCAAACTTGCAGGTAGAACTTGAACACAGTGTTCATCCTGCCAATATCACCAACCAGGACGATGACTTCCACCATCAACGTAAGCACTAACCCTGTACCCACTAAGAACAGGACCATGCGTTTACTGTCTGAAAGCCTGGGTTTGAATAGCAACACCGCAGCCCAGGCTGCCAGGAGCAGCACAAACCAGGCGATGCGCACCTGAAGGAAAGATAATCCGATGATGAGGCTCAATAGTGCAGCAGCCACTATCTGTATCCAGACCTGGTAACGTTTCAGGCTGCGTAAGGATGAAATGGGTGTTTTTGCCAGCCAGGTTGTGGTTTCCCAACCCATCCAAAATGTGATCAGGAACAGGAACAATCCCCAATGAGTGAGATAGGATGTGAGCGGGGTGTGCGTGCCTTTCCACAGGTCGATCTTTGTGTATCCCAGCGCATACCAGTTTGAGTACGGTTGGTACAGCGCAAAGGTAGCGATCACAAAAACCAGCGCTGCACCGGTAAACGCCATGAAATGGACGGCTTTCGGATGAAGATGGGAGATGCGCACCTTCAGCCTTGCCATGAGCTTTCCTGAACCATCCTGAACGTTCACATTAGGCTGGTAGTATTTTGCTATTGTGTAAGCCAGGGCGATGATCCCAAGGATAAGGTAGGGCGGAAAATCCCAGGTGTTTGTGGGTCGTAACGCGCCTACGCTCACAGCAGTCAATAAGAACCAACCCAATCCCGCAAACCTATCCTTCCAAATGCCTTTCCCCAGGATTAACCCGACAAAAAGCGATAAAGCAATCAGGGTGACCGGTAGAGCCATGAGGTGAGCATGTGGGTCGCCGTACAAGACGGTGAACAGTGGGAATTCTGTGATCGGTTCAACATCACCCGGCGCAGGGATGGCACGGCTGGGGATCCAATACCAGTCACCCAGACCGTACGGCAGTTTACTGCCCTGGATGACTTTGATCAAACCTTGCACAGCCCACCCCCAACGTGTGAACACCGGTGCTCCCTCGATGACACCGCCTGGGGCAACCAAGCGCTGGTACCCCTGGAAGATCATACGCACCGTCCCCAGGTTACCCAGCAGCACCATCCCGGCGGATGCTGCTAAGGCGGGGATGAGGGGTTTCTTCAGGTCTAATTTGCCTTGCTCAAATTCTAATACTTTATTGGCTGCCACGAGGTTCCAGGCAATAGAGAAGGCGCCCATGGCGATCATGCTGAAGAACGTGGGTAGCAGCAAGTTATAGGCAACGGAAGGGATGATGCCGAGCCATTTCACCAGCACCGCAGCGATGACAAAACCAAAATAGTAATAATTCAAGTACCCGCCAGCGTACCACGGGTCATAGGGTGGAAAGACGCTGCTCTTCAGGACGGCGTTGAAATACGAGAAATCCATGGGTTTCTCGCCGCCCTTCCAGGGATGCCAGAGATCGGGGTTCCCCAGGCGCACCAATAAAAATGCCAGGAAGAAAAACAGGGTGAGCATCTGGATGGTCAGGATGTACTTGCGGTTCAGGCGAAAATCGCGCAGGATTTCTTCTCGCTGCTTCACTGCTAGGAATAACGAAACCAGTGCCATTACAAAGATCAATGCATTGATGGTGCTGCGAGAAAATGTAAAACCTATGCTGCCAGCAAGCCAGGTCAGGTATGCCAGGATTAACAACCCGGCGCTGCGCATCAGAGGGAAACCTTTATCCGCCAGCCCAGGCAGGATATACCGCAGGATGGGATATGCGATCCATCCTAACAGCGATATGCACAAATACCAAAGGATAGCGCCTAACCAGGGGAAGCGATTAAATAGGGCCAGGCTTTCGAATATCTCCGACCAGGTGCCTCCGGCGCGCTGTTGTTCAAGCAGGTGGTTTGGTAGCTGCAAGTTCAATGGGTATGAGCCGGCAAGCATGGGGGCGATGCGAATCACCTGGGAGAAATCCACAGCGCCCAGCTTCGCAGCGACTCTATCTGCATCGTAATCGGCCTTTTTCTGAAAAATTAAGACCTTTGGATGATCATAAACGGTAAAGGCTTCTTCGGCGAATTGGTCATTCAGAGAAAATGGACCGATCTTTGGGTTAGATTGAAAGGTCTGGACCAATTCATAGCCCAGCCGTCCCTGGTAGGTTCCTGGTTGGGCGACATTGTAGCAATAACTCACTGTTTGACCTGGCGGACAGCCGAGCAGCTCGCGGTAATAAACCGATGTCATCGGGAAACGCTCTGGGATGCGCGGCAGGGTGCCCCATTGGCGGTTGGAGCTGATCACGATATATTCCGCCTGGTCCAGGATGCGTGTAAACCGCTCCAGTTTTTCCTTGTTGTCGTCCCAATACATATTGAAGGTGAGATCCAGCGGATAGATCCCGCTGAAACCGTCGTAGCCGTCCATGCGCAGGGGCAGGTTGTCATCCCAGTCGCCTTCTGTAGCGATGCCCGCTCCTTTTATCTCTAACGCGCCCCCCTGGGGGATCATGGACAGGTCGATCACATAAGCCTGTCCCAGATACAGGGGTAAAGAGGGTTTGAGTGCCAGCAGGTATCCGGTACCATCTGGATCGGGGGAGACGCTAATTTCCGACCGTACAACTGCGACCATATCATCCGGCATGGTCAGCGATAAATTGAGTGCAGAGGGAACGGATCCATCCTGGTTTGCGATATTCTCAAGCGAGAGATGCGTCAAGAACCCATCCACCGGAGAGGTAAAATCGAATTGCGCTGTCGCTGTGGCAGTCAGGGTCGCGGCTGAGCTTCCCACCGAAATCTGAACCGGTTCAGTGGATACACTGCCAACACCAGGTTGGATTTGTATTTCAGTTTCACCTTCCAGGACAACAGAAGGTTGCTCCCCGGCGATCTCAATCCGTATGCTGTAAGCAGATGTCGGGTCAAGCTGCACCGGCTGGTCTAGCTCTATGATGACTTGCTTCCCCAGTTCGCCTTCATCAACCGAAAAATCTTGCCGGATGGTTTTCTCGACCAGGGGCTGAGTGGCTGCAGGAACCTGTTGGATAGAGATGGTCAGGTCGCGCGGTTCATACGTGGCTTGTTGGTCAGACACCCGGGCAAGGGTGATCTTTGTCAATTCACCGCCCGCCTTGGGAACAAAGGTATTCGTGAATGGAATACCGGGTGACACTGTTAGCCCGTATGGAACAGGTACGGGTTGGTTGTATTCACCTTCACTTGTGTTAATAGAAAGGGTAATCGCCCCGGGGATATTCTGGTAAATCCAGCGGCTGGCTTCAACCCTGGTGATAGGACGGAGGTATATTGACGAGAACGCAAAGGCATAGGTGTAGGTAAGAAGCAGGACAAGACCTCCCAGCACCCAGGCTGACCAGCGAGACCAGCGGTGAACCCGTTGTTCAGTCTCCTTCTTATTGATGCGCCTCTCTCGCAAGAAATCATGCAGCTCAATTACCGCCCAGCCGGCAAAGATCGTCAATGTGGGGTAAACGGGCAGCTGGTAACGCATGGTGGGGTTAAGCGCCAGGGACTGCCAGGTGAAATAAAAGCCTGTCCATAACCAGATCAACAGGTGTTTGTGCTGCTCGCCGGCAGCGCGTTTCCCGCTCGCCAACATTCGCCAACCTGCCCAGAGAAAACCCGCCCAGGCGAGCAGACCTAAAGGCAGCCCCAGCCCCCACATCACCAGGTTTTGCAGTGAAAACCAGACCGGGCGGCGAGCCCACTGCATGGCAGGTGGGTAATCCACATTTCCGTTGCTCTGGGCGCGCTGCTCACGAATATTGGCTACCCACTGCGGATTTAATTTCAGACCGAAGAAACCCGGACCGCTAAACGCATACGGCTGCAGCAAGCGAAATACGATCAGGCTGGTGATCGCAGCCAGGAGCAGAAAGACAAGCGCCTTATAGGCTCGGGGCAAACGCTTTTCCTCTGGCAGCCTGAGCAGTCCAATCCCGACTGCAACCGGCAGGACAACGGCGACCGCAGCTGCGTTTAGTTTGGATGCGGCAGCCATCCCCAACGCGGCGCCAAATGCCAGGCTGGGGAGCAGCAGCGGATCTTTTAACCAGGGACGCCACCAGGGATCGAGTTGTGCCGCTGTACCGCTGTCATCATCAAGTAGAGTCAGGTCCTCTTCAGGTTGATTCTCAACCGGTTTCTGGATTTTCTGCAGCACGAGCACTGCGCAATAAATTGCCAACAAGGCAAAAGTGTTGGCAAATGTATCCATGGTGAAGAAGTGCGATTGCTGTATTTGCAGCACCACACCCGCGGCAAAGGCAGCGGAAAGCAGCCCCACTCGTTTGTTATACAATTGCCGGGCGATTTGGTAAACCAGAAAGACTGCCAGGATATCGAAAAACGCTGACAGTGCTCGCCCCACTTGGGTCATCTCATTGAACCCGGAACGACCGAAAATCCACTCCACCAGGTAACGAGCCATAAACATGGGCAATGTGCCGTACACATAGAACCCGTGCCCCCGGTTGTTTGGGTTCAGGCTGGAATTGACTGCATCGAAATACTCTGAAAGGTTTTGAACCGGGCTGATATCGGTTCCAACCCAAACCAGGAAACGTTCATCCGGGTGGAGATATTGATACTCTCCCCAGAATAATCCTACCAGGCGAAATCCTGCCGCCACAGCCAGGATGAGCACCAGGATCAGCTCAAATCGCCAGGTTTTGAGAGCTTGCAGGGCTTTATTTTGCAGATCGTGAAAAGATTGAGTGGAGTTCATTGAGGTGTTACCTGCGGTGGAACGATAAAGACCAGGAAATCTTTCCCCTCGGTGTTCGATTTAATAAATTGGAACCAACCCATTGGAAAAGTAGCAGGCAGCGCTGCAATAGCTGCCGCATCGCTGGCGTGAAGGATAAATAATTTGGCACGCGGGTCGGATTGGATTTGGGGGATTTGCTCTACGAATATGGCAAAATCACGATAGGGAACCCCTGCCTGGATGGCTACCAGGCGGGTATCCACCCAATGAGCCTTTCCAACCACGTAAACGGTCTCACTTTGCCCGTATAACTGAATAAAATCGCTGGCAATCTCACCCATCTCCGATGAATTCCATGCCGAAACGCTGTACTGCTTGTGGTAATCATTGAAAACCAGGTTGTACTCCTGCACAGCAGACAAGGCAAATAACAGCGCAGCAAGTCCATAAGCCAATCTCTTCCCTGCAGCGCTGGGCAACACCTTGCTAAGGCTGGTGAGAAAACTATCCAAGGCGATGGCAACTAATAGGAACACAGTCACGAGTGCGCCGCCGGTGCGATACAGGTTAGGATTTTCCCCTGGAAAAGCAAGCGCCAGTACAGAGGGGAGGAAAAAGACAGGGATTGAAAGCAGGAGAAACAAATCCTGCCAGTGCCTGTGCCGGATGTATCTGATGGTGACCAGCCCCGAGCCCAGATAAAACAATGCGCCGCTGACCACACCCAGTGCTGGAACATTCGGTATCGAAGCCGGCCAAATAACGCCAGCGGACCAGGAAAACATCCCCAGGGCATTGACAAAATTTGTAAAGAAAATCAATATGGGATTGGATGGAAGCGGCTGTTCAAGGCTCCCCACGCGCGTCAGGGTGCGGAAGAGAAATAGCTCTGGCTGGGCGATAATATAGCGCAAGAGTGGGATGAAAACCACAAAACTCACCAGCACCAACGCCAGGAATGAAATGGCCAGGTGGGTTCGTTTTTCTCGTACATGGGGATGCAGCAGATATAGGCCAAATGCCAATACCACCAGCAGCGGGAGCAATCTGTCTGCAGAGTAGCCGTAAAAACTGAGGCCAAGACAAATGCCTGAGAGGATAAAGTCGTTGCGCCTGCCGCTTCTGAAGCCGCGCAGCAAAAAGTACATGGTAGCTGCAGAGAATAAGACATAGAATGGCAGGCGTAAACCGAGACGTGAGATGACATTGGGCCAATAGGCCACCCCAGCAAAAATTAACGCCAACCAGGCAATTCTGCGGTTTCCAATTTCCTTACCCAGGAGAAAGATGAACGGCAAAGCCAGGATGCCGATCAAAGCTGTAGATAATTTTAAGATGGTAAAGCCCAACGGGATATCAAATACCCTATGTAAGGCGGCTACCAGGTACATCTGCAGCGCTTCACGTCCCCCATTATTTGGAAAGAAAATGGATGTTTGACCAGCCAGGACCCTGGAGATATCCAGGATTTTTTCTGCATGGTCGCTATTCATCTCTGCAGGTGTTTGTTCCAGGCGGTAAAAACGGAAGAAGATCACCAGAAGAACAGCCAGGATTAGCAGTGCTTTCTCGAGGATAGCCCTTGGCTCCAGGCGTATGTCTCTTGCTGCGAATAATTGCCTGAATGAGGTCCTAATGTCCCTGGGTGGATCAGCCGCTATCCAAAACGCACGCACGATGAAATTAAGAGCCGCCAGGTTGAGCAGCAAGTTTAGCGGTGTAAAAAGCAGGTTGTTGTAACTGAAAAATGTAGCGATTGCCAAAAGGCTGCCGATTATCAAGTATTGTAGTTGAATTTTTGGGGGATCGGTGTCTGAGCATTCTGGTTTTGGATCTGCGATACCCCATTCGCCTTGCCGTACCGCAACCACCAGGCAAACCAGGGCAGCCGCAAACAGAACGATACCTGCGATCCAACTGTGTACCGGTGCAGGCGCCAGGCTTGCTTGTGCCAGTATCGCCAGCGCTACAGCAGCCAGGCTGAACCAGGGCGCTTTCACCTTTATGGATGTTCGCTCTTTTTGTTGTGCGGGGGGGAGTGCTGATGGCACCAATTGGTCTGGTTCAATCTTACCTTCTGGGAGCATCGAGGATGGCGCCTGCGAAGTGTCTCCAGCGGTTTCTAATTCTAAAACCTCTTGCGCAGGCGGAAAAGATATCGCCGGATATTTCCAGGGAAATAGTTTAGATTTAATGTAGTCTAAAACGCTTGGTTCTTCCATGGGTGGAGAAAACCTCAAGGATCTAGTTTAGCCAGGATAATAATTACTCCCAAACTTCAAACCTTGATTATAAAGCATAGAGTGGGTTACCCAGGAAAGGATTACGCCCCTTTTCGCTTTCTGGCAATATAAAAGGTGCATACCCCGTCATCGCTGATTGGGTTTTCATTGTAATATTTTTTTAAAGCACGCTCGGTGAAGTACAGGTTCCAATGCGTTGGTGAGAGTATCCAGCGGCCGGTTAGCTTGCGGCTTATTAATGAAGGTAATCCGAGATAGTGCCCCCATTCGGTCACCTGCATGGATTTGACGGGGTAATAATGCCACCACCTCTCCACCTGGAACCCCGCCTGTTCAAGTCGTTTTTGCCAGACCACTGGCTCATCGCAGTGATAATGCCGGGCAATGCGGTTGAAAAAAGCACGATAAAGGTCTCCAAACCGCTGCAGCCCAATGCGGTCAAGAAACCGGCCAATCGAGAGACTGGAGAGAAATTGATGGTTTGGAACGCAAAACACCAGCGCCGCGCCGGGCTGCAGCACACGGTTGGTTTCCATTAACACCGGGTCAAGGTCTGGAATATGCTCCAGCACGGAATTGCTAAAGGCGCTGCCGAAGTAATCAGAAGGAAAGGGGATATGGCTGCCTTCTGACTGCAGCAGCAATTTGTATTTTCCACGTTTGGAAGCTTCTTGAGTTGGCTGCCACCATGGGTCAATGCCAACATCCAGCACCCGGTCAAAAGTCACTGAAGCAAACTGCCCATCGCCGCTACCAATATCCAGGATTGGTCCTGGCAAATCGATCTCCTGGTAGAAACGCGCTTCCACTGCCCGCAGCAGCCCGCGAAAATAGGGCAGCTCTCTCAAATTGAGGAACAGGTAATCTTTTTCTTTACTTATTTCCCTGATTGGCTTTTCACTCATACCAAATCACTGCCGGTATTTCTTGATTAATTCTGAAAAAATTTCTTGGTAAATTTGAGCAACTGTTTGCGGTTTGCTTGCGTTCAAAAGATGCTCGGGGTGTCCTTTGTAGGCCTCAGGTTGGCTGAGGATTTTGTTAATTGCCATCGCCAGCGCAGCGCTGTCTGCAGGCGGCGTCACCAGACCGCAGCCAGTGGCTTGCACCGGGACGCGGATCCCTGGGACATCCGAGGCCACTACAGGTGTTCCGCTGAGGATCGATTCCACCTGGACGATGCCAAAGGACTCCGTTTTATTGATGCTTGGCAGCACGGTGACGGTAGCCTCCCGGTAGAAAGCCGATAATTCTTCAGGGGGTACCACACCCAGGAAAGTCCAGTGCACGCCAAGCTGCTCGATCATTGGCAGTACTTTCACAGCGTATTGTTCTTCCCCAATCAGGTTCTGGTACGGACCGACAAACAATACCCTGGCAGTTGGATGTTGCTGCAGGATAGCGGGCAGCGCTTGCGCCAGGTATTCCACACCTTTTTCGGTGACCAGCCGGGCTGCCATCCCGATGATCTTCTGATCAGGTTGTACCTGATGTTTTGCGCGGAAATCTGTGCGATCCTTCTCGCTGATTGGCGCTACTTCTACAGGTGGGTAAACGGGCTTTACCTTATCTGAATATTGTTTTAGGAATTTTGAGTGGTCGGCATAATCCTGGGTGTTGTGGACGATCACATCAGCTGCACGGGCGGTGATATGGTTCGCCAGGTTGGATGCCTGGTTTGCCAGGAAGTGAATAAACCCTGAAGGCAGCGATAAATCACAATGATAGGTCAGGACTACTGGTTTATGAAGGATGCGCGCCATCAAGGCGATCGGCGCAGCATCTAATTGCGGCGTGTGCAAATGGATCACATCCGCCTGACGCGCCAGCTTCCACGACCAGGGAAGCATGCCCGGCATGATCACCCCTTTGCTGATGCGCAGCCAGACATTCAAGCGTATGATCTCCACCCCGTCGCGCATTTCTCGTGCAGGCAGGCTTTTATCAAAGCGCGAAGTAAGGATGGTCACTTCATGACCGCACTCCACCAGGGCGCGCGCCTCCCGCTCAGCGTAAATAGTCAACCCTGAATAATGTGGGCGGTAATAAGTCAATGCGATCAAGATCTTCATGCGTCGGGTTTACTCATGTCGAATTTCTTGCGATACCTGCCTGGTGCGTTGGAAAAGACCAGCCAGGGTTTGGCCGTCGCGCGCCAGGGCATACGCGCCAATCGCGCCGGTCAACAGGTAATTTGTCAAGTGAGCGGTGACCGCCAGGGCCAGTGAAGTCGAGGCATCCAACCCGAAAAGCGAGAGTGCGCCAACCATGGTGAGTTCCAGGATGCCCAGCGCGCCTGGCGATGAAGGTGCGGCAATTCCCAGCGAAATCACCCCCAGGCTGAAGGCAGCCCATAAAAGCTTTGCCTGCGGGAAGAAAGCCAGCATCAGCAGGGTGTACTGCAAGACGGCAATGCCCCAGTTGGTTAGCATCAAGAGGCTAACCATGATAAAGCGTTTGGGGCTGGTTAATGACGCCAAGCCGCTGAGAAACGGCTGCAGGTGCTTCTCACCTATACTTTTAAGAAAGGAGATACGCCCCGTTAGCAGGGCAAACTTCTCCACAGCCCAGTTCCTGTTACGTGCAAGCCAGAATAAGCACCCAAACCCGAAGACGACCAGCACGGCTGCAAATAACCCGGCCTGCAGCGCCCAACTGGCGCCGACGACAAAGGGCAGCGTAATGAAAAGCAATCCCACAGCCATGGCAATATCCAGCAGCCTCTCAATGAGAATGGTGGAGAAGACATAAAAAAAACCGAGTTTTGGCTGCTCTTTTATTGTGCTGTTTTTTTTGCTCAGCAAGTATGCTCTGCCAACTTCGCCCAGGCGAAACGGCAGGATATTGTTGAGCAGGTATCCTTGGTTGATCGCCAGGAATACCTGGAGCCAGGTGTAATGATCGTTTAGTAATGTGCGCCAAACCACTGCGCGCGTCGCCAGCCAGGTGCAGGTAATTAAAAGAAAAATGGCGATAAAGCCGTAATTTGCCAGCTTTAGCGCTTGAAGAAACTGGCTCCAATCTGCCAGATAGAATACGATAACCAGCGAAGTTGCACTGATGATCAGACCAGGGAGGACACTTCTCCAGTTCGTTCTGGAAGGATTTTCTGCAGCGATTTCAATCCTCCCCAACCCGCAGCACAGCCAGGAAAGCTTCCTGTGGGATTTCCACATTCCCCACCATTTTCATGCGTTTCTTGCCGCGCTTTTGTTTTTCCAGTAATTTCTTCTTGCGCGTGATATCGCCGCCGTAACACTTCGCCAACACATCTTTGCGGATTGCTTTGACATTGGCGCGCGAGATCACACGACCAGCTGCGTAGGCCTGGATGGGTACCACAAACAATTGGCGTGGGATGATATCTTTCAATTTGGTAATGATCGCCTGGCCTTTGTGATAAGCATCATTGCGGTGGACGATGGAAGCCAGTGCATCCACGGGCTCGTCATTGACCAGGATTTCTAATTTCACCAGGTTGTCTGGACGGTAATCGGAAAACTGGTAATCCAACGAAGCATAGCCCCTTGTACGGGACTTAAGCAGATCAAAGAAATCAACGATCAATTCGGAAAGCGGGATCTCAAAGTGCAGTAATACCCGATTGGTCGCCGGGTACTCCTGCTCGACAAAAATCCCTCTACGCCTTTTTGCCAGCTCCATCACCGTACCGTAAAATTCCACCGGTGTGAAAATCTGGATCTTCATCCATGGCTCGCGCACCTCATCAATCTCATCTTCTGCGGGCAGCTCAGCAGGAGAATCAATGGTGATCACTTCACCGGAACGCTTCAACACTTCATATTCTACCGATGGTGCAGTGACGATGATATCCAAATCGTACTCGCGTTCCAGCCGCTCCTGGATGATCTCCATGTGGAACATCCCCAGGAAACCGCAGCGGAAGCCAAAATTAAGTGCCTGCGAGGTTTCTGGCTCATACACTAATGAAGCATCGTTTAGCTGCAGCTTCTCCAGTGATTCCTTCAAGTCTTCGTAATCTTCGCCTTCCACCGGGTAAATCCCAGCGAAAACCATGGGTTTTACTTTCTGGTAGCCAGGTACAGGTTCGGCGGCTGGTTTGCTTGCCAGGGTGATGGTATCGCCCACGCGGCATTCACGCACAGTCTTCAGACCGGTGGCAATATACCCCACTTCGCCGGCGGCAAGTGAAGCCGCCGGTATCATATTCGGTGAAAATATGCCGATCTCCACAGGTTTGAGGGTGGTATTGGTGGACATCAGTAAAATATTGTCGTTGGGCTTAATTTCACCATCTATCACGCGGAGATACGCCACCACACCCTTGTAAGGATCATAGTGGGAATCAAAGATCAGGGCGCGCACAGGCGCCTGGTCATCACCTTTGGGTGGCGGCACCTGGGTGACAACTGCCTCTAAGACTTCTTCGACATTGATACCCGCCTTGGCGGAAATACGCAGGATCTGTTCCTGGGGTGTACCCAGCAAATTGCTGATTTCCTCTGCCACTTCATCCGGGCGGGCAGAGATCAGGTCGATTTTGTTAATGACCGGGATAATCTCCAGGTCTGCTTCCAGGGCCAGGTACATATTCGCCAGGGTTTGCGCCTCAATTCCTTGCGAGGCATCGATGATTAGCAATGCGCCTTCGCAGGCAAAGAGGGCGCGACTGACCTCGTAGCCAAAGTCCACATGCCCAGGGGTGTCGATCAGGTTAAGTTCATAGGCAGATCCGTCCCTGGCTGTGTAATTCATACGCACAGCAGAGGCTTTGATGGTGACGCCTTTTTCGCGTTCCAAATCCATGGTATCCAAAACCTGGTCGGTCATTTCGCGATCGGAAATCGTGCCCGTGAGCTGGAGCAATCGGTCAGCCAGGGTGGATTTTCCATGATCGATATGGGCGATGATACAGAAGTTGCGAATGTGATTCGTTCTCATATGCGGGCTGAAGTATACCTTATTTTACTTTCTTCTGAATTGCTTCCTTTTAACCCTGCAATCTGCGGAAATCATCATCAGGTTGAAGTATCATCTCAATCTTTGAACAGAAACCAGGCAGATGGTCTTTCGCCTTGATCAAATCCGTCCTGGCGCCAATGCAGTTTTTTTATTTTGCTCATTTGCGAAATATCTGCTTCTGAAATTCCTGTATTCTTTCCTGGCTGTTGGACAAACCCATATAATAAAAATGCCCCTGCAGGCGCAGATAACCTTTCTAGTTGTTTGAGGTACCTGGTCTTTCCATCCTGCGGAAGGTTATGAAAACAGCCGATATCCAGAACCAGGTCAAAATTTACACTCAATTCATCCAATCGGGTTACATCGTGCAACAAGAATTTTACATCTACTCTGGCCTGGAGTGCTTTCTGGCGAGCAGTTTGGATGGCGCGCCGGATGTAATCCACTCCAACCACTTCCCACCCATGTTTTGCCAGTGTGATGGCATTTGTCCCGGTTCCACAGCCCAGATCCAAAGCTTTTCCAGGTGAATTCTTTTCAATGAAGGCGATGAGCTCTGGCGGAGAGATCCCCGTATCCCAGGGAGGGCTTTGAAGATAGGTAATCTGGAAAATAAGTTTTCGAAGAAAATCCACTATACGCTCAATCTTTCACATGGATACAAAAATACCGGCTGATGACTATGCTACGATTTTAATCGATTATTCTTTTAAAGGTAGCTTTCGAAAACCCCGGCCTTATCTGGCGAAAAACTTTGACAAGGATCGAAAGATACTTTACAATTGACGATTGTCGCGTAGTAGGTGAATTTGGACATCATGTGGTCGTCCGGTTGGATCTGACCATTTAGAATTACATATTTTTTCTAGAAAGGTTTTCGTATGAAGGAATACACCACCGAGTTCATTCGCAATATTGCCCTTGTTTCGCACAGCAGTGCAGGAAAAACCATGCTGGCGGAAGCGTTTTTACACTTTACCGGGGCAACCACTCGTTTAGGAAAAATTGAAGATGGTACCACAACTGGGGATTTCGAAGAAGAAGAAGTCCGGCGAGGCATCTCGCTTTCTACCGCAGTAATCCCAGTTGAATACCGCAATCACAAGCTCAATCTCCTGGACACACCGGGTTACACAGACTTTATCGGAGAGGTCATCTCTGCACTTCGTGTGGCAGATAGTGCGGTCGTCCTGGTTGATTCTGTCTCGGGCGCCGAAGTTGGTACAGAAATCGCCTGGGGGTATTGCGACCAGTTCAATCTACCACGCCTGGTGGTGATCAACAAAATGAACCGGGATAATGCAAATTTTACCAAAGCATTGGAATCAGCCCGGGAGATCTCGGATATGCGTTTGATCCCGGTACAGCTACCCTGGGGCGAGCGCGGGGATTTCAAAGGCGTTCTGGATTTGCTTACCATGAAAGCTTACCCTGGTGACGGCAAAACCGCTGTGGAAATCCCTGCCGAATTTGCTGATGCTGTCGAGACAGCTCGAATGGAGCTGATTGAAGCTGCCGCCGAGGGTGAAGACAGCCTGTTGGAAAAGTACCTGGAAGGTGAGGACCTCAGCCCTGAAGAAATACAAACAGGTCTTGTAGAAGGGGTGCGCTCCTGCGCCTTCGCTCCGGTATTTGTTGCCGCTGGTTCAGCTGAAATGGGTCTGGCGCGTTTGTTGGATGGCATGATCGAATTGCTGCCAAACCCTGCCCAGATACCCACGGTCACTGCTCAGGGAAAAAGTGGCGAAGAAGAGCTCAAAGCAATTGACTCAGGTCCACTGGCAGCCTATGTTTGGAAGACCACAGCTGATCCTTTTGTCGGTAAGATCACTTATTTCCGCACCTATTCGGGCGTTGTCAGCTCCGATTCCCGTGTTTGGAACCAGGGCAAAGGGGTAGAGGAACGTATTGGCACCATGCACCTGCTGCGTGGTAAGGAAGCCATCCCCTTCAAGATGGTGCACGCAGGCGATATTGCCTCGGTGCCAAAACTGAGCGCCACATCTACTGGCGATACGCTGTGTGATAAAGGTCATCCGCTTACGCTGCCCACGCCTACCTATCCCCACGCGCTGTACCGCGTGGCGGTAACGCCGAAAACCCAGGCAGACTCGGCTAAGATCAGCCCGACACTCAACCGTTTGTGCGAGGAAGATATGACCCTCACCTGGTCGCAGGAACCCAGCACCAACCAGACCATCCTGCAGGGTATGGGCGATCAGCATATCGATGTTGCACTACGTAAAGCGGAAAGCAAGTTCCAGACAGGCCTGGCATACGAAGAGCCGCGCGTGCCATACCGTGAAAGCATTACCAAGGGCGGCCAGGCAACCTACCGCCACAAAAAGCAGACCGGCGGCGCAGGGCAGTTTGCGGAAGTCGCCATGCGCATTGAACCGCTGCACGAGGAAGATTATGCATTCTCGAATGATGTCTTTGGCGGCGCGGTTTCATCAAGCTATATGCCCGCCATCGAAAAGGGCATCAAGAGCGTAATGAAAGAAGGCGCTGTTGCAGGCTTCCCGATTAAAAATGTAAAAGTCTCCGTATATGACGGTAAGGAACATCCTGTAGATTCTAAACCGGTGGCTTTTGAAATTGCCGGTCGTGAAGCTTTCAAATTGTGTGTCAAGGATGCAGCACCGGTGCTGTTGGAGCCCTTGATGAATGTCCGTATCGTTGTACCCGAATCCAACATGGGCGATATCCTTGGCGATCTCAACACACGCCGGGCCCGAGTTCAGGGTATGGATACCGAAAAAGGCAGGTCGGTTGTAACCGCCTCTGTCCCCCTGGCTGAAATGCAGCGTTATACCACTGATTTGCGCTCAATGACCGGTGGTCGCGGCATCTTCACCATGGAGTTCGCCAGTTATGAAGTGGTCCCGGCTCACCTGGGACAGGAAATCATCGCTGCCCGCCAGAAAGAACTTGCTGCAGCGAAAGAGGAGTAATTCTCCCAGCTTGAGATCAAAGGCTGACCGGAATGAGTGGTCAGCCTTTCTCTTTAATTTCCAGGTTATTTATGTGGAGCGCTGGCCTGGTCTGCCAGCTTCAACCTGATAAAGATCAGCGGCGCCATGCCGGACACCCAGGCGCCAACCAGTGCGTAGCGCAAAAAGCGAAGCATTAACGGCAGTACTGTCTCGCCGCGCGGCAAGATCTCTCCTAAACCGAACCACAGGATAAAAACCCCCAGGACCCCCAGAAGAAAGCGCAGGGCGCGTTTCCACAATACCCCGCGCGTATCAAACCAGCCCCTGTCTCTTAACAGCACACCCCCCAGGATAAAGCCGAAAAACGCCCCCGAGTTTGAAACCACCCCGGATAACGCCATGGGATCGATATTTTGCCCAAGCGGGTCCGCCTGTGCGGCTGCCTGGCTCCAGGCTTGTGGCATGACCCAATCCTGAGAAGCGGAACGGATCAGCGCAACGATCAGGATCAAGCCGGTCGAAGCGCCAAGTGCAATCAGGATTTGTCCTGGCGTTTGGAATTGGTTGAACCAGCGTAAAAACCGCTGCTCATACCTGGCGATAAACCACAGCATCATAGCGCCGATGAGCCATCCCAGCAGCACATCATGCGGGAAATGCACACCCAGGTACATCCTGGAAAAACCGATGGTGGCGATCAATAAGATGCACAGCCCCCATAGCCAGCGTTTGTTGAAAAACCTTGCGATTGATCCCCACACCACAGCGGCAGTCTGGGCATGGTTGGACGGTACACCAAAAGAGGCCTCGATGCGGTAAGCTTTTACCCCGCCATCCAACCAGTATGGGCGCGGCCCGCGCAGCCAGATCTTAAAAGCGCCGTTGATCACACTGCTGAATAATGCCCCCAGCCCCACACGCATCCCCAACCCGGCATCCACGCACCAGAAAAAAGCAGGGGCAATAAACAGGAAGAATTCCTCATTTCCCAGGAAGGTAATGGTTTGCATTGGGAGCAGCAGCCAGGTACCCAGGCTCTGAAAAATCTTGATCAGGTCAATTCCCAATTGAAAGATAGCATCCATGGTCAATTCTCCACAGGTTCTTCTTCAGGAAATTTGTATTGTCGTAAAGGAGAAAATATAAGCATCGCAACAATCCCCAGCAGGATCAAGAACAGGCTTACAGAATAAATGGACGACGGCTGGTTGGTATACAGATAACTGGCAAAAACCGGCGCCAGGATCACCGCCAGGGCAGAGGTGGTTTCGATTAACCCATAGGCTATGCCCATATTCCTGGCGTGTACCAACTCACGCCCCTGGGCGCTGGCGAGAGAACGCGCTGTGCGGTAGCTGCCGAGCAAGAAATAACCAAGCGCAAAGATGAGATACGAATTGCCCCGCCACAGGCACAGGGCAAAGACGGCGACCCCGGCTTGTGCCAGAAGAAAGCCTACCCTGGGGTTGATCCGTCCCAGGGTAAGGTTGAGCACAACGACCCCAATGCTGCTTATGGAAACCAGGCTGCCGACTTTTGCCAGATCGAGCTGCGCCTGGTTGAGCAGGAAAAGCTGTGAAAATGGTTGGGGCAGGTACATACCGAACATGGTCAGAAAAATCAACGCCAGAAAAAGCAGGAATTTTTTGTTTGCCAGGAATCCTGCCGATATTTGTTGCGCACGTTGGGTTGCGCTTTCCACCGGTTGGGGTTTAATGAAGATCATGATGGCAGTGGAAAAAATGAATATGACCGCGCCGACCTGGAAATTGGTTCGTAGCGAAAAGCGTTCGCCGATGATCCCGCCCAGCCAGGGACCCACAATAAAACCAAAACTATATGCCGCAGAAAGCATGGTCAGCGCCCGGGCAACACTCAACTTTTGGCGGGCGTGAGTGATGTAGCTATTCATCGGGGTCATGACAAAAGCTGTGGTTCCGTACAGGATGGCTCCAACAACAAAAAGGGGTAAGCTGGTGGCCAGTGCCATAATTGCGGTGGATATCGTGCCGATACTCCAGGCGGTGATGAGCATGGGTTTGCGCCCGATGCGGTCGGAAAGATAGCCTGCCGGGATATGCGTTACCGCCATCGCCGTACCGACCAACCCCAAAATGCGGCCGATCTGCAGCGATCCCGCCCCCAACTGTTCAAGGTACGGTGCCTGGAAAAACAAGAACATCCCCTCGCCAAGCCCCCAGGTCATCAGCGACAGGGCGAGAAGGATCAGATCACGGCTCATCTGGGTTGGCTCGCAATTCTGGCGATAAAGTCCCCGGCTGCCTGGAACACTGATTGACGTGCAGCATCGCGGGTGATCACATGATGGCTGTTCTCCACCCATAACGTTTGTTTTTCCAGGCTGCCAAGCGCCTGGTAAATCAACTCTTGGTGATGGTCTTCGGGTTTGACTGTCTGGTCATTTTTTGAATTGATCAGCAGGGTGGGGGCGGTGACCTGAGGCAAGCTTTCGCGCATAACCTTGAGCATATCGCGCAGCTCGGCATAAGAGCGAGTGGGGTCGGTAGAATAGCTTATGTGGTCTTTGTGAGCTGCTTCATCGAACCAGTGAGATTCCCCCTTGGGGGTAAAAGGCTGGAACAGGCTCAGAGTTTTGATGAACCCCAATCGTGGGTCGTTAGGCAGATGTTCTGGTGTGGACATAGCCACCACGCCGTGCACGGGGAACCTGGATGCAAACAACAGGGATAGAATCCCGCCCATCGAGAGACCGCAGACGAAAATTTTTTCGGTAACGCCTGAGAGTATATACCACGCGTCTTCCAGGCTTGCCAGCCAATCTGCCCAGCGGGCGCGTTTCATGTCTTCAGGTTTAGTGGCATGGGCAAATAAGCGCACGCCCAACACCGTATGACCTTGACTGGCCAGGTATTCACCCATCCAGCGCATCTCCTTTGGCGTGCCGGTAAAACCATGCACCAGGATGCACCCTACCGGTCCTCCTGGAAAGAAGAAAGGCTCGGCGCTATGCATCAACAGGGATTGGGTTTGCGGTGTGGAAACAGGTGTTTGGCTCATGGTTTGCCTTTCTGTTTGGCTTGGTTATTTGAATTCTTTTGGTATTTTCTCAAAGATCATCTTGCCTGGCTTACAGAGCTCAATGACCTCACAACCGGATTAATTCCCTGGGCAGATCGCTCAGGCATTCTGCGCCGCTGCTGGTGATGCAGACATTATCTTCAATTCTTACCCCGTTGCGTCCTGGTAGATAGATGCCGGGCTCGATGGTGAAGGTCATGCCGGGCTGGAGCACCAGCTCGTTGCCAGCACGGATATAGGGCGGTTCGTGCGCTTCCAGGCCAAGACCGTGACCGGTGCGGTGGGTGAAGTAAGCGCCGTAGCCTTCGTTTTCAATCACATCGCGCGCGGCCTGATCCACCTGGCTGGCGCTGACGCCTGGGCCTGCTTTTTCTCGACCGGCGCTGTTTGCCTGCAGGACAATCCTGGCGATGTGTTCATATTCCGGTTCAACATTGCCGATGGCAAAGGTACGCGTCAGGTCGGAGGCATAACCGCCGACAGTCGCACCCCAGTCGATCACCAGCAGGTCGCCGTTTTGCAGCTTGCGGGCAGAGGGGTTGGCGTGAGGGTTGGCGCTGTTTGGTCCGCCGGAAACGATCGGCGAAAAGGGGAATTCCGAATCCGAACCGCCGCGCAGCAGCTGCAGGGTGAGCTCGGCTGCGATTTCCAGTTCGCTGACGCCGGGCTTGATGGACGGCAGGGTCGCCAGCAGGGCGCTCTGGGCGATGGCGACCGCCTGGCGCATGGCAGCCAGCTCAGCCTCCTCTTTTCGCATGCGCATAGATGAAAGAACTTCTTCGGCAGAAAGGAATTTTACCAGGGGGGCGGCTCGCTGCAGCAGATCCAACTCCAGGTAACGCAGACGGGTGGGTTCGACACCGACATTGCTGCTGCCGGACCCCGCGGTTTGAAATGCCTGGCGGTAAACCTCCACCCAGGTGGAGGGGTCTTCTCCATAGGGAAATGCCTGCACCGGGTAGGGCGGGCTGCTTAATTTTGCCGTCTCCAGCTCAGGCAGCGCCAGGCACATGGCTTCGCCGGGTTTGAAAATGGCAACCACCGGGCGTTCACTCAGGTGAAAGTGCAAACCGGTGAAATAGACCAGGCTGGGACCGGGGTTCAGTACCAGGGTATCTAGATGCGCGGCTTCTATTGCGGAAGCAAGTTTTTCTTGTCGAAGGGCAAAATTGGCTGGTGTTAGTGGGTTAGCAGCGGGTTGGGTCATCATTCCTCCATCATGTCAGGTCAGTTGCCAGTGATTATACTATCCACTGGCAAACATTACTTAAACCCTTCACCGCAGATCAACAGGCTGCTGCTGGTGTGCGCATTTCGCTGAACATCCACAGGTGCGCGCATTTTGCTTGACAGCCAATCCACTCTCAGATACAATTCCTTCCGCTCTTGAAAAGGGCCTGTAGCGCAGTTGGGAGCGCGCCTCAATCGCACTGAGGAGGTCAGGGGTTCGAATCCCCTCAGGTCCACTGGAAAACCCCCACCCGTGGGGGTTTTTCGTTCACGGTTTCCATACCGCATTTCTGAACTGATGAAGTCTGGGATTTAAATCCCAACAGACGGCCTTTACCTGTTACTTCTTACGGAGCCGGTCACGATTCCCATAGGCCCCGCCACCGTATGAGCCTATATCCACCAGAAAGGCAATTGCCAGAAAAACCCAATCCAATCCGACCAAACCAACCAGCGGCTTCCAAATAATGGCGTACGTGAGTGTGGTCCACGGCAGAAATAAAATTCCCAAAATAGTCAAGATCCATGAATTAAATGCTGCTGCAAAGCGCAGCGGTCGAATGAACCACCATACTCCCAATGCTAATCGTGGCCCAAGAAATGTCAGAGTTGTAAAAAAACAGCACATTTTTTCCTCCTAAGTTAAATTGACTTTGTTGCTATTTCTAGCAACAGGAACGATAGGCTTCCCTGGCCCATCAGCGAAAAGAGACCAACGCCGGCGCCGGAAACCGTCAGATCGTGTTGTGTATTTGCTGAAGTTTGGCGAAAACGAAACCGATAAAAGCAAAAACCAGACAATGAACTGCACGCTGGAGAAGAATGCCTCACAATCCAGAGCAGCCACAAATTGCGCTGATTTTTGCGGAAACCAATTCTTGAAAATTTCGCAAAAGGACTTCATTAATTTGTCCCATGCCATTCTGTTTTTTCGTTGCGCCAGGGTCAAGGGAGTATTCCTTAGTTTGAAATAATCGCACTTCTGCTTTTTCTTTCTGAAATGGCAGACATTATCCACCATATAGTCTGGACGGTCATAACCCATGCAAGAACAGCAAGTCCGATGACCAAATAATCCCTAAATTGCGGGAGATGAGCCATACGGAACCATTTGAAGGCGATAGGGAATGAGACGAATAATAGGTAAATAACAACCAAGACAATCGCCAGGATAACTGTACGCCATTCCTTCGGTGATGTATCGTCATTCAGACCAGATCGCTTTGGCGGCCGTACGATTGCAAACAAAAATAATCCAGAAATCACCAGCATATGGGTGAGCGCCAATTGAGCATAAGCTAACTGATTATTTTGCTTCAAAAAGAATACGTAAACAAATATGCCGGCAGCGCTGATCGAAAATGAAGCAGGGCCAACAAACCAGACCAGTTGGCGGCTCAAGCTGACCCTTCGAAGCGCACCGGGCAATTCCCACAAGGATAAAGCAAGGGAAGGCAGCGTTAAAGTAACAATTGCAATGAATGTGCCTTGCTGAGAGAGATATGGAAAACCAAGGTCGAGCGCCCAAAGCACCAGGATCAGTGTGGTGAGGTACACTAATTGTGTGAGGTAGAGTTTCAGGATATCCAATAAGCTTCTTACAATGCTCTGGCCTTTTTCCATGACTCTTAACAATGCCTTTGGCGCTTCCTTTAGCAGGATAATATCGGCGGTACTGAGCGCCGCTTGACTGCTGCTTTGTGAAGTGATTGAAAGGTTTGCATTCTGCATGATTGGAATATCAGAGGGGTTACCGCCGAATACCACTACAGTGTCGCCATGGTCGCGCATGGAGACCATCATTTCGCAGGTTTGATCCGGTGTGACGTGATCGAAGATGATATTCTCATTTACTGCTTGATATAGAGTTTCTTGATCCAATCCAACCAGTTCAGGACCAGAGATGGTATTTACGACCGTCGAGCCTTCCGGGTTTAACCCAGCCGTTTCAAAGATTCGTGTGACCCGATTGGAATCACCTGTAGTAAAGCCTTTGATATCTACTCCACTATTCCTCAAGGTGCGGATTGTGTTTACAGCCTCGGAATTAACCTGCGTGGTATAGTGCAT
>CAZTMX010000011.1:20816-31349 GCA_964614855.1 uncultured Anaerolineaceae bacterium | reverse complement strand
GCCAGGCTAGGTGGGATGGCAGGCCCATTCCTCAAAGCTGCTGCGCAATCGGTCGAAGCCACCTTGCAAGTGATCGATGAGCTCAGGCGAGAAATTCAAGTATGCATGTTTGCCATTGGGGCGAAAGATTTATCTGCGCTAAATGAAACCGTATTAATGGATAGATGAACGATTAAAGAATATATTTTGAATATATAGATAATCTAGGGTGAGGCCGTAAATGACATTTTTGCAGCTCCAAGTTATTATGCTCCCGGCTGTGGAAGAAACGTTGAAGGATATTGTCCTCTCGTGCGATCGCAGCGACCTGGCTGATATGAATGCCATGTTGGCTTACCATATGGGATGGGAGGGGGAAGGCGCTGGACCTGAAGCTAGTGGAAAACGTATCCGCCCAATATTGTTGCTGCTTTCGACTGCCTCAGCTGGGTCAGACTGGCGCCCCGCGCTACCTGCAGCTGCAGCGGTTGAATTGCTGCATAATTTTTCGCTGGTACATGATGATATTCAAGATAACAGCCCATTACGTCGAGGTCGCCCAACTTTATGGACCCAATGGGGCATCGCCCAGGCGATAAATGTTGGCGATACCCTGTTCACTTTGTCCCACCTGGCCATGCAAAGGCTGTCAGAGGCATCGGGTGAGCGTATTGCACTGCAGGGTTTGCATATCTTGGATAAGGCTTGCCTGGCGCTTACCCAAGGCCAATACCTGGATTTATCGTATGAGCACCGCCGCGATCTGGGTATGGCGGATTACTGGCCGATGGTGGAGGGCAAGACCGCGGCTTTGTTATCCTGCTGCACAGAGACGGGTGCCTTGGTAGCTGGAGCAGAAGAAAAGGTACGCTGTTGTTACCGCGATTTCGGGCTCAATCTCGGCCTGGCTTTTCAAGTGCAAGACGATATCCTGGGGATATGGGGTGACGAAGCGTTGACCGGAAAGTCCGTTGAGAGCGACCTGCTATGTGGAAAGAAATCCCTGCCGATCCTATATGGGATTGAACGGATGGGTGATTTTTCTCGGCGCTGGAAACAAGGAAATATCCTACCGGATGAAGTGCATCAGCTTGCGGATCAACTCGAAGCGGAGGGTGGTAAAGAATACGCACTACAATGTGCAAATGAGCTGACAGAAAAGGCTTTAGATTGTCTGCATTGCACAAATCCAAAAGGTGAGGCTGGAGAGGCGCTCATCGAATTGGCAAATAAATTGCTTAAAAGGGAGACTTAGGCTAGATAAATTCCTGAAAGACACGGTTGCCCAACAGCCGGCCTTGGGGTGTCAGCCGTAGATTTAATTGGCTGTCATCTACCCATTCTATCAAACCGGTCTGGATCAGACGCTTGATTTGTTTGTGGAATGTATCCTGTAACGGTCGTTGGAACCTGTTCTCGAAAGCCTGACTGCTGATCCCCTCGCGCGTCAGGCGCAGACCCATCATCATGGTCTCGCCAATTTCATCAGAGAGGTTGATTGCATTGAAATCCTGGGTTACCGGTGTGGCTGGAAAATCCTTCTGTTCACCGGCTGAATAAGAATCCTTTGAGTTGGAAAGGTGCTGAATATAGCGTCTTGGAGAGAGCACATTTGCTGTGCGCACATTGGCGATGTAACCATGTGCGCCTGCGCCCAGCCCGATATAGGGCAGGTTGCGCCAGTATTGGAGATTGTGCACACAGGCGCGGGACGGACTTTCGCAGGGGGATAATACTGCGCCAGGGGTATGCCGTGCCCAGTTGGAAATCTCATACTGCGTATAGCCGATATTATTCAGAATATCTGATGCCGTCTCGTACATAGAGGCAGCCACATCGGGATCTGGTTCATCGATTAGTCCGCGGTTCAGCCAGCGCCCCATGGGTGTCCCGTGTTCGATCGTCAGGGCATAAAGAGACAGGTGTTCGGGTGAAAGCTGCAGCGCTTGCGTAAGATTGTTTTTCCAGGTGTTCAGATTTTGCCCTGGCAGCCCAAAGATCAGATCCAGGTTCAGGTTGTCAAAGCCAGCTTTTCTGGCCCAGTGCACTGCATGGATGACATCCGGAAAGTTGTGCTGTCTTTCAAGAAAATGAAGCTCTGTTGGTTGCGCAGATTGCATTCCCAGGCTTAAGCGGTTGACGCCAATTTTGAACAGGTCTCGTAAATACGCTTCGGAGACTGTGCCTGGATTGGCTTCCAGGGTGATTTCAGGTTTTGTACAAAGTGAGAAACATTGAACCAGGGTGTCCAGGATTTTCTCAATTGAGCTTACTGAAAGAAGAGAGGGTGTGCCACCGCCAAAGAATATTGTGTGAACATCCAACGGGTGGCTCATGTTCTCACGGATGATCCGTGCTTCGTGACACAGCGCTTCCACGTAGGCCGGGATTAAATCCTCCAACCCGGCATATGTGTTAAAATCACAA
Source organism: uncultured Anaerolineaceae bacterium (assembly GCA_964614855.1). Lineage (GTDB taxonomy): Bacteria > Chloroflexota > Anaerolineae > Anaerolineales > UBA4823 > CAWJHE01. The sequence goes on along the minus strand of CAZTMX010000011.1, from coordinate 28,943 downwards.
TAGCCGCAGCGATGCGTGCAGAACGGTATGTGCAAATAAATACTATACAGAGACATATATAAAAACCAGGGACTTGCAGTATACCATGCCAGGGAAATTTTGCTCTTCACCTTGTAAAAAGGCTGGTATAATCGGCAAGTCGCTGCACTCTATACCCAATTTGGATATAAATAGGCGACATTATAAAGAAAATGAGTCCAGAAAATACTTCTAATCCTTCAAAATTATGCCCGACCTGCGGCACGCGTCTGGGGGTGGATGCTACCCGCTGCCTGGTTTGCGGCACAGAACTTACTACAAGTGATAAACCAGTAAAGAAAACGAAGGGTGTTCAGGGCAGCCGGCTGCCTGAAATAACTCTGAGTATTCCAGCCGCCTTGGGATTACTAACACTATTCCTGGCAATCGGCGCAGTCCTGGTATATGTTGCATTGCAGCAGACGACACCTGCGGCAGCCGAAGCTACGCAAACTCCGACGATCACGCCTACTGGGACAGCCACTTTCACACCCACACCGGTAACACCCACGGTCACGTTCACACCCGAGCCCAGCCCAACCCCATTGGCATACACAGTAAAATTAGGGGATACTTGCGGCAGCATCGCTTACGCTTTCAGCGTGTCGATCCAAAGTATTGTGCTTACCAACGATTTGCCGGCAGATTGCAGTACTCTATACGAGAACCAGAAGCTGTTAATCCCACAACCCACACCAACGGCAACTGCTCAGCCTACTGCAACTTTGAACCCGGCAGAGGCAACTGAGGCTGCCTGCGAAAAGTACGAAATCACTGTAGCAGAAAATGATACACTGAGCAGTATTTCGTTGAACTACAATGTCTCCATACAAGCTATCCAGGAGTACAACGGGTTGGTAAACGATGTGGTTCGTTTTGGCCAGAAACTGGTCATCCCGCTTTGCCGGCGGAATGCCACCCCTGGTCCAAGCCCGACACCCACACTGCCGCCACCATACCCTGCAGTTAACTTGCTCTTACCTGCCGATGGATCACCGTTCTCCTTAAGCGACCCCGTGATCACCTTACAATGGGCTACCGTTGGCATCCTGCGCGAAGGGGAAGCCTATGCGGTCACAATCGAAGATCTTACTGAAGCCCAGGGGCGGAAAATGGTGGAATATGTCAGCGATTCGAAATTTATCGTCCCAGCCAATTTCTTGCTAAGCGCTCCGACCCCGCATGTATTCCGCTGGTGGGTGGTGACCGTCCGGCAAACTGGCACGGATGAAGATGGTAACCCGATCTGGGAACCTGCGGGTGCGGTCAGCGCGGCGCGCGTGTTCACCTGGTCTGGTGCTGCACCGGTATCCTCACCGGTTCCGTAAGCGCAAACGAGTTTGAATCAAAAACCGGGTGATCAGGTTATCCTATCGCCCGGTTTTTTTTGTGGATTAAGCGCGGTTTTGCTTGGTTCAAAAGGCGCAAAATTTCCACCTTGAGTTTTGATGCGTGATCAAGCTTTGGATTTTGCCGCAATTTCTTCGAGCATGGCTGTCGTCAGCGATTTGGGTCGTTCCAGGGGCTGGCTCAACGCCCTGGCCCAAACCATATTCGCTGAAATCCCCAGTGCACGACTCACGCCAAAAAGAACCGTATAAAACCCACAAGCCCCACGATCATTACAATCTTTGACGCCAAAGTGGTACTGCAAGGCGCCGCTGATTGCATCTACATTTGGCCATGGGTTTTTGGCTTTTCCTTGTTCAACCAAAACATCCGGAACTACATCGTAAATCTGGCTAGCTAAGCCAAAGATCTTATCTTGTGGGAAGTGCTTGCGGCCGAACTCCAACTGCGCAGTAAACCTGGGATCCGTTTTTCGCAATACTGCGTGTCCATACCCAGGGATCACCTGACCCTGGTTCAGAGTATCCCAGGCAAATTGGCGCAATTTCCCTTTTTCTGGGTGATCGCCAAGCGTTTGGTTTACTTCCAGCAGCCAACGCAGCGCTTCCTGGTTTGCCCGTCCGTGCAGCGGACCAGCCAACCCATTCATTCCAGCCGAGGTGGCATAATAAACATCAGATAATGTCGAGCCTACCAAATGCGTGGCGTGTGCACTGGCATTGCCGCTTTCGTGGTCGGAGTGGATGATGAAGTATAGGCGCGCGAGATCTGTATACAAAGGATCGGTGATGCCCATCATCTGGGAGTAATTGGCAGCCCAATCCAGTCCAGGATCAACTGATGGTATCTGCCCATCTTTTTGCTTGAGGTTGTAGATAAAGGCAGCAATCACTGGAAGTTTTGCGGTTAAATTGAGGCTATCTTCCAGGGTGGCATCCCAATAATCGTCTTTTTTCAATCCCTCATCGTACTGCCGGGTGAAAATGGATTCTGTCTGCAGCGCCAGAATGGCTTGCGAGAACATCGTCATCGGCGATGCGTGATCCGGCATGGCGCGCAGCACGTCAAAAACATATGCTGGCACCTGGGAACGTTCCTGCCATGCGTGCTCAACTTCAAGCGCCTGGTTCATATCTGGCAGTTCACCCGTGAGAAGCAGGTAGTACAGACCTCCAACCAACGGCATTTCGCTTCCAGCCAACCTTGGCAATTTTTCGACAAGTTCCGGGATGGTGTAACCGCGCAAACGGATGCCTTCGGATGGGTCGACATAGGAGATGTCTGTGACCAGTCCTTTGACATCACGCATCCCTCCATACACCTGCTTGATGTTGACTTCGCCTACTTTCACATCCCCACTGGAAGATATCAGATTCTTGACGCGGGCACGCCACTCTGGAATTTGCGCGGTAATTTTCTCTTTCAGGTACATGGATCCTCCTTTGTTGGGTCTTGGGACAATTTATGACAACTTGGCGATATTTTCAGCAACTCCACGGGCAGATTTGTGCAAATCGGCCAGTTCCTGCTCGCTGAGCGGATATTCCAGGATCTTTTCAACCCCTTTCCTGCCCAACTGCACTGGAACGCCAAAGAAAATATCTGATAGCCCATATTGTCCAGATAAGTAAGCTGATGCAGGTACGATCAGGTGTTTGTCTTTAAGGATGGCTTCCACCATTTGAGTAAGTGCTGCTGCCGGAGCATAATAAGCGCTGCCTGTTTTGAGTAATCCAACGATCTCTGCACCTCCTTTACGCGTCCGGTCAACAATGGCTTCCAGGCGCTCGGGAGAAAGAAGTCTGTCCAGTGGGATGCCTGCAACATTCGAGGTGGTAACAAGAGGAACCATCTCATCCCCGTGTCCACCTAAAACGTAGCAGTGTACGTTTTCTACACTTACATTCAACTCCATGGCGACAAAAGCGCGCATACGGGCTGAATCCAGGATGCCAGCCTGCCCAATGATGCGATGCGGTTCAATGCCAGCGGTTTTGAGCGTCAGGTAGGTCATGACATCCAATGGATTGGTCAAGACGATGTAGATTGCTTCAGGAGAGTGTTTGATTGTCTCGATCACGGCATTGCGGATGATATCCGCATTGGCGAAAAGCAAGTCATCTCTGCTCATGCCAGGCTTACGCGCCAGACCTGCGGTGATGACTACGATGTCCGAATCTTTTGTGGCAGCATAATCATTGCTGCCGGTTATCTTTGCGTCTTTTCCAATGACTGGTAACGCTTCTTGAAGGTCCAGGGCTTTTCCTTGCGGCATCCCTTCAACGATATCAACCAGGACGATATCCGCGATTTCCCGCTCGGCCAACCAATGAGCGGTGGTCGATCCAGTCATTCCTGCGCCAATGATAGACACTTTATTCTTCATATTCTCTCCTTGTCAATTCAAATCCGGGTTATATCGGTTCCGTTGGGAAGACCTGATCAATCTGTCAGATTGTCCAGGTAGTGATTTACTTGAATGGCAGCAGCCGCGCCCATCCCGGCAGAGGTAATCACCTGCCTGTAATGCGGGTCAGCAGCTTCTCCAGCTGCAAAGACCCCTGGAATGCTGGTGTGCATCAATTCATCTACCGTGATATATCCCAGCGAATCCATCTCCAACTTTCCTTCGAATAGCTGGGTATTGGGTACGTGGCCAATAAAAATAAACACACCATCGGTGTTTAACTCGCTGAGTTGACCGGTCTGCGTGTTTTTGAGTACGACTTTTGTTACCGCTTCTTTGCCAACAATTTCACTCACCACTGAATTGAAGACAAACTTGATTTTGGGGTTCTCTGCCGCACGCTTTTGTAAAACTGCCCCGGCGCGAAATTCATCTCGGCGGTGGATAACTGTGACCGATTTTGCAAAGCGGGTAAGAAAGATGCCTTCTTCCAATGCGCTGTCACCACCGCCCACAACCACCACTTCCTTATCCTTGAAAAACCAACCATCACAGGTAGCACAATAAGAAACGCCGCGACCTGTAAGCTCCCTCTCACCCGGGACATCCAGGTGACGGGGAGTAGCGCCGGTGGTGATGATCAGTGCATCAGCCAGGTAAGCAGTACTGTAGGTCTCTACGCGGAATGGACGCTGGCTCAAATCAACAGAAGTAGCAGTGTCCATCTCGATTTTCGCACCAAATCTTTCGGCTTGTTTTTGGAATTTTTCTACCAGTTCATTACCGCCCACGCCATCCGGGAATCCGGGATAATTTTCTACCGTGTAGGTCAATGAAACCTGTCCGCCCAACTCCATACCTGTCAGTAATACAGGTTGCAGGTCGGCGCGAGCCGCATAAAGCGCTGCGGATAAACCTGCCGGGCCAGAGCCTAAAATCAATACTTTTGTTCTAACCTCACCAGATTCCGGTGTTGAGGAAGGTAAATTTGATAAGTTGAAATCCATTGATAACCTCTTTTTTATGTAGTGTTCTTATAATCAGATGCTTTTTTGTTGGAAAGGTTGCACAAGAATAAAATTTACCAGTTTGTTTTTGGAAACAAAAAGGGGCTGCCGTATTGCAGGCAACCCCTTTGGAAAAACTAATTAGCGCCGAGGGCGGTTTGAACCACCGCTTCCACCGCGCCGGTCATCGCTGCGCCCGCCTCGTTGACCACCGGGTTTTGAGCTGCGCCCGCGATCTCGTTCTGCAGCCTCTTCCAATGTCCAGCCTTCCAAGACAGCCTGGCGAGAAAGGCGGATTTTTCCTTGTGAATCAATATCCGTCACCATGACCGTGATTTCATCGCCAAGCCGCACGATGTCTTCCACTTTTTCGACCCGCTGGGAATCAAGCTGAGAAATATGAACCAGCCCATCCAGGTTGGGAAGGATTTCGACAAAAGCGCCGAATTCTGTGATGCGCACTACTTTGCCTGTGTAGATCCTGCCAGCAACGGCGGATTCGGTCAAGGCCTCCACTCGTTCACGTGCTCGCTTGGCGCTTTCACCATCAGATGAAGCAATAAAGACAGAGCCATCTTCCCCGATGTCAATCTTTACACCTGTTTCATCCTGGATGCTGCGGATGACCTTGCCTCCTGGTCCGATCACCGCACCAATCTTATCGACCGGGATGGTGACGATGGTGATGCGAGGGGCGTGATCCTTTAGATCTGCCCTGGGTTCCGGGATGACTTCCAGGATTTTATCCAGGATGGCCAGCCGTGCGCCCCTGGCTTGTTCAAGAGCCTGGGACATGATTGAAAAGTCTAGCCCCTGGATCTTGATGTCCATTTGTAAGGCAGTGATGCCTTCTGCGGTACCGGCTACTTTGAAATCCATGTCGCCTAAGTGGTCTTCTGAACCCAGGATGTCAGTCAGGATGCTGTATTTCTCACCTTCTTTGATCAAACCCATCGCCACACCGGCTACAGGCGCTTTGATCGGTACACCGGTGTCCATCAAGGCCAGGGTGGAGCCGCATACAGATGCCATGGATGAAGAACCGTTGGATGACAGGACTTCTGATACCAGGCGAAGTGTGTATGGGAATTTTGCCTCGGGCGGTAACACCGGGATCAAGGCTCTTTCAGCCAGCGCGCCGTGACCGACTTCTCTACGACCGGTGCCGCGCAGTGGTTTAACCTCTCCTGTACAGAAGGGTGGGAAATTGTAGTGGTGCATATATCGCTTGGAATCTGCCGGGGTCAGGTTATCCAGCTCCTGTGCTTCGCGCGGTGTGCCTAACGTGGCCAGGGTCAACACCTGTGTCTCACCGCGGGTGAAGAGACCGGAACCGTGAGCACGCGGGCTGAAATTCACCTCACACCAGATATTGCGGATATCCTTTGTGCCGCGCCCATCCAGGCGAATACCACGCTCCAGGATGCGTCTGCGGGTGATGTTTTTGTAAGCGGTCTCAAAACCGGCTGCCACTTCTGCTGCCAGTGCATCGTCGTCGTTTGCCAGCGCCATTATGGTATCAACTTTGATCTGTTCCAGACCTGCCTGGAATTCAGACTTGATGTATGGTTTGTCGAGCAGTGCATTGATGGGTTCTTCAACGCGCTCGGCGACTGCACGGCGCAGGTCTTCATTCACAGTGATAGAATTGATCTGGCGTTTTGGTTTTCCAACGGCTGCCCTCATCTGTTCCTGGGCTTCGATCAAAGGTTGCAAGGCTTTGTGACCAAATTCCAGAGCCGCCACCATGACTTCTTCCTTCACTTCGTTGGCTCCGCATTCGACCATCAAGATAGCATCTTTGGTACCTGCCAGGCGTAAATCGAGGCTCGATGTACTCATCAATTCAAAAGTCGGGTTCGAGATGAAATGACCGTCGATGTACCCCACACGGACAGCTGCTACAGGACCTGCCCAGGGGATATCTGAAATCGTCAAAGCAGCAGATGCGGCTGTGACTGTCATGATGTCGATCGGGTGCTCGGTGTCGGTGGATAAGGCATAAAGGATTACCTGGACATCATTGCGCAGGTCTTTGGCGAAGAGCGGTCGTAGTGGCCGATCAGTCAGGCGTGATGTCAGGATAGCTTCTTCGCCGGGTCTTCCTTCGCGGCGGAAAAAAGAGCCTGGGATGCGCCCGCCAGCGTACATACGTTCTTCATAATCCACGCTGAGCGGTACAAAATCGATACCCGGTCTGGGTTCATTGCTCATGGTAACCGCAGCCAGCACCATGGTATCACCCACGCGTAAAGTCACTGCGCCGCCAGCCTGCCCGGCCAGTTTACCGGTTTCAAAGGTATAAACCAATTCATCAATTGTTGCGGTAAAAACTTGTCCTTCTGGTTTCATATTTGTCTCCTGAATTTTTCCACCAGGTCAGGGACTGAGGATTACCGGTAACAGGTAATTTTTTGAGTTACCAGTAATTTTCAATTCCTAACCAGTGGCTTGATAACTACCCTACAAAGGGTTGGTGAGGCAGTTAAATCTTTGCCTTCGCTATGGGCACAGGCAAAGGTTCTCCGACCTCCTGTCGATCATTGGAAGTTTAAGAAAGCGGTATGGTATAAACCACTGCCCCCTGTAAAAAACTTTCAAAGCGCACGTACCTGTTTTCGAAAAAAAAGGAGTAGATAGCGACCTGCCAGCCATCTACTCCAGATGCACTCACAAGATTACTTTCGGCGGATGCTCAACCTGTCGGTAAGAGCAAGATACCTCTGGTAATCCATTCTGCGGACATACGCAAGCAAGCGCCTTCGATGTCCGACCAGTTTTAACAGACCGCGCCGCGATGATTCATCGTGTTTATTTGCGCGTAAGTGATCGGTTAACTGGCTGATACGATTACTAAGCAGTGCTATTTGCACTTCCGGTGAACCGGTGTCGCCTTCGTGACGGGCGAATTCCCCTATAACTTTGTCTTTTACTTCTTTTTCTAATGCCATGACGTCTGCCACTCCTCAAAAAAATTCTTTGCAGGTCTCCATGTCAGCAGCGGAAAACCATACCACCGACAGGTCTAGTCAAAGTGGGGCTGATTATACCAAATCGAAGCGGATGTTACAAGATGGTTTTCCATTTTCTTACCGCCCTATTATGATTCATATATTATTGGGGTTCTTTTTCCTTCATTTTCTTACGTATGCTGAGTTGGATATCTTCAGGAAAATCCTCCAGGCACTGGCGGATGATAAATCCTGTGTCTGGGTTCTCTGGCATATCCAACAATTGGCGGAGAAAATAAGCGGTTTCACGGGGAGATCTATGTGCCAGGGTTTTGATCACATCAAGCAAATCCGGGCGAAGCGAGGGGTGAGATTTAAGGATGAAAGGTTGGAT
>CAZTMX010000011.1:0-20806 GCA_964614855.1 uncultured Anaerolineaceae bacterium | reverse complement strand
AGAAGGGAGATTTTGAAACTCAGGATTGTTGATCATTGTGGGTAAGATGCGCAACCCAAGCTGTTGATAATATAGACCAGGATCCTTTAACCAATCTCTCGATAGCTGGATGACGATTTGGGGTTGTTCTTTTCTTATGCGCGCAAGACCGCTGGTTAGAATGGCTGTTGTCAGCGCTTCTTCCAGGTCATCGCGGCTCCAGGATTGCACTCGCTCCAAAACTGCATCCACAGGAGTCAGAGGGATTTTCCCTAGCAGCATACATGCCAACAAGCGAAATTCCAGCGAATTCTGTCCCCACAAGGCATCACTTAACGACAAGCCTGCAGCAGGGTCCTTCTCTGCCAGGGGTTCCAATTCTAAGAGCAAGTGGCGCAGGACAGGAGCGCGCACGTTATAGGATGGCATCAACGAGCGCGGTTTGCCGGATTCTCCGTGCCGGACTGCGCGGTCTGAATAAAAATCGAGCAGGTAATGCAGGCTGCGTAAGAAGGCAGCCGGTTGCTCAAAATGCTCTGCAAGCAAGGAAGCCTGTAATTTAAGACGAGCAGGTTGGATAGCAGGCACGTTTAGTATGCGCGGGCGAAGATGACTTTCTTATCTGCGAGTTTTCCGCACACAATACACGGACCTTGTCCACCGGGCTGCTCCAGCGGAATACAACGGGTTGTGGCTTTTGTATCTTCCTTTACGCGCGCCTCGCATTCCGCTGAGCCGCACCACCAGGAAAACGCCCATCCATTTTGCACCACATCGGTTAATTCACCGTAATCGTGCGGGTCATGTGTATTCGCCAGGCGAAAAGCCAGGGCGCGATCATAGAGCGATTTCTGGATAGTCTGCAACATCTCCTGCGTTTGTTCGGCCAGCTGGTTTTGCGAGACAAAACTCTTGCCGGCTTTTCCAGGCATATCCCGCCGGGCAAAAGCGACGCTGCCTTTTTCAACATCCTTTGGTCCGATTTCAATACGCAATGGGATGCCTCGCAGTTCCCAGTCGTTAAATTTGAAACCGGGTGTCAATTCGGTCCGGTCGTCGATATGAATTCGCAGACCGCTCAGTTCCTGTTTAACTCTGCTCACTGTCTCCATCACCAGCGAGCGTTCTGCATCATTTTTATAGATTGGGACAATTACAACCTGGGTAGGTGCGATTTTTGGAGGCAAGATCAATCCCTGGTCATCACCGTGGGTCATGATGATGGCACCGATAAAACGGGTCGAAAGCCCCCATGAGGTCGTCCAGGCATGCTGGAGCTCATTGTTCCAATCCAGAAACTGGATGTCAAAAGCTTTGGCGAAGTTCTGCCCCAGGAAATGGGATGTGCCTGCCTGCAAGGCCCGGGTATCACCCATCATGGCTTCAATGGTGGTCGAGCGGATCGCTCCAGCAAATTTTTCCTTGTCGCTCTTGATCCCGGGCACCACTGGCACAGCTGCGTCGTTGATTGCGAAATCCGCGTATACACCGAGCATGCGCGCCGTTTCTTCTTCGGCTTCTTGTGCGGTGGCATGTGCGGTGTGACCTTCTTGCCAGTAAAATTCCAGGGTGCGCAGAAACAGACGGGTGCGCATTTCCCAGCGCACAACATTTCCCCATTGGTTGATCAGCACCGGCAAATCCCGGTAAGATTTGATCCATTTCGAGTACATATAGCCAATGATGGTTTCGGAAGTTGGGCGAACGACCAGGGGTTCTTCTAACTTCTCGCCGCCGCCGATGGTGACCACTGCCAGTTCGGGCGAGAACCCTTCAACGTGTTCCTTTTCCTTTTCTAGGAAGGACATGGGAATGAACAGAGGGAAAGCAGCATTGACATGCCCCGTTTCCTTAAAGCGCCGGTCAAGTCCCCCTTGGATATTCTCCCATAAGGCCCAACCGTATGGGCGGACCACCATGCAACCCCGGACTGGAGCGTAATCGGCAAGCTCAGCTTTCAATACAAGCTGGTTGTACCATTCGGAAAAATTTTCACTGCGGGTTGGTATTCTATCGTTTGACATGTCACATCCTGATTAGATAAATGATTTTTATGGTTTTTCACTTTGTTGCGGGAACTGATCATCCCATTTGCGTTGGTAATTGCGTTCCAGTTTATCCAGGATCGCCTGTTCCAGATCGATCTCGGCAATGCTGGCTATTTGCAGTAGATATAATGCGACATCCGCCAATTCCTCTGCCAATCCCTGGGGGTTGGAAAGCTCATCTCGCCACTGGAAATGCTCCAGAACTTCAGCTGCCTCCAGATTTAATGAAATTGCCAGGTTCCTCAAGGTTTGAGGACGAGGCGTACCGGGGTCATACCAACCCTGGCTCGAGACGAATTGATGCATGGCGAGAGTTAATTCTTGGATATCCATAAAGGTTGATTATATTTGCCATCGCTCAATCAGTCAATCTGCAATGAATTGGTTTGTGGATGTTCCGGTTGGTGGGAAACTTGAACCTCTCAGAACTTTTCTGGGTCGATGGTTGTATATAATACAGAATTTGATCTTGTCTTGGCTAAATTGCTCAACCGTGAATATTCGATTGATTTTCACATTCGTTTCACAAAGGCAGTAAACCTTGATTGCCTTGCGAATTATGCCGTGTCATGATGAGAAGTTTCGGGTAGAATCAGGTTGCAATTTGCTCTGATGTTTAAAAAAATAATACTGCTGCTATTGGATTTGACCTATGCCTCCATTTCTCCGTTTTCTTATAAGTCGTCTGCTTTCCATTCCTGTAACGTTGTTCATCATCACAGCGGTTTTGTATGCCTTTGTGATGTTAAACCCGCCAGAGGTGAGAGCTTCGCTTTATCTTACATCCGGAGCCGGATCACCCCGTTTGACCGCAGAACAAGTCCAACAGTTGGTAGAAAATGCTATCGCACAATACCATTTGCGGGATCCATATCCGGTTCAGTACGCTTATTGGGTACTCAGTCTTGTCCGGGGGAATTGGGGGTACAGCCCGGTTTTACGCCAGTACGTGCTGTCTGCCTTATTAGAGCGGACGCCTGTGACGGCAGAGTTGACATTTTACTCCATGTTGGTATTTATCCCCTTGGGGATTGTCAGCGGCGTTTTGGCGGGTTGGAAAAAGGACACTGGGACAGATCTGCGCTTCAGATTTTCTGCTTTTGTTGCAGCCTCCATCCCGGTGTTTATCCTGGCGTTGATGTTGATGGCTATTTTTTATGTGGGTTTAGGCTGGTTTGCCCCAGAAAGGTTAAGCATTCACAAGAGCATGGCTGTTCGAGAAGAAAGCTTTCGCACCTATACTGGCTTTATGACCATCGATGGTGTCTTGAACGGGCGCAATGACATCGCAGCGGATGCTGCGCGGCACCTGGTGATGCCGGTTTTTACGCTGAGCCTTTTGCATTGGGCAACTTTGGGCAGGGTAACACGCGCGGCAATTATAGGTGAAAAACAAAAAGAGTACATCTTGTCTGGCAAAGCTCGCGGCCTTTCTGACCGGCGTTTAAAATGGTCGCATGCGTTGCGGAACATCCTTGCACCTGCCCTCACCAGCAGCGCTCTTTCTGCTGCGGCACTCTTTACCGGTGTATTTATTGTAGAAGTCATCTATAACTTTAAAGGTGTTTCCGACCTGGTTGTCGTGGGCACGCTGGGTGTTCCAGATGCTCCAACGGTTCTCGGTTTTGCGATATACAGTGTATTGATTGTGTTGCTGTTGATGTTTATCCTGGATATCCTGCAGGCGATATTCGATCCACGAGTACGAGAAGGGATCATCAACGAATGAGCAATCTGAAACGGTTTTTCACCCGCTGGCAAAATTGGATTGCGTTGATCATTGTTGTTAGCTTTATCTTGATCGGAATTTTTGCACCCGTGCTTGCCCCGCCATTGGAAGGGGAAAGCGCTTCTATCTTCCGGGAAGTGGATGACTTAAAAGGGCAAATCCCTTTCCCGCCAGGAGAAAGTACGATCCTGGGTACTGTCCCTACAGGTATCCGTGGTTCGCAGCTTGATGTTTATTACACCTTGGTGTGGGGCACACGTTCTGCTTTACGCTTTGGTCTCTTGGCTGCCCTGGGAACCGCAATTCTCGGCGTCTTATTGGGCGCCATGAGTGCTTATATAGGGGGTTGGCTTGATAACTTGATCATGCGCATCACGGATGCTTTCCTGGCTTTCCCGGTGATTGTTGGGGTTGTGGTTTTTCAAGAACTGCTCCAGATCGCTCACCGGGTTGAGAATTTGCTACTGATTTATCAAATTGACCCGAATACCCTGGAGATTCCTGCTAAGTCCATGTCGCAGATTCTATTTGAGCAAATCGACCCAGTTCTTATGGCAATTGTGTTATTCTCTTGGATGCCATATGCACGCCTGACCCATTCAATGGTCTACCAGGTGAAGAAAACTGAGTTTATCGAAGCTGCGCGTGCCCTGGGCTCTGGACACTGGCGCTTGCTCTTTCGCCACCTGATCCCCAATTCCATCTCGCCGGCGATTGTGCTGGGAGCGCGTGATATCGGGGGCATGGTGCTCTTACAGGCAACGTTTACCTTCATCGGCCTGGGCGGTGGCTCAGAATGGGGACAGCTGCTTTCCATTGGCAGGCGTTGGGTGATTGGAATTGGTGGCAGCCTGACTCTCTACTGGTGGGTTTTTGCACCGATTACCCTGGCTTTGATCCTGTTTGGTATCGGTTGGAGCTTGCTTGGCGATGGGGTGAATGACTGGTTGAACCCTCACATAAACTGAAACTAATCGTGATGTTGTGACATCAGCATATACGCGACAGACGCATTCGCTTCGGCGCGAATTCGGGTACAATTAAATTTAACGATGCATATTATTCTGACACACGAACAGGCGGATTTTGACGCCCTGGCATCGATGCTGGGAGCATATTTGCTGCACGATCACGCCATCCCGGTATTGCCGCGTCGGATGAACCGTAATGTACGTGCTTTTTTATCTCTGTACGGTATCGATTTTCCGTATGTCGATCCGCGTGATTTATCGCAAGAGCCGATCGATAGTGTTATCCTTGTCGATACTCAGTCCATGGTTAGCTTGAAGGGAATGAGCACCAAAACCAGGGTTCAGGTAATCGACCACCACTCGCTGCGCGATAATCTACCCCAGGACTGGTCAATCCTGACCGATGAAGTCGGGGCTACCACCACTATCCTTATCGAAGCCTTGAGGGAACGCAATGGGCACCTTACCCCTATCCAGGCGACCTTATTATTATTGGGGATTTACGAAGATACCGGATCGTTGACCTATACGCGCACCAATGCGCGCGATCTGCAGGCGGCTGCATATCTACTGGAACAAGGCGCCAGCCTGCAAATTGCCAATAATTTTCTCAATCATCCGATGTCCCTCGCACAGCAGGAGCTTTACGATCGATTGCGTGCGGGAATTAAGTATTTTGATATCCACGGCAATACAATCATTTTGGCTTGTGGTGACGCACAGGATATGGATGAAGAACTTTCAACACTGGCTCACAAGCTGCGAGACTTGCTGGACCCAGATGCGATATTCCTGGTGGTGACCACGCGTGGGGGGGTGCAAATCATTGGCCGCTCAACCAATGATAATATCAACGTGGCAGAAATTGTGAGTGCCTTTGGCGGTGGTGGACACGAACGCGCTGCTGCCAGCCTGGTCCGTGATCGGGATTTGGAAGCGGTTTGTTCTGACCTTTTACGCATCTTGCCTGAATTTGTTCGCCCATCGATTACAGTGGCTCAGATCATGTCCAGCCGTCCAAAATTGCTTTCTCCCGATGTGAGTGTGGAAGAAGCAGCGGATAGTATGCGGCGCTATGGTTATGAAGGATTTCCTGTAGTGAAAGATGGCAAGGTTGTCGGATTGATTACACGTCGCTCGGTGGATCGAGCCTTGAGTCATAAATACACCAAAACTGTGTCCAGCCTGATGGATAGTGGAAACTTCACGGTAAAACCCGGGGATGCGATTGAGCATGTCCAACGCCTTGTATCAGAAACTGGATGGGGTCAAATTCCTGTGATTGACCCTGATTCAGGTGAGATAATTGGGATTGTCACTCGCACAGACCTCTTAAAGACACTGGCGCCCGCGCCTGTAATCCCAGGCAGGCTGAACCTGGCAGGCCGGCTGGAAGCTGCCTTGCATCCAGAGAGAATATCTCTTCTGAAAATCATCGCTGCCGCGGCTGCCAACCAACTCGTTGCTCTGTATATCGTCGGCGGGTTTGTGCGCGATTTGATCCTCGAAAAACCGGGGTACGATTTTGACCTGGTAGTGGAAGGAGACGCCATTGCCCTGGCAAAATCGTTGGCGCATGAGTATGGAGGCCATATCACCAGCCATTTGCGCTTTGGCACAGCCAAATGGAACCTGGAGGATGTCGAGATACCGGGCGTGTTGGAGCGCAGCTCAAAAACCAGGACCCAATCCATCGATCTGGTAAGTGCTCGGACGGAATTCTACACCCACCCCACCGCACTACCCATGGTAGAGAGAGGCAGTATTAAGCTTGATCTTCACCGGCGCGATTTTACAATGAATACGCTGGCATTGAGATTGGATGGGGCGCATTATGGTGAACTTCATGATTATTGGGGCGGCCTGGAGGATCTGCGCTCAGGGCAAATCCGTGTGCTGCATTCGCTATCATTTGTGGATGACCCAACTCGAATTCTGCGAGCCATCCGTTTTGAGCAGCGTTTTGGTTTTAATGTCGAAGAGCGGACGTTGGAATTGTTGCTTGAGGCGCGGCCATTGATAGAAAGACTTTCGGGTGATCGTATCCGGCATGAACTGAACCATATTTTCGGTGAAACGGCTGCCTCATATACCATGCAGCGCTTGCATGATTTGGGTTGCTTGAGTGCCATCCATCCGGCGCTTTTATGGGATCGCTGGGTAGAGAATTGTTTCAACCTGCTTCAAAATCCATCCCGTGAAGATATGTGGCAGCTTGATCATTATCATTCTGCACAGGAGATTAGGCGATCTCTGGCATACATTTTTTTGTGCATCAGACTGGTCTACGCAGACATGCAGGATGTGATCAATCGTCTAAAAATAAATGTCTCCCTGGCTAGAGAGATTAAGTCAGCCAACCAGTTGTTCCAGGAGAAGATGATCTGGCACAGCTCAAGACCCAGCCAACTGACTGAATTTCTGGATGGCTATTCTCCCCTGGCGATCTATGCAGTTTACCTGGCAACGACTGATCCAGGTATAAAGGCAAACCTATTTGAATACACCAACCAGTGGCGCAAGATAAAACCAAGCATGGACGGGAATTCTTTGCGTCGATTGAATATCCCCCCGGGTCCATCTTACCGGAAAATATTAATGGATTTGCGCAGGGGCTGGCTGGATGGAGAGATAAAATCAATTGAAGATGAAAAAAAGCTGCTTCAGAAATTGATCTCAGAATCATAACCATGGATTTCCCGGTAAATATTTCAGATATAACGATCCGCCAATTAGTGAAAGAGGATTTGCCTGAACTTGAGTGGGAGGGTGAATATAGCCATTTCCGCCGCTTATACCAGGAAATTTACAGGGGTGTGGTTTTGGGACGGGCGATTATGTGGGGGATGGATATGGCTCGTGTGGGTTTGATCGGCCAGGTGTTTGTGCAATTGGATAGCGGCAGGCCTGAATTGTCTGACGGCTTGACCCGTGCATACCTGTACAGTTTTCGAATTAAGAAAACTTATCGAAATCTCGGCTTAGGTGGGCATTTATTACAGGTTGTCGAAAATGATTTGCAGACCCGAGGGTACCTGTGGGCTACCCTCAATGTGGCAAAGGATAACGCGGACGCTATCCGGTTTTATCTGCGTCACGGTTACCGGACCATAGCACACGAGCCTGGTATCTGGTCTTACCTGGATGACAATGGGAGGTACCATGAAGTTGTTGAACCTTCCTGGCGAATGGAAAAACGCATCCCTGGGTCTTAGAATAAATTAAGAATACTCTTAGATTTTTCTGAGATCACATATTGATGAGCAGTTTTCTCCTTGTTATTTGAGTTGAAATATGTTAAAATGCGTTTTGCATTATTGGTAAATTTTGATATTGGCATCGTCGAAAAGTGGGCGCCCCCCACTTTTCTTTGTGTAACCCATGAGATCACTCCAGGTGGAGAAATAAGAAGAATGAAGAACGAGTTTCTACTGGCATTCAATGAAGTATTAGAAGAAAAACAGCTGCCCAAGGAAATTGTGTTAGAGGCATTACAAGCTGCGATGGTTTCGGCATACCGGCGCGCAGTGAATGCTTCGAATGCGCAACATGTAGAGGCAATCGTCGATCCTGAAACTGGAAAGGTATCCATCCTTGCAGAGAAGGAAATAGTCGAATCGGTGGAAGACAATCGCACCGAGGTGACACTGACAGATGCTCAAAAAGTGGATCCCGATGCGCACCTGGGTGGGATGGTTATTGTTGAGACTACTCCAAAGAATTTTGGCAGGGTTGCGGCGCAAACCGCGCGCCAGGTGATCCAACAGCGCATTCGCGAAGCTGAGCGCGATTCTCAACTCAACTATTTTAGCAACCAGGTAGGTGAGATTATGAGCGGCGTGATCCAGGCGATCAACTCGCAGGGTGCAACCCTGGGTCTTGAGATGAAAGCCGAAGGTTCGATGCCTCGTAATCACCAGATTCCTGGTGAGCGTTTCCGCGTCCACGATCGGGTGCGGGCGCTGCTGCTGGAAGTGAAACCATCGCCACGCGGACCTCAAATCATTCTATCCCGTGCGCACCGAAATTTTTTGCGCCGCCTGTTGGAAAATGAAGTTCCAGAAATTTATCATGGCATGGTGGAAATTCGTTCAATTGCTCGCGAGCCGGGTCAGCGGTCAAAGGTGGCTGTGGCTGCCCTTCAGCCTGGTGTAGATCCAGTTGGTGCGTGTGTAGGCATCCGCGGTGTAAGGATTCAGGCCATCGTGCGCGAGCTAAACGATGAAAAAATTGATGTAATCGAATGGAGCTCAGACGCCTCGGTGTATATTGCAAAGGCTCTTAGCCCGGCGCGGGTTTCAGGTGTTTATCTTAATGAGGAATCCAGAGGCGCAAAAACAGCGACTGTGGTAGTTCCCGAAGATCAACTGAGCCTGGCGATCGGGCGCGATGGCCAGAACGCCCGCCTGGCTGCCAAGCTTACCTCCTGGCGTATTGATATCAAGAGTCTGCCAGAAGCTGCCTCCGATGCTTTGTTTAAATTGCAGAACGACCCCAATTACGAGTCTATTGCTGTTGACGAAGCTGAGATTGTACCTTCGGTGGAAGCCGTTTTGGCGAAGAAGGCTGAAGGACGACCAGTTACACCAGAAGAATATCAATTGATTACGCAGTTTGTGGATCGCATCGAGCGCGGTTTACTGCGCCAGCGCCTGACAGAAAAACATGCAGAAGAAGAGCGTGAAAAGCTCGAGCGTGCCAATGTTCCTGCGGCAGCTTACGAAATCCCGATTGAGAAATTTGAAGTCTCTGATCGTCTGTTTGCGGTTGTCAGTGAAGCAGGTTTTGCAACTGTGGGAGATTTGCTGCTGCAAATGCGTTTGGATCCCGACTCAATCCTCAAATTGAATGGGATGGGTCCAAAGGCGATGCGTGAGCTAACCGAAACATTGGATAAGATGTTTGCTGAGCCAGAAGAACCCAGTGCGGCGGTGGAGATTGAACCTGTCGCAATCGAACAGGCTGCTGAACCGGTTGCGGAAGCGGAAGCACTGGCGGTTGGACCTGTCATTGCGGAAGAACAACCTCACGTCCAACCTGAAGAAGTTGAAACCCTGCTAGAAGCAGTTAAAGAAGAGGTCGCAGAAGTCCTGGAACCCATCCAGGCGGAAGTCGCAGAAGCGCCTGAAGCTGAAGCCTCATCCGAAGTTCCAAGCGAAGCCCCAGAGACCGTTGTTGGAGAGGCTGTCTCAGAGGCAGTTGAAGAAGAGCCATCTACCCTGGATGAATTGTTTGCTTTACGTCCTGATGTCTTAGAATTTGAACCCACAGAAGATGAGGAATTTGACGAAGACCAGGACAAGAAGAAGAAGAAAAAGAAGAAGAAATTTGTTGAGATGGAGTACGATCCTGACCGCGATGTAATGATCACTCGCAAGAAGCGCAAACGCAGCGGAGCGGATTGGGAAGACAATTTTTAATAAGTATCTGAAATGAACGAGAAAACAGGTGGCTAAGAAGAGCGTAAGAAAGAAACATGTACCTCAACGGACATGTGTTGGCTGCCGCGAGGTGTTACCCAAGCGCACGCTGATACGCATTGTAAAGGGTACAGAAGGTGTGCAAATCGATCCATCCGGTAAATTGGCTGGTAGAGGCGCATATTTGCACGATCGACGCTCTTGCTGGGAACATGGCTTAAAAGGAGCACTGTCAAAGGCGTTGAAGATAGAATTATCGGACATAGATCGTCAGAAGCTAGCAGCCTTCATGGCTGATCTTGGTGATGATACAAATGTCCAAGAGGATGAAAATGAAGCCCAGGCGTTTCAGGATGAGACCCTCTAATTTTTTCTTCTCATCCTCTCATAAACGACTTCAACGCCCCCACCGACTTGCAACAGCCGTGACCCAGGTCAACTCTGTGCATATCATGAGGCAAATCTCAGCGAACGAGTGAACGTTTTGCTGCCAGACTCGCTCATGAGGCACGGATGATTTAGAAGTAGAAGAGGTGCCAATTGAGCGACAATGGTCAAAAAACTAAGAAGATTGAATTACCTTCCTCGATTACAGTAAGGGAGTTGGCGCAATTAATCCACTCCAGCCCCATCGAAATCATCAAGAATTTGATGGCCAACGGCGTTATGGCGAATATTAACCAGCAAATCGATTTTGATACTGCTGCGATTATTGCTGCCGAAATGGGGTATGAAGCAGCACTGGAAACCCCTGAGGAAATAGAAGATGATTTGAGTGAGGTGCCTTTGTGGCGGCGCTTGATTGCCGATGAAGATCAGAAGGAGCTCACAAATCGACCGCCCGTTGTTACGATTTTGGGGCACGTAGACCACGGGAAAACCACCCTGTTGGATGCTATCCGCCACACCAATGTTGCTGAAGGCGAAGCAGGTGGCATCACCCAGCATATCGGGGCTTACCAGGTCGAACATAACGGGCAGGAAATTACATTCCTGGATACACCCGGTCACGCAGCTTTTACCGCGATGCGCGCACGAGGCGCCCAAGGGGCAGATATCGTGGTTTTGGTTGTGGCTGCTGATGACGGCGTAATGCCGCAGACGAAGGAAGCTGCGGCACACGCGAAGGCAGCCAAGGTGCCGATCATCGTCGCGATGAATAAAATCGACAGGCAAAATGCTGATCGCGAGAAGGTGCTGCAACAGCTAGCTGAAATTGGGCTTGTTCCGGATGAATGGGATGGCGATACCATCGTGGTGCCGATCAGCGCAAAGAAAAAGCTGGGTATCGATGATCTGCTGGAAGCGATTTTGCTGGTTTCTGAAAACACAGATATTCGCGCAAATCCAAAAGGAAAAGTAATTGGTACGGTGATTGAGGCAGAACGAGACAGGGCAAAGGGTGTGCTGGCAACCTTGCTGGTACAAAACGGCACGCTCAACGTGGGCGACATAGTCGTTGCTGGAACCGTATTTGGGAAATTGCGTGCTGTCTTTGATTACCGCGGCAAGAAAATCCGCAAAGCCGGTCCTTCTACCCCGGTTTCGGTAATGGGATTAAGTGATGTTCCGCATGCCGGAGACCTTTTCCAGGTTGTCGAATCGGAAAGAGAAGCGCGTGTGTTGATCCAGGCACGGGATCAAGCAGCCTCAGCCGCTGCAACAGGTGTCAAATCTGCAATTACCTTGGAACAGCTCTTTGAAAAATTTCAGGCGGGTGAGATTCGTGAACTGCGCTTGATTGTTAAAGCGGATGTTCAAGGGTCGTTGGAACCTATTGTCTCCTCGCTAAACGATATGAGTAAAGGCGATATTGCTGTAAACATCTTACATGCTGAGACTGGTAATATTGGCGAAAATGATATCATGTTGGCTTCCGCGTCGGATGCAGTCGTAATTGGGTTCAATGTGCAGGCCGATTCGGCAGCACGCCGGCTGGCAGAAGCCCAAGGTGTTTCAATTCGCCTGTATGAAATCATTTACCGCTTGACTGAAGATGTAGAGAAAGCTCTCAAAGGCATGCTTGAACCCGAGGAGAGAGAAACCGTGCTCGGACATGCTGAAGTTCGCGCAGTTTTTCATATTACCAAGGTGGGTAATATTGCTGGTTGCCGAGTATTGGACGGTGAAATTCGCCGGAACGCTCGTATTCGCGTGCTGCGAAACAAAGAAACCCTACACGAAGGGGGGCTGTCATCCTTGAAGCATTTGCAAGACGATGTACGTGAAGTAAGAGCTGGCTTTGAATGTGGTATCGGGGTGAAAGGCTTCAACGAGTTTGCAGCAGGGGATATTCTGGAAAGCTATATTATTGAAAAGGTTGCTGTTCAATAATATTGAAATACGAGAGAGGGAACTAAAGTGGTATCAAAAATGCGTGCACAGCGAATTGCTGATCGCATTCGCGAAGAAATGTCGGAAATGCTCATCCAGGAAATATCTGATCCGCGCCTGGAAGGTATCTCGGTGACAGATGTAAAAGTGGATCGCGAACTTGCTTTTGCAGATGTGTATGTTTCATCTTACGAAGGCTCAATACGCAAAGTTGAGATACTCGAGGGACTGAAGCATGCGCAGGGGTTTTTGCGTCATGCATTGGCGTTGCGTGTAGATATTCGATCCTTCCCGTTGTTAAGATTTCACTGGGATCCTACCTTTGAACGGGCTGAGAAAATCGAGAGAATCATCGCATCGTTGCATGCTGAAGATCGTCCGACTATCAAAGCAAATGATCCTCCGGATGAAAGTGAGCCGGAACAGTTTGATGAATAAAGACCTTTTTCGCCAGGCACAGCAACGGTTGCAGTCCTCGCAGCGTATCCTGGTGGTTTCTCACATCCGGCCAGATGGTGATGCAATTGGATCACTGCTAGGGCTTGGATTGAGCCTGATAGAGATGGGCAAAGATGTGCAAATGGTGCTGGCAGACGGTTTGCCAGCAAGCTTCCGTTTTCTAAAAGGCAGTGAGCTGGTACATAAGAAACCCAGCGGTCAATTTGATTTAACTTGCGTGGTGGATTGTTCTGACCTGGCGCGTGTAGGGAAGGAAATCCTTTCTGAGAAGCCTGATATCAATTTTGACCATCATGCCACAAATATAAATTTTGCGGTCCTTAATCTGGTAGATGCGACGATGGTCTCCACCACGGAATTGATCGCTGATTTTCTGGTTTACCAGGGCTGGAGGATATCCCAACCTGTGGCTTCATCCTTGCTTACTGGGCTAATTACGGATACAATCGGATTTCGAACATCGAATATTTCTCCAAAGGCGATGCGTTTAGCTGCAGATTTAATGGAGGCTGGCGCAGATCAATTCTCAATATATCAACAAGCCCTGGAGAATAAATCCTTTGAAGCCCTGCATTTATGGAGCGCAGGGTTAGGCAGGCTTGAGCGCGAAGATGGATTGATTTGGACCTCTTTGACAGCGAACGATCGCAAAACAGCTAAATATCCTGGTAAAGATGATGCTGACTTGATCAACATCTTGTCCAGCACAGAGGGCATGGATATTGCCTTGATATTTGTTGATCAACCTCGCGGTATGGTGAAAGTGAGCTGGCGTTCAAGACCTGATTATGACGTAGCAAATTTGGCTCTACAATTCGGTGGAGGCGGGCACCCTAGAGCTGCTGGAGCAGAAATACCTGGGAACATCGATGCTGTTCGAAAACAGGTATTGGATGCCACCAGGGAATATTACATGTCTGCTGCGAAGCGTAGCGATCGATAGCAGTATCTTATATTGGATATGTGACATATGGAAAAAGAAAATTTAGAGAATATCGTCTCGGGTGTCCTGGTAATTGATAAACCGGTCGGACTGACCTCCCACGATGTGGTGCAGATTGTCCGCCGTGGTACAGGGATTCGTAGAGCCGGGCACACCGGCACTTTAGATCCACGAGCCTCAGGTGTTTTAGTGGTTTTAGTTGGTCCTGCAGTGCGGTTAAGTGAGTATGTTTCTGCATCGGATAAACGTTATCAGGCGACAATTCGCCTGGGGGCTACCACGGACACTTATGATGAGGAAGGCATCATCACCACATCGCAAACGGATGTGGATGTGAATAACATCCCGGAAGAACAGTTTGATGAAATCTTACAGCAATTTGTGGGTGAGATTGAACAGGTTCCCCCACCGTATTCTGCAGTAAAAGTTAAGGGTAGAAGGGCTTACGACATGGCTCGTAACGGCGAAGAGGTCGAGTTGGAGCCGCGCAAGATCAATGTATACAGCCTGGAAATCCTTGAGTGGGCGCCTCCTGAAGCGGTTGTGGATGTCTACTGTTCATCGGGAACCTACGTTCGTTCCCTGGCCCATGATTTGGGCAAGGCAATAGGAACGGGAGCATACCTGGTAGGTCTTAGAAGGACAAAAAGCGGTCGTTTTACACTACGTGATGCAGTCCAATTGCGCCGTTTGCAAGATGCTTTTGATGCCGGTGATTGGTATCGCTTTTTGATCCCTGCTGCCGAAGCTTTGGCTGATTGGCCGATGGTGGAATTGGACGCTGATGATGTTGAACTAATCCGGCACGGACATCGTGTCCCGGCGGAACCCGGCAGTGCCAGTTGGGTGCGTGGTGTAAGCGAACAGGGTGACCTGGTAGCCTTATTGGAATTGGATGAAGAAACCAACGAGTGGCAGCCGCGCAAGGTATTCTTCCAATCCTGATGATATGGTTTGGTAACCAAAGGACATCCCATTAATTTGGCAATCTTGAGTAACCGGCTTTATGCAATATTTCGACTCGCTGGATAGTGTTTCTTTTGAAAATGTTTGGTTGACAATCGGTTCATTTGACGGCGTTCACAAAGGCCATCAAGCTATACTGAGGCAATTGGTCGCTGGAGCATCTGCAAAGGGTGTTCCAGCAGTTGTTTTAACCTTCCACCCTCATCCGGCCAGTATCTTACGCAATCGGACAGGACGCTACTACCTCACCACTCCCATTGAACGAGCATTGTTAATGGGCCAATTAGGTGTGGATGTGGTTATCACCTACCCATTTTCCAAAGAAGTGGCTGGAAAAAATGCTGATGAGTTTATTGCCGAATTACACCAACATTTGAAGATGAAACAAATACTGGTGGGTCATGATTTTGCACTTGGCAAGAACCGCCAGGGCACACCCGATTACCTTGCAGGTTTGGGTGAAAAGTATGGTTTCCAGGTAGGCATTTTTGAGGCGATTACCCTTTCGGATGAAATTGTTTCCTCCAGCCTGGTGCGGGCGGCTCTGGCAGAAGGAGATGCAGCCAGGGTGTTTACAATGCTGGGCCGGCCTTATACCCTTACGGGGGAGGTAGTTCATGGGGATGGGCGTGGCAGAACCATTGGAATTCCTACGGCCAACCTCAAGGTTGAAGCCACGAGAGCTGTTCCAGCTGCAGGCGTCTATGCCTGTACACTATCTTTGGGAGAGCGCACGTATGGCGCTGTAACCAACATCGGCACCCGGCCAACATTTGATCAGGACGATGAAATCATCCATATTGAAGCACATATCCTGGATTTTTCAGGAGACATCTACGGAAAAACTATCCAATTGAATTTCATCGACAGGTTGCGTGGAGAGCAGCGTTTTGCCAATGCATCAGCCCTGGTGGCGCAAATCAACCAGGACATCCAACGGACCCGGGTTTTGCTAAAGGACATGGTTTAGATGAAACAATATTTGGATTTGCTGCAGTACATCCTTGATAACGGCATCAAGAAGGGTGACCGGACTGGGACCGGTACTTTGTCTGTCTTTGGCTACCAGATGCGCTTTGACTTGAACCAGGGTTTCCCCCTGATCACCACAAAAAAGCTTCACCTGAAATCGATCATCCATGAGCTATTGTGGTTTCTCAAAGGTGATACAAACATCTCGTATTTGAAAGAGCACGGTGTGCGAATATGGGATGAATGGGCTGATGAGAATGGCGATCTCGGACCGGTTTACGGCGGGCAGTGGCGCTCCTGGCGCAGTGCAGATGGACGGACAATTGACCAGGTTTCTGAGTTAATTCAACAAATCAAAACCAACCCGAACTCGCGCCGGCTTATTGTAAGCGCCTGGAATGTGGGTGAGATCGAAAGAATGGCATTACCTCCTTGCCATGCCCTCTTTCAATTTTATGTTGTGGATGGCAGGTTATCCTGCCAGCTTTACCAGCGCTCTGCAGATGTTTTCTTGGGGGTGCCTTTCAATATTGCTTCCTATGCGTTGCTCACCTTGATGATCGCCCAGGTTTGTGATTTACGTCCAGGGGACTTTGTACACACATTTGGAGATGTTCACCTTTATCTCAACCATATAGAGCAAGCAAGATTACAGCTAACACGCCAGCCGCATGCTTTGCCCACAATGATCCTCAATCCTGAAGTTCACTCGATCTTTGATTATGAGTACCCAGATTTTTCACTGCAGAATTACCAGGCACATCCGCATATCAAAGCTGAGGTTTCGGTATGATCATTTCGCTGATTGTGGCTGTGGATGATGCAGGGGGCATTGGCAAAGAAGGCGCAATCCCATGGCACCTGAGGAGTGATTTACAGCGTTTCAAGCAGATTACCATGGGGCATACGTTGGTGATGGGTCGCAAAACCTTTGATTCGATTGGGCGAGCGCTGCCAGGGAGGACGAATATCGTTATTACGCGCAACCGAGACTTTGCGTGTGAAGATTGCCTGGTGGTTTCAAGTCTAAAAAGGGCACTGTCAATCGCCAAAACCAGATCTGAAGAGGAAGTATTTATTATTGGCGGTGGGGAGATATTCCGCCAGGCGCTAGAATTAGCTGACAGGATTTACTTGACACGCGTGCACACGGTTGCAGATTGCCAGGTCTTTTTTCCACTCATCGATTGGTCCGATTGGGAGGTAATCCTGGAAGAAACCCATCCTGCCGGAGACCACGACGATCACCCTTCGACCTACTATCTCTTGCAGCGGAAAGCATAGGCAGTCAGCCAGCAATAATTCGAAACGATCCTGGCAAATTTCTGTATTTCTCTTGACAAATCTCGAGTTTGGCATATAATCGGCCCAACTTAATACTCGAAAGACTGTGAAGAGGACGAGTAATTGCTGTCAGGGCAATCCAGAGAGCGGCTAAAGGTGAGAAACCGCATGTACAGCAGCACTGAATGGACCTCAGAGTTGCAGGGCGAAAAGGAAACTGACTAGCCTGCGCCGGAGATGCCACCGTTATCAAGGTAAAGGGTATGTTTGTACCCGCAATGAGTGAGGCTGGCCTCTTTCCCCCTGTCGCAACACCGGCAGGGTTTTTTGTTAAGCCAGTCTAACCGGGGTGGCACCACGGAGCGTAAGCGTTCGTCCCCATGGGATGGGCGCTTTTCTTGTTTAATCAAACTATTCAATTTTTTATGGAGGTCAAAATGTCCGCTCAAACACGTTTTACTCTTAGTGAAAATGATATCCCAAATTCCTGGTACAACATCGCTGCAGATAGCCCGCTTCCGCCCACACCAGTTTTGAACCCACAGACAATGGAACCTGTCTCACTGGAGTTCCTGGGTGCGCTTTTCCCAATGACAATTCTGGAGCAGGAAGTATCCAGAGAACGATATATTGATATACCGGAAGAAGTGAGGGAAGCCTACAAGCTTTACCGCCCGACGCCCCTGGTGCGTGCGATCCGTTTGGAACAAGCGTTGGGTACCCCGGCTCATATTTATTTTAAGAACGAAAGCGTTTCGCCTGTGGGCAGTCATAAAGCCAATTCAGCCCTTGCACAGGCGTATCTGAACAAAATTGCCGGCACAAAAGCCATGACAACTGAAACAGGTGCGGGTCAATGGGGTACTGCTCTGTCGATGGCCTGTAATTTCTTTGATATTGACCTAGAAGTATACATGGTCAAGGTGTCCTATGAACAAAAACCTTACCGCCGTATCCTTATGGAAACCTTTGGGGCGCAGGTTTTTGCCAGCCCAACAGATCGGACTGCCTCTGGGCGGGCGGTATTAGCGGAAAACCCGAACAGCACTGGCTCCTTAGGTATTGCCATCTCTGAAGCAGCTGAGGTTGCAGCAACCAGCGGTGGGGCCAAAAAGTATGGTTTGGGGTCGGTTCTGAACCATGTGCTGACACACCAATCGGTTATTGGCCAGGAAGCGCTTAAACAAATGGATTTGGCTGGAGAATATCCGGATGTAGTCATTGGCTGTGTGGGTGGCGGTTCGAACTTTGCCGGGATTGCATATCCATTTTTGCGAGAAAACCTGGTCAATGGCGAACGCGCTCGGTTGGTGGCAGTAGAGCCAACAGCCACGCCCTCCATCACCAGGGGTTTATACACATTCGATTATGGTGATTCCGCCAAGCTGGCACCAATCGTAAAAATGTATACCATCGGTCATGCGGCAGTCCCACCGCCCATCCACGCCGGGGGATTGCGTTATCACGGTATGGCGCCAAGCTTGAGTGCTTTTATCAATGCAGGGTATATCGAGGCAATATCAGTTCCCCAACTGGCGACCTTTGACGCTGCGGTGCTCTTTGCCCGAACACAGGGGATCATTCCGGCTCCCGAGAGCGCACATGCCATCCGCGCAGCCATTGATGAAGCCCTGGACGCAAAGGAAAAAGGCGAAAAACGGGTTATTCTATTCAACCTCTCCGGACATGGTAACTTGGATCTGTCTGCCTATGAGTCGTTTATCAGCGGTCGCCTGAAAGACTACGATTACCCCCAATCGGCGATTGATGCTGCCAAGGAAAGCCTGCCCGATGTAAAGCTGTAATCAAACAACCGCCCTTGATCATCCAGGGTGGTTGTCGCTGCCCTGACAGTCAATCGCTGTCAGGGCAGCGGGCTTTAATCCTCATGCGTATTGTTCTTTCTCCCCAGGCCGTAGGCTTGCATCACCGGAACAACAAACAGGAAACCCGTAGAAGGATCATCAAGGTTGCCTATGGTCTCTTGAGCTGCCTCAACCATCAAATCGACTTCATTTTGACTGCTGACAACGGACAGCAGGGTGCGGTGCGGAACTTCGCGGCTGCTAAAAATATCGCGCAGACTTGGCATCATAGGGAGATCATCGCGGAAACCAGCTCTGCGCAAACGCCCTAATCCAGTGCTTTCCAGGATTGTTACCCCAGTCACGCCGATTTCTTCCCAGCGGTCAAGGATGGGGGAACAATGATCTGGATCATCGACTATAAGTACTACCAGGAAACTCATGGGAATTCTCCTTAAAATCCTAAGTATCTCATGAAGAAGGTTCAGGTTTTACTGATTTTTCAACAGGTTTTTTCTTGAATGACATCCGCAGCAGTGGAGGTGTTAGAAGCGTAGTGATGATAACAACTCCAACTACTGCAGAAAAAAGTTCATTTGGGATAATCCCGTTTGTTATACCGACAGTTGCGACAATCAAGCCAACTTCTCCACGTGACATCATACCGATGCCCATTTGAAGTGCTTCACGCTTTGTGAAACCGCTCATCCATGCGCCTAAGCCTGATCCTAAAATTTTGCCAATAATCGCCAGGATGGTCATGGCAAAAAAGAGCCAGAAGATATCCCCAAACAGCTCGCGTGCATCAGTCGACAAACCGACATTGATAAAAAACACAGGAATAAACAATCCATAAGCCAGGGAAGATATACCTGATTGGATACGCTCACGCACCGGGCTGCGCGAGAAAACCAATCCTGCTATGAAGGTTCCAGTGATGGCTGCCATGTTCCCAAACACTTCTGCAGTCCAGCCAAAGAGCAAGATCATGACAACGGTAAAGGAAATGATAGCCTGGCTGATAGGCAGTGCATCGACCTTGCGAGAGAGGCGAGGAAGCAACCACATACCCAGGTAGGTGGCTATTCCAAGATAGAGCACCATCTTTACGGCGATTAGCAGGACACTCAGAAACCCATTATCCGCTGTATTGCCTGCCAGCGCAGTGAAAACTGAAAAGATCAGGACAACCAGGATGTCGTCGAAAACCGCAGCGCCCAAGAGCGCAATCCCCACACGGCTGCGCAGGACATTGAGCTCCATCAATGTTTGCGCAGAGATGCTGACACTGGTTGCCGCCAGGATAACGCCAAGAAATAATGCTTCTGTTATTGGGATTGGAAAGAATAATGCCAACGCCAGGCCGAAAAGCAAAGGAAATACAACACCTAACACGCCTGAAAGAAGGGACACCTTTCTAGATTTTGCCAGGTCTGAAAGGTGAAGTTCCATGCCAGCAATAAACATGAGAAAAAGCACACCTAATTCGGCTAATTCATGAATCAGGGTTGGAAGATGTGTGTCGGTAAAAAGGGAGATGTGCAGAAAATCGATGACTGTAGGGCCCAGGAGGATGCCAGCCAGGAGTTCGCCAAGGACAGATGGTTGGCCCAGACGGTATGAAATGTAACCACCAGCTTTGGCAACAGATATAATCACTGCCAGGGAGAATGTTAATTGTAAAAATGGCGTCATAGGCTTCTCCTGTTTTGTTTCAAAATCACCTTCTTTACTGCCTGAATTTAGGATGGAGGAGAAGGTTCCTCTGGGTTTTCGCTGTCTTGATCGATGTCATCTTTGGGGGATACTTTCAACCCCAACATTTTTTTGTGGGTAAATTGTGCCAGTACTTTGATGGATGCGATTGTTGGAATGATTATGATAGCGCCTAAGATC
>CAZTMX010000010.1:0-31720 GCA_964614855.1 uncultured Anaerolineaceae bacterium | reverse complement strand
CATACCGCCGTGCCTCTTTCAGCAGCGCCTCCCGGTCGATAAACCCCATGCGGAAGGCGATTTCTTCGGGACACGAGATCATCATCCCCTGGCGATCTTCCACCGCCTGGACAAAGTTCGCAGCTTGCAGCAAAGATTCATGCGTACCGGCATCCAACCAGGCTACGCCCCGCCCCATGTCTTCCACTCGCAGCTCACCCTTTTTCAAGTAAACCAGGTTGACATCCGTGATTTCGAGCTCACCGCGTCCAGAAGGCTGCAGATTGGCTGCAATCTCATGCACCTGGCTGTCGTAAAAATATATGCCCGGGACGGCGTAATTTGAGCGCGGTTTTTCAGGTTTTTCTTCGATGCTGAGGGCGCGCCCGCTTTGATCAAACTCAACCACGCCGTAGCGTTGTGGATCGCGCACAGGGTAAGCGAAAACCAACGCACCGCTTTCCAGGCGCGCTGCCTGGCGCAGGCGCTGCGGTAAGCCGTGGCCGAAGAAGATGTTATCGCCCAGGATCAGGCATACAGGTTGGTGATCAATAAATTCAGGGTTAACCAGGAAGGCATCCGCCAGCCCGCGCGGTGCTTTTTGTTCCTGATAAACAAACTTCAGCCCCCACTGGCTCCCGTCTTGAAGCAGATCTTTGAATGCCGGCAGCGCGCTGGGTGTGCTGATCACCATGATCTCGCGAATGCCTGCCAGCATTAGCATCGACAGCGGGTAATATATCATCGGTTTGTCGTACACCGGGAGCATTTGTTTGCTCACCCCCAGGGTTAAGGGATACAGGCGAGTGCCATAGCCTCCCGCCAGGATGATACCTTTCATATCTCTATTCCTCTCTTTTCGCAGCAGGTCGCTGGAGGTAATTCTGCGCCATCCATTTCTGGTAATCCTGTTGCTGGCGAATCGTCTGCAACCATTCAGGGTGGTCTAGATACCATTGGGCAGTTTTCAACAACCCATCGTTCAAAGATTGTTTTGGCTGCCAGCCAAGGTCTCGCTTGATTTTTTGGATATTCATGGCATACCGCCGGTCGTGCCCCGGGCGGTCTGTGACATGTTTAATCAGCTGGATATGAGGGGTATGAGCTGAGCCTGGCTGGAGCTCATCCAGGATATCGCAGATGGTGTGGATCACGGTAAGATTTGTGGGCTGGTTCTCACCGCCCACTGCATAGGTCTCGCCGGGTTTGCCCTGTTGGATGACGTGCAAGATGGCTTCGCAGTGGTCTTCCACATACAACCAGTCGCGAATCTGCCGCCCATCGCCGTAGACTGGCAGAGGCTGGCCGTTTACGGCGTTCAGAATCATCAGCGGGATCAATTTTTCGGGGAACTGGCGCGGTCCGTAATTGTTGGAACAGTTGGTGATGCTGACAGGCAAGCCGTAGGTATGGGCATAGGCGCGCACCAGGTGATCGCTGGCTGCCTTGGATGCAGCGTAAGGGGAATTGGGGGTGTACGGCGTGCTCTCACTAAAGGGCGGGTCTTCTGGTTCTAATGAGCCAAACACTTCATCGGTGGAGACATGGTGAAAATGGAATTTCCCTTCGATGCCCTTTTCTTCCAGCCAGAAGTTTCGAGCTGCCTCCAGGAGTGTAAATGTACCGATGATATTGGTCTGGATAAACTGGGCTGGACCCGTGATCGAGCGGTCCACATGTGTCTCTGCTGCAAAGTGAGCGATGGTGTCGATTGTGTATTTATGCAAAACCTCTTCCACGAGAGCCGGATCACAAATATCGCCGTGCACAAAGATGTGCTGCTCAGGGTAGGGCAGTTCCTTTAAATTTTCCAGCGATCCGGCATAGGTCAGCGCATCCAGGTTGACAATCCTGACCTGCGGGTTGGTTTTTTGCAGATAATGGATAAAATTTGAGCCAATGAAACCAGCTCCACCGGTGACAAGGATATTGTTCATTTTCTCAACCTTTTTCTTAATCGTAAAGCTCAGCCTGGCTGAGTAATTTCCCCTGGCTGTCTTTTGCGGACAAAATGGGCAGGCTTTCGGCTGGCACAGGCCAGTTTATGCCAATCTGCGGGTCATTCCAGAGCAAGGTGCGCTCAAATTGCGGGGCATAATAATCGCTAGCTTTGTAGAGTATCTCCGCCCACTCACTCAGAACATACACACCGTGGGCAAAGCCAGGCGGTATCCACAGCATACGCTTGTTCTCGCTGGATAGGATCACCGCCACCCATTCGCCGAAGGTGGGTGAGTTGCGGCGCAAATCTACTGCCACGTCAAAGACTTCACCGATAACGGCGCGCACCAGCTTTCCTTGCGCCTGTTGGAGCTGGTAATGCAAACCCCGCAGCGTACCCTGGTGCGACCCCGAATGGTTGTCTTGTACAAAATCCGCCGCAATACCGGCTGCAGAAAACTGTTCTTTCTGATAGGTTTCGCAGAAAAACCCGCGCGCATCACCAAAAACACGCGGCTCGATCAGGATGACATCGGGGATAGTTGTGGGTGTAAATTGCATGGACTTTACCTGTTTGTGGATTAAACGATGAAGTTAGATGGGTCTTTTTGTTATATTCTACCAGTAAGCAGAGGGTTACCGGCAGCTATAAATTACCAGGTTTGCTTTGTAATCGTATTTCTTGCCTTTAAACCTGGAACGAAAGCGGCAACCTGCCTCGTCCAGCTGTGCTTCAAGTTGCGGATAAAAACCCTGGTGCAGAACCAGGTAATCGGGATGGTAGGCGTCAAACACAAACAGGGCGCCCTTTTCAAAGTCCTCTGCACCGGTCAAATGCCTGGCGATTTCAGGATGCAGCAACCCGGGAAAATCAAACATCGTCCGGTCGGATACAAAACCTATGATACCAACTTCCAATGTACCGACCGTTGCGCCAACGGGTGTATGCTTTTTTAGCCATAATCCTGCATCCCGGTAAATCTCCAGGCGCGCATCGTTCTCTTGACGGAGTAGCAGCAGGTTGTATGCGTTGGCTGCGATGAGCAAGCCGAAAACCCCCAAAACAGCCAGACCGGACAGCCATGTTGGCGCTCGACCTATTGAGCGAAATAAGCGCTGAATGGTTGCTACCCCTGAAGCGATTACCACCAGCCCACCGGGGATCAGCGGTGCATAATACCAGGAATAGGAGGTAACACCCAGGAGAACATAACTGGTGAAGTAAAGAGCCGGCCATGCCAGAAATAAGCCCCAGCGTTTGTCTAACTTATGAAGACCCAATAGTCCAATGAAGGCGACAAGCAGCCTGATCTGCCAGCTCCATTCGTTAAGAGATGCACCCAAGAAAGAGAGAAGACCCGGCAAGAAGCGCTGGCTAACCGTCATGCTGCCCTGGCTCACCTTGGCAAAAAAAGTGGTTGGCAGAGGGGAGCCAAAATAAAGCCAGGCAAAGATTATCCACGGCAGGGTAACCAGCGCAAAAAATGCGGCGGCTTTCCACGGAAAGGGTTTTTTCTGGGTCAGGGAATAATGTACCGCCAGGATGATGGGGATGAGAAAGCCCTCAGGACGAGCCAGGCATGCCAGGGCTGCAGCCAGGGCTGACAGCGAGTAGTGTTCACGTGCATAGAAGGCAAAGGCAGCCAGACCCAGTGCCAGGTAAATGGGGGTCTCTGAACTGATTGTGTTGAGCAGCAGGGGAAATGTAGGGTAAAGCAGTAAACCTGTCCAACCGGTAAGCGGCGAGCCCCAGGACCGTGCCAACTGCCAGAAAAAAAATGCGCCAGCTCCAAGGCTTAGCGCGCCAAGCACAACCGCGCTGGGGTGCGGTTTAAAACCAAACTTGAATAGTATCGAAAGGAGGATGGTGAACAGTGGTGTGGTGGTGCCCAGCACCTGTTCGCCCGGGTTGTACACAAACCCATCCCCCCGGGCTAAGTTTACTGCGTAGCGGTAGGTGATGAATGGATCGTCATATGCCCAATTCGAAAGCATGGAAAGGATGATGGCGGTCACTGCAGCGAGGTAAGCAAGCGGCCAGAACCTGCTCCATGCTTTGAGGCGAGGGTGGTCATCCAGGTTGATTTGGATAAGGGGAAACTTTGGCATTTTGAGTGAATGATTTTTCACCTTCCTACGCTGTGAGAATGATGCATTTTGGGGCAGGTGGTGAAAACCCAGAAATTGCCTGTGTATTGGGATCACAGGCAATTCTTTATGCAAGGTGCTGCTTTAATGATGTCTCAGGGTTCAAGTTCCAGATAAACTGGGCTGGCGTTCTGTAAGAGGATGGTTCCATTAACTGGTTCAATGGTGTTGCCGTACTTGTCCATCACCCTCAACCAGCCTTGGGGTAGCGTGATCGCAGCGTTGTCTAATTCCACGCATATTTGATCTTCTGGACACATATCCACGATCCAGATCGCCCAGATGCGTTTTGCATAAGTCTTGAATTCGTAGGCTCTCAGGAGCGTTGGATCATAAGCACCGATGGGGATCTGGCTGCTGTAGCTGGCATCTTTAAGTAAGCTGCGCAGAAAAACGAGCGCATGATAAGCCGGTTTGCCTGTGCCGTCGCTAAACAACAAGCCGGAGTGTTTGAAGCCGTCGTAGTCGATGGTGTACCAGTTGGTGCCGATCAGACCCCTGGCCCAGTTGCGCACATAGAGTTCAACAAGATAATCCGCCATGGCCTCGTTATACTTGGCCATTTGTACTGGATCAGCACAAAAATCTGTGCCTGTCTTATTGTCATAATAACAATTGAGCGCGGCTTCGCTTTGGAAGATGGGTTTATTAACCCCATACCTTGCCATGATCTCCCGCAGCGCAGATACCTTGCCTTCGATCATCCCGCCGCGGTGGCGCCAGTCTGGATGGTACTGTTCGTAGCTAATACCTGTGACTTCGGTCCAGGCGGGAAAGCTGTGAAAGGAAACGATATCAAAGTAATTTCCGCCGCCTCCACGCAGGATGCCTTCAAAAAACCTGGGTGCAGTAAAATAGGATGCTGTTGTCGGGTCTCTGGCCAGCAGCAAGCCTCCAATCAGCACCTGCACTGAGGGATCGACGGCTTTGATGGCCGGGTATACCGCCTTCAGCATTTTGGCGTAGTATCCTCCGCCGTAGTATGCATCGTACTTATTTCCCCAACAGCCGAAGTCGCTGTAAGTATCGCCTACATCGTATATCGGCGCCACGTCCGGCTCATTGCCGATTTCGATGTATTTCAGGTTGTAAGGGTAAACACTGTAGCGGCGCACCACCTGTTGCAGGAAGGCTGCAAATTCGTCGAACGCATCTTCTTTTACCGGACCGCAGTAATAACCGTAATAGTAAGGTTCTGTCCTTTGCGCCCAGAGAGGGGTATATTTCACCATAGCGACCACGGTCAATCCTCTGGCAGCCGCGTTCTTCAATCCGCTTTCCGTTTCACTGTTCCAAAGATAGGTGCCTGGTTCTGGCTCGATTTCAGCCCAATTGATGGTGAAATTACGCAGCCACTTGACATCGGCGTTCTCGGCCATGGGCACGGTATACGGGTGGTTTAGGTTCCAGGTTTCAACACCGAAGATGGATGTGTTGTTCTCTCTATGGACGAGGGGTAGATATAATGTTGGGGGCTCTTGCTGCTCTGAGTTGCCAGGTTGCGCACGTGTAAGCGCGGGTGTGAAGACCAGGCTGGCTGACAGCAAGAACAACAACAGAAGATAGTTAATTGGGTTTTTGGATTTCTGATGCATTTCTCTTCTCCAGGCGCTTACAAAATAATCAGGGAAATGCAAGATAAACCTTGATGTGGACTTGCAAGACCCCCGTTTGATCCAGCAAGTGAAGTTGAGTACCTGCACTTATATGCCATTTTACCATAAGATAAAAAAACAAAATCGCCCACTGGTGTGTCCACGATCAGCAGCGCGTTCATGGACAGGCTGCAGCCAGCGAGAAACGGTGCGCTCCGCTTGTTAACTGGAAAGAGATTGTCTCTTGATACTGTGCAACCTGGTTTGTCACAGGTTGCCCATTAGTCCAGATAACCCGCTCATCCATCACCAGTGTGTCGCCTGCACCAGGCGCAGGCAGAACGAGTGTGCCGCGGGTATTGACCGGCGCATTTACATTGAGAAGATAACCCCCGCACGCACTACGCTCCCACGAGGCTTCCACTGTTCCAACGGCAAGGGGCAGGGTTCCCGCTGCGGTTTGAAGGCCGCTGAACGATGGAGTGAGAAGATACGATTCTGGGCTGCTGCGCTGCAGTCCCAACACATAAGTGGTCAGGAACCAGGTGGGTGCGCCGCCCCAGGCATGAGAAAGGCTGGAGCTGCGATAAGGCAGAGCGTCAAACCTCTCCCACCAGGTGGTTGCCCCCGCATCCAATAGATAACCATAATAACGCCGGATCACATCCAGACCCAGATCGGTGTAACCATTTTTCCCTAAGGCTTCTAACAACCAGAACATCCCGTACGGCTGCAGATTGGGTTGCGTTGGGTCTGTGGAGAGCAGCGCCATCAACGAATCCGTCACCCTGGAAATCTCGCTTGGCGGCGTGATGCCATAAGCCAACGGCCAGGCCTGGGAATGAGGTGTGGCGGGGATAAAGACACCGTTGTACAAAGTTGTGCTGTAACGTCCTTCCGCAGGCCGGAACAGGACGGCGTGGATATTTGTTTTTACGATCTGGGCTTTTGCTTGCCAGGTCGCTGCCGCTGCTGCATCGTTTAGCCTGGCGGCCAGGGTGCTGGCGTAGGTAAGCGTGCCGTAATAGATGGAATTGAGCGCAGTGGATTGGCCATAGCGGCAGTCGATGCACCAGGAGTCAATATAGGCCGTTTGTGTCCAGTGCAGCTTGGGCAAATCCAACAAGCCGGTCTGTGCCGATTCGTATGCCGCCAGGTGCTGCATCAACCGTTTGACCGTTGGATAAAGCTCGGCGGCAAGCGCAGTATCCCCGCTCAAATGTACATATTCTGCCAGGCTGTGCAGCCACAGCATGCTGTAATCCAGCATGTGCAGCCCATCGTTGTGCGGCACCATCCCCGGAGCAGGATCGATCTGCATGGCCTGGGCTACCATGCGCAGTTCACGGCGCATGATCTCGTCACTGGCGGATACCAGGCGAAAGATGTGTTCTTGCACATACGCATCACCCAGCCAATGGCCGCGTTCGCGCCAGGGGGTGTCGGTGTAGGAGTCGCTCAGGTTGGGTATCAGGCTGTCCACACCTACCTGCCAGATGCGGTCAAGCTGCGGATCGGATGAAGAAAAATCTCCGGCCTGGGACAAAAGCGATGTCTCCTCCAGCACCTGCAGATTGGTTATCCTGACGGGGACACTCTGAGAGAAGCTGCCGGGTTCCGAGGGTACGCATTCGCTCTCGGGGCACCATACATCGATCAATACATACCGCCCGGCACGCGCATCCAGGGTGGATAAGCTGCGGGTTGTCCCATCTAATATCCACGAATCCACCTGGTTCCAACCCGTGTACAGTGAGCCAGGGTAGGGCAGGGGGCGATGCCCATCCTGCAGCCGTTCATCCCAACCGATATCGACCACAGTCCCAGCTGGTCCTTCAATTTCCGCTACCAGCCGGCCGTGGATCGTGCGGCCCAGATCCAACACGAGGTAAGCTGGTGTCGTGAGAAATTCAATCTGCAGCCCTTGAGAACCAGGGACGGCAACAACGCTGCCAGGGTTGGTAATATTTTGCGCCAGCAAGGTGCGTTTTCCGGCATGTAGCGATTGAGAAAATGGAAACGATGCGAAATTCGCAACAGGCAGGGATACGCTAAAGGTCATCCCCCATTCGGGTATCTGGTTAAAACGCAGTTGCTGCCAGCCCGGATATAACCTGACTGTGCTGGTGTATACATCTGGCCGCTGGCTTCCAGCGGCAGACCAGGAAAGGCTGGATAGGTTGATCAAAACCAGGTTGGAGGCTGGCAGTGATGCGCTGAGGATTTCAATGCTGAAGTCAAGCGGTTCAGAAATATTGAATGACAGGTCGTACGGCACTGGGCTGCCCGCTGGGATTTCGCCCAGGCTGTAACCGGGAGACAGGTTGCCGGACTCAAACACGCTTGCGGATACAGGCACATCCGCTGGCGCAGCAATCGAGCGGGGCTGGTAGACCAGCGCCAAGGTGCTGAAGGCTGGGTTGGCATCCACAACAACCGCTGGTTGCCAGGCGCCGCTGATTGGTCCTGGAAGGTTCCAACCAGGATCCAATAAGCGGAAATCCAATAATTCGCTCGGACCGATCAAGCCGGATTGTGCAATGGGAGCGGAGTCGTTACGCCAGGCATTGGAGATCTGACACAGCCAATCCGTACCGGTTTCGGCAAGAAGTTCGGCGCCTGCGGCGGCAAAGCCGGACATTCTGGCCTGCAGCAATGGTGAGGTGGATTCGGCGCGGCGGGCATTCGGCGCCCATTGAACCAATACCGCAATCAGGTGATCTCCTGCCGGGAGCCCATCCATTGAATAGTGATCGACCTCACGCCAGTGAGCCAGGAAGCGCGCCGGGCCTCGTCCCAATTTCTTGCCGTCCAACCAGACTTCATAGCGCGTGTCTGCAAAAATTTCCAGGCGCGCCTCATCATAATCTTGTTGGGTGGTGAAGACATAGCGGAAAAAGGCAACCTCGCTCGCTGGAGGGCTGCCTGCATATGCCCAGATGGCCGGTATATGATTGAAGTTGTAGACTGCGGATACCTGGGGAAGGTAGGCGCGATACAGAACCTCGTTCTGGGTAGAGCGGGTGCCAGCAGGCGACCAGGAAGGGGGGATGAGGATGAGGCTGACCAGGAAGACAAAATAACTGGCCTTGATTGAGTTTTTATTCAATTTATTCGTCTAGGAAATTGGATAAGTTCAGCGAGTTAATGGGGTTGGGATTGGCGGTAAGCCCTGATCACTTCGTCGACTGCGCCGACGGCATTGATCCGCCCGTGATCGATCCAAACAGCCCGGTGGCACATTTCCTCAATAGTCGCCATATTATGCGAGACAAACAGGATGGTAGCGCCTCGCTGGCGAAATTCATGCATGCGCTCGGCAGATTTGCGCTGGAAGGCTTCATCTCCCACCGCAAGCACTTCATCGATGATCAGGATATCGGGTTGGATATCCGTGGCGACGGCAAAACCCAGGCGAGCCCACATGCCGGATGAATAGGTGCGCATGGGTGCGTCGATAAAATCCCACAATTCCGCAAAATCAACAATGCGGTTGAATTTTTCTTCCATTTCCTGGTGAGAAAAACCCAGGATGGCGCCGTTCAGGAAGATATTTTCGCGGCCGGTGAGCTCGGGATGGAAGCCAGCACCAAATTCCAGCAGCGGCGCGACCTGCCCGTTGACTACAATCCTGCCGGTGGTGGGTCTGAGAACACGGGCAACCAGCTTGAGCAGCGTGCTTTTCCCGGCGCCGTTGTGACCGATCAAACCGATGGTCTCGCCGCGAGCAATGGTAAGGTTGACTTCTTGTAAAGCCCAGAAATGCCGGTGCTGTACACGCCGCTGTAGCCAGCGGATCATGTACTCCTTAAAAGTGTGAATTCGCTCATCAGCTACGCGGTAACGTACCCCGATATTCTCCAACCGGACTGCATTGCGGCGGATGTTTTGTTCTGGTGTGGTTGTAGAAGGATCAGTTATCGATGGAGATGTCATTTCGTTTTTAGACACGGTAGGCAAATTCGTCGGCTTTGTAGGAGAAGAAAATCCAACCAACCACAAGGGTAACCACCGAAATTGCGCCAGCTACCAGCCATTCGTTCAGGTCAGGGACACGCCCTTCATAAATCGGCGCGCGAAAAAGCTGGATCAGGTAGTACATTGGATTCAACTTGACAACCCACAGGTATTTGGCCGGCAGCATTTCCTCTGTGTAGATTACCGGGCTGAGATACATCCAGGCAGTCAGGATGATCTGGTACATCTCGGCTACATCTGCAAAGTAAATGGCAACCGCGGAGATGATCAAACCTATCCCCAGGGAGAACATGGTCAGAAGCAGGATGGGAATGGGCAGAAGCAGGGCAGTTGCTTTGATGGGAACCCCGGTAACCAATAAAATGAAGATCAATGGCGCCAGGGAGAGCACCAAGTTGACCACACCCGTGCCCACGCCGGAAACAGCGAAAATTGTGCGCGGCAGGTAAATCCTTTTTAACAGACCGCCGCCCCAAACCAGGGTAACCATCGCTGCGTTGGTGGTTTGGGCAAAAAAGGTCCAGGGCATTAAACCGCTGAGCACGTATCCGGCATACCCATGCTGCACCACAAACACCTGGGAAAAAACCACTGAAAGGATCAAAGTGGTTCCGAGCGGGTTGAGCATTGTCCAGGCTACGCCCAGGATGGAGCGTTTGTAACGCGTGACAATATCTCGCCGGATCATTTGCTGTACCAGGTGGCGGTAGCGCATCAATTCGCGCAATTCTTCGACCGGCGGAGAACCGCGATGAGCGGAATCGTACACATAATTATTTTGCTGGTCCGATGATGTCAATCTGGCAGCCTCTATCTGATCCATGTGAGCTTGAATGCTCCCCTGCGTATCCTGAATTGGTCCTTATGTGATTATACCGCGCCGGGCGCTGTGCACACACTGCGGGATAAAGAACCCGGTGCTCTGCCCGCTACCAGCGCGCGGCGACGGGGTTATAGAAAACGCCTTAAGAACATGCGCAGGCGTATGGGCAGCCGGGCGTACACCAGGCTGCGAAAACGGGCTTTGAAGACAATCCTGGCTAATGGGCTGCCCCCGTCCCGGTAATGCACACGCAGCATTTCGGGCCAGCAGCGATCATCCGATATCACGGATTTTCCTGAGCCGTGGATGCGAAAATTTGCCCACAGGCGCGGGTGATACTGGAGCGGCGCCAGCCGGGCGAGGCGCACCCACAGGTCGTAATCCATGGCAAAGTAGAAAGTTGGATCTAATGGACCGGCTTGCTGCCAGAGAGATTGGCGGAAGAAAGAAGCTTGCTGCGGGATGTGAACATAACCTGTGCGCAGGCGCTGGTAATCCGTCTGGCGGGCGGGGAAGCGGCCGATCACCTGCCCTGCTTCATTGATCAGGTTGGCATCGCCGTACACCATACCAATTTCTGGATGAGACTGGAGAAAGGCGACAGCCTCGGAGACAGCATTGGGAAGATAGGTGTCATCCGAGTTGATCCAGGCCAGGTATTTTCCCCGGGCGCGCGCAAAACCCTTGTTAATCGCATCCGTCTGCCCCTGGTCTTTTTCTGAAACCCACCAGCCCAGGCGGGAAGCATAGCGCTGGATGATCTCAACACTGGAGTCGGTAGAACCACCGTCCACGATGATGTACTCGATGTGTGGATACTCCTGCTGTAAAACCGACTGGATGGTTTCATCCAGGAAGTTACCCTGGTTGAATGAGGGGGTGATAATGGAGACAAGCGGTTGTTCAGGCATAGGGTTATTCCCAGCTCTCGCCCGGATAAAACACCTCGACGATTTCGCCTGTGATGGCGCGCACGCGGTTAATCTCGTTTTTATCCAGGTGGCGCTTCCAGTTGTGGATATTGGCTGCGCTGTTCAGGTGAACGGTGTGCACCTTTTTCCTGGCGCGCTCCCTGGGGTTATCGACGCTACTGGCGTTGATCACGGTCTGGCGTGCGCTTTCGTTGAATGTCAGGTCCAATGCCCGGTACAGGTTTTGGAAACCGCCAGCAGGATCGATGGATAGATCTTCATGGCGCACCACCAGCAGATCAGGAGTCTCAGTACGGTATTTTCCCACCACCTGGTAGATCATGCGCCATAACAGGCTGGCTTGCCCCAGGATGTCGTCTGGGCGTCTGGCGAACTCCAGCATTTCCCGGCGGTAAGGCTCTAACCAGCGTTCCATCAACAACGGCTGCGCCAACAAGTCGGAAAAATCAAATGGCCAATTCAGGCGTTTCAAGCTGTTGGCAAATGCGGCCGGGTGCCGGACAGTGATGACCCCCTGGCAACCCAGATCTTTCTCGAACCAGGGCAGCGAAAAGACCGCAAACGGATCTTTTAACAAGGGGCGTTGGCGGCGCAGTCTGCCGGCGGCAAATACGGACCAATCCCTCCCCATACGCAGGACATCTTTTACAGAACGCAGGGATTTTACTTCTAACCAGGGGTGATACTGCAGACGCAGCGTTTCCTGCATGGCGAGGCGGTATTTATCCTGGTTATCTTTGCAAATATAGGTATACCAGTGTGTCAGCGGGGTGCGCATCACGCCCGGGCGGTGCAGTACATTCAAGGGCTCGCTGATGTAGGCTGTTTCGCCGCTGGCGGACAGCATCTTCCCGACCCAGGTAGTGCCTGTGCGATGCGCGCCGGTGACCAGGATAGGTGGATGGGGAGAAGTCATGATAATTCGCTCAACTCAAGCCCAGGCCAGTTTCCGGTTTTTTGCTGACCGGCCAGTTGTGGGAAATCTTGCTGCAATTTTATGATCAACTGGTTGCGCTTCCGTAGGGTTTTTGGTGCGCGCAACCCGTCGACAAAGCGGTTCAGCCTTACCAGGCTGAGCGCGGCATACAACATGCGGTGGCTGTGCTGCAAAGCGTACCCCGGGGAATGAATAAATGATCGCCAATATGCGCTCAATGCCGCAGCCGGTTGGCCCCCATCAAGAAGATAGCGTGCCTCCAGCCGTTGAACCCCCGCCAGCACCTGGCGCTGCGTACGCTTGAGCACAGGCTCGAGGCTCGGCTGCGAGCGCATCCATTCCAAGATGCGCCTGGCTTCATTGCCAAAGCCAGCAGCCTGGGCGACATTCTTTGCCTGTGGGTGCCAGCGAGCGGCAGCCCAAATCTCAGGCACGTGCTGTATTTTGGCTTCCATCGCCATGCGTATCCACAGGTGGTGATCCAGGAGAAAGTGATAGCTCGGGTCCAGCAAACCAGCTTGATCCAGCACCGAGCGGCGCATAAACACTGCTGGCTGGCAGATGATGCGAAAGCGCGCCAATTCCACCAGCCCCCAATCGCCAAACGACAGCCTGTTTATTGGCCTGCCTGAAGAGTCGATGGTGATGGCGTCGCCAAAGACCATGCCGAGCTGCGGGCCGGCTTGCAGCGCATCCACAGCCTGCCTGATAGCGCCGGGCAGGTAAATATCGTCTGAATTC
Organism: uncultured Anaerolineaceae bacterium; assembly: GCA_964614855.1. Lineage (GTDB taxonomy): Bacteria > Chloroflexota > Anaerolineae > Anaerolineales > UBA4823 > CAWJHE01. The sequence continues at coordinate 18,646 of CAZTMX010000010.1, read as the reverse complement.
AACCAGGCGATGATGTCTCCGCCGGCGTGTTGGAAACCCTTGTTAATGGCCTCTCCCTGGCCGCTGTCTTTTTCAGACACCCACCATCCCAGGTGGTGTGCGTATCGCTGGATGATCTCTACGCTGCCGTCTGTCGAAGCGCCGTCCACCACCAGATACTCCGTGCGTGGATAATCCTGCGCCAGGACGGATTTTAGCGTGTGTTCCAGGTAGGCAGCCTGGTTATAGGATGGCGTGATGATCGAGACCAACGGGGTTTCAGGCATGGGAAAACAAAACGATAAGCAGGGGAAAGAGAGGGTTACTTTGGCTGTGAAAGGTCAAAGATGAGATAGCCTTGCCCTTCTTCCAGGAGAGCATAATGATTGTACAGCATTTGCTGCAAATCTGGTTGGTCTTCAAACTGGCGAAAGGCAGTGATTAAGAAATAGCGTTTGCCTTCGGTGCGTTTGACGAAGTATTCTGCGAATTCCTTTTCGCTGCCGCGCAAGGCGTTCAGGTTCTGTTCGCCCCGGTTAGGCCACAGGATGACTTTCTTCCAACTGTAGTACATCAAACGATAACCGTAGTCCTGGGTCAGGGCGATAATTTTCCCGTCATCAGGTAGGTGCGAGGCAACCTCCTGCCAGTATGCAGGTTCATTACGGTAATCTTGCTCTAGCTGTGGGATGAGCGCAGCGCGCACATTGATTACCAACCAGCCCAAGGCGATGACCATCAGCAGGGAGCCAATGTTCTTGGGTGAGGCGTCGATGGCTTCCCCGACGGCTGCACTGATCATCTCGCGGTTGGCGAGGAATTTGCTGCTCAATGCCTGGATTGCTGAGGCGATGGAAAGCGCCACAATGGGTACCAGCATCAAATGATAGTAGGTGTGCGTGTACATCTGGTAAGGAAGGAACAACCCGTACAGAATATATCCGCCCCACAGCCCGATCAGCAGGGCGCGGTTTTGGGCGCGGGAGAAATATATACCAACCAGGGCAAGCAGCAGGGCAAACACGCTCATCAGTTCCTGTACCAGGTTGATCCAGCGCAGGTAAAAGGACGGCTCAAGCAGCAGGTGAGATAGAGCCAGTGTCCAACTGGAAAAATATTCGGAGGCCCTCCCGCCGCGCGCCAGATAATACACCGCAGTCGGCAGCACCATCAGTAATGCCATCACCCAAACTTGTTTGTTGCGGAAAATTGAGAAAAAAGGCTTCCCTTTGTAGGCGTACAGCACGATTGCCAGCGCTGCGCCCGCCACGGGATAGATCACCACAGCTTTGGTCAACACAGCCAGCCCAGCCAGGACACCGCCCAGCACCGCCCACCCTGTGCTGCGGGTCTCAAACCAGCGTACCAGCGCGTAGACAAAGGCAGTCATCCACATCACCATTGCCGGGTCCGGTTGGAAAGACCGGCTGGCCTGGATGGAAAAGGGGAGCACAAAGAAATACGCCAGGGCTGCCAGCGCGCCGATAGTGGCGGTCTGCTTTACCTGATCAGGTTCCTGTTGTGTGTCTTTGTTCACGTCATCGCCGGGTTCGGGCAATAGTATTTTTCTGGCTGTCAGATAGATAAACAGACCGGCAACGATCCAAAAAAGGATGGAATACAAGCGTGCAATCCAGATCACTTCACGACCCAGCACCAGGTAGGTGACAGCGGTCAGGCGCTCAAGGATAGACGGCTCGTATTGACCGGTGGATTGCCAAAAAGCAAGCGACCGCTGGCGCAAGCCAGGGTCGGCCGATGGGGACATTTCATAAAACATACCGCGTGCGATGATTGCGCCGCGCAGCTGCCGGGTGGGGTGAAAATCAATCGGCTGGTCGGTGAGATCAACCAGGCGCACACCCAGTCCCAGCAAAAGCAGCAGGACGAAGAGGACATTCGCTATTTTTTCGAAAGAGACGTTTTTCATGATGAAAACAAGGAAAGATAATCGACCTTGGGGAAAATCGTCAGTTTTCCGCCCACAGTGGCATCCATTACGCCTCTGCCGGCCAGTTCATAAGCCTGGCGCGCCATCAAATAGCTGCGTTCAGAGGTATCAAGATCGGGCAGTTGCCAGCGGAAACCTTTGCCGAAATATCCGGCATGGAAATGGTCGGCATCCGGACCCTGGGAGACTACCGTTGTGTTCGGTTTACCCAGGGCGGAGTAGGTGTGGTCCACGCCGATCAGGATAACCTGTTCAAAGCCCATGTAAAACGCCAACTGCAGCGCCACATAGGTCACTGTCGCGCCTTCCCATACCCTGCCGCGCATGTCTTTTGCAAAACCGGGACCGGTGTAGGTGGTGTGTAAGAAATGCAGCCCAGGCGCTTGCCCGATGAGCTTGTAGGAGCGCCAGGAAAGGAATTTTGGAATGGGCAGGGCGCGGATATCCTGTGCGCATTGTTCGATCACCAGGCTGTTGACCGTCAGGAAGTAAGTGGTAGAAAAACCCAACTCGGGGAACATCAAATAGATGCGGTTCATCCCGAAGGTATATTCATTTTTTAGCAAGGAAAGGTCGGTCTGTTTCAGGCTGGGACCGTTGCCGATGATAAAACAACGCTTTCCCTGGTGCAAATCTTTGTATTTTGCCAGATGGCGAATGCTTTCCCGGCGAACCGGGTGGAATGTGGCTGCAGGCCAGAGCGCGGCGCGCTGCAGCCCATAGCGCAGACTGCTAGCAGTTCGCCAGAGCGGCGCGGGGGTGATTTGTTTCAGTTTGTTGCGCATCAGGTATCGATTATTCCGTACTCAGCCTGGCAGTAGCGCCGCCGTCGACGATCAGCGCCTGACCGGTCATAAACGAGGATTGTGTGTCATCTGCCAGGAAATAGATGGCATGGGCGATCTCCTCGGGACGTCCGACCCGCCCGTTGACTGTCTTGCGAGCCAGGTTATCCAGCCGTTCCAGGATATCCGTGCCCTGTACATGCCCGCGGCCCAGACCGGCGCGCAGCATGGGGGTATCCACCGCGCCGGGGAGGACCGCGTTGGCGCGGATGTTATCCGGGGCAAATTCGATGGCCACGGCGCGGGTAAATGCCAGGATGCCGCCTTTGCTGGCGGCGTAAGCTGCAATGTGCGCCGAGGTGGCTACTGCATGCACGGATGAGACGTTAACGATCGCGCCTTTACCGCTGGCTTTCAAGAGCGGGTGCGCCAGCTTGGCGCCCAGGAATACCGAGCGCAGGTTGTTTGCCATCACGGCATCCCACTCTGCGGCGCTGGTTTCCAACAGGGGTTTGGCAATCTGTAAGGCAGCGTTATTCACCAGGGCATCCAGTGTCGGTGTAAATTGGCGAGCCTGGGAAAAGATATACTCCATATCCTCGTCCCGGGAGATGTCTGCCAGGATAAAGAGGCCGTTTTCTGGGAAATCTTCCACATCGTCTGGGGTTTCCTGGGTTGCGCCGGCGAGCCTGGCGGTGCTAAAGGGGGCTCGGTCGACGCCGATAACGCGCCAGCCGTTGGCGGCAAACAAATGCACGCTGGCTCTGCCGATCCCGCCGGCTGCGCCGGTTATCAAGACTACTCGCCCGTTCTGGTTATGTTTATCTTCTTCAGGTGTATTCATAGCATTTTCTCAGTTGTTTTATACAGTATCATCGTAAGGTGAAAGGCCCAGGCCGAGCAGGAGATTATTGATCGTATTGCGGTGCACCCTTTCCCAGGCTGCCGGGCTGGAGTTAGCGTTGTGCGGAGCCAGGAGCACATGCTCCATTTTCAGCAGCGGGCTTTCAAGGGGGAGCGGCTCGAATTCATACACATCCAGGGCCGCACCGCCAATCCAACCGTTTTGCAGGGCATCGATCAGGGCTGGCTCTTCCACCACAGGTCCGCGGGAGGTGTTGATCAGCACAGCGCTGGGTTTCATCATGCGCAGCGTAGTCCTGTTGATCAAATGACGGCTGGATGGGTTGAGATCGCAATTCAGGCTGACATAATCAGCCCGGCTGAGCAAATCCTGCAGGCTGGTCATCTCCACCCCGTACTCTTTTACAAAATCCGGAGCAATTTCAACAATGTCAGTTCCCAGCAATTGCATGCCAAAAGCACGCGCCCGGCGCAGCACTGCTTTTCCGCAATTACCCACGCCAATCACTCCCAGGCTGCACTCGCTCAGCGAGCGACCGGGGATCTTTTCCCATTCGCCTTGCTTCATGGCTTTATCCATCCAGGGTTGGCGGCGGGCAAAGGCCAATATGTACCCGAGCACCGTATCCGCAACCGGCAGTGTGAAAGCATTTGGGGTGCGGCAGATTTGTACACCCACCTTTGCAGCGGCAGCTTGATCAATGGAGTCGATACCCGTGCCCCATTTGGAGATCACCTTGAGGCGCGGCGCACAGGCTTGAAAGACCTTTTCGGTAAAGCGGTCATCGCCGCAGATCAAGCCGTCGAACTGACCGGCGTACTGCAGCAGGTCTGCTTCTTCCAAACGCTCGTGAACATCTGCCAGCAGCAGATCGATGCCCCGTTTTTCAAAGATCGGGCGAAAACGCTCGATAACTGGCAAGATGTAAGGAGCAGAAATTAATACAGTAGTCATAGGTTATCTTTCTATTTTTGGGTGGTGTTTTATTTTTTCGAGGAGGCGGGTTTTTGTTGCATTAAGAAATTTACAATCGCAAAATCAATTTCCTCGTCGATGTCCCAGGCTTCGGAACGGTTGATCTCCCACATCATGGGGCGCTCTCCCAGGCGGTTGCGGCGCGCCAGCAATGTCTGGCGGGTGAATAGATACATACAGGAGTTTTCTTCATAAACAGGAGGCAAATCTTGGGTTTGTAAAAGGATGGCGGGGTTGTGGTTAATCGCCCTTCCAAGCTGATCCCACAGACGGGTCTGCAAACGGGTGACGCCAAACAGCGAATCATACGCAGGGTACACAGCAAGGAAGGATTGGATCGCCCTGGATATGGTTTCGCTGCGCAGCAGGGGGTTGGTGCTGTGGGTCTGCAGGTAAAAATCGGCTGCTACCTGGCTGGTATCGTACGCCAGGACTTCGTTCATAGGGATGTCGTCGGCGCGCAAATGCTCCGGTCTATCGATCACCAGTACCTGGGGAAATTGCTGCTGCAGTCCGCTGGCGATTTCCGGGCTATCGGTATCCACAACTACCCGGGTGATTACGGGGCATGCCAGCAGCGTCTGGATGATGTGCTGGTACAAAGGTTTTCCACCCAGCAGGCGGTAGTTTTTTCCAGGCACCCGTTGGGAGTGATGGCGCATAGGAACAAGGGCAGCAATTTCAGTCATACTTCCTCATTATAACGGATGGGTTCGATATTTCTGGGTGCATTCTTAGGTACAGCTCCCAGGTCGTGCGGGTAATAAAAGGTGCGGCGTAACTGCCAGGTAAGCGGTCCAGACTGGCGGTATCCCTGGTATGTCCCCCAGAATTGCATCCAGCGGAACCAGAAGATGCTGCCCAGATTGGCGAGCAATTTCCCCTGCCGTGCCGCATGCCACAGATCGCTGGCAATATTGCTGGTCGAAAGGCGCAGAAAATCCCACAGGTGAAAACTCTCCTGGGGGTAAATGCGTTTGAAAGCCATGGCTTCCCGGCGGTAACGGTTGTATACCCCGGCGGGGGTTTCGTGATGCACATGGATGATCTCAGCTTCGGCAGCGTATGAAATGTTGTATCCCTGATCCAATGCCCAGCGTCCCCACTCCAGGTCCTCTAAACCGCTCAGGCTTTCATCGTAAGCGTGTTCTTCCCACCTGCTGCGCCGGATGGCGGCATTGGCGTTGTTACAAAATGGGTGGGGTTGGTTCGCCACGGATTGATCGGGATACCAATGCGCAAAAATCTGCTGCTCAGAGAACTTTGAGCCCGCGGCCCCCCGCTGTTTGCCATAGACCAGGGCGACATTCTTGTTCTGAAAGGGGGCGAGCATTCTTTCCAACCAATCGGGATAAACCGGATAGACATGGCCGCTGGCAAAGACCACCACTTCGCTGTGAGCCTGGGAGATGCCCAGGTTTAAAGACCGTCCAAAGGTGAACTCCTGCGGGTCGATATGGCAGATTTCCACCGGGCTTTGTGTCGAATACGATGTGGCAATCTCAACCGTGCCATCGCTTGAGCCCGAGTCCACCAGGATGATTTGCGCCGGCTGGATGGTCTGCTGCTGGATGCCATCCAGTAACTGGCGGATGTGCCGGGATTCGTTATAGGTGCGGATGATAATAGAGCAGGTGGGGGTTGCGTGCCCGGTTTTACCAGTCATAACCTGTTTCATAGCCTAAGCGTTGCAGCAAGTCCCCGCTGACCTGCTTGAAAAGGGTCTTGTGGTGTGGTTTAAATGCTGCCTGCCACCCGCCGATTTTTCCACTGCGAAAAGTGGGAGAGTTTTTGGGGGCGATGCTCGCTTGCAGGATTTGCAGCGCCTCTTCCTGGCTGGTTTTTATGATAAACTCGTGTGCCAGGGCATGCTCCAGGATCTTTGCCAGCATTTCCTGGCGCTGTGTCATCAGGTCTTCGTAGCGCAATGTAAGGATTTCCGCTGCATCCAGCCAGCCCAAATAAGGCGCAAAGCGCGCTCGAATATCCGGCAGGAGTTCTTCTTCTTTTGAATCCAATATGGCTGGAAGAATGAGACCGGAGGCGGCAAACTCCGTTTTGCTGAGGCCGGCAATGCTGGCGCTCAACCGGGCATCAAAATCGGGCAGCGCCTGGGTGTAATACTGGTGATGGATATGGCGGGTTTCCATGTCTGTCACATAATGCACATGAGAAACCGCCACATCGCGCGGATCGCGCAGGATAAAATAGCTCGCAAACCGGCCTTCGCTGAGTACTTTGACTGCCCCCGGCAGTGCATGTACGTGACCATAAGCAATATCGCCGGGTAACAGGCGTTGGATATCCGCCAGGATTTCGCTCTCGAGTCGTTGGCGGCCGGTGTCACCTTCATAGGTCACCACAGCGGGCAAGCCGCTGTTTACAGCAGGACCCAGGGCGGTAAAACCGTGCATGATCTGCGTTAGCAGGTGGGTGCCGCTTTTAGGAAATGAATTGGCAAACAGAATAGGCGAATGGTTGAGTATACTTCGCCCGTACCGCCGCATCTGCATATACCGCCGCCAGTCTCGCCGGAAGATGCGGGCTTGCAGCAGAAGGGTCGATCTTTGAGAGGACAAACGTAGCTTTGGCTTCAATGGATCAATCTCTTACCAATCCTGGCTGGTTTCATAGCCCAGGCTGATTAGTAAATCGCCTGCCATTTCTTTGAAAAGGGCTTTATTCTGCTCGCTGAAGTGCTCCTGCCAATTGCCCGGTTTGCCTTTGCGAAAAGTCCCCGATTTTTTGGGGAGAATGGCGCTTTCCAGTGCGGCGACAGCCTGGTTGCGCGGAAAAATGGGTGAAAAGCCGCGCTTTTCCAGGTAATCCAGTATCTTGTTGAGGGCTGGTCTGCGATCCAGGATCAGGTCTTCGAAGCGCAGGCAAAGGACTTCTGGCTGCTCCAACCAGCCCAGGTACCCTTCGTATTTCGCCCGTACCGGGCTGAGCTCAGCCCCGGGTTCTTCCACGCCGCGGATAGCAGCCCCAATGCGTTCTTCCATGCTGTGCAACTCTTCGGTGTAATACCTGTGCATGCCGTGCCCCTTGTGCATCTGGGTGGCATAGAAAACATGGGAGATGATCATATCGCGCGGGTCGCGATACACAAAAATTGTAGCGCGCCCGTTACTCTTCAGGGTTGATAGAAATGGTTCGCGCGCATTGACATAACCGTAGGCGATATCCCCCGGGCGCATATCGCGGATGTTGGCCAGTACTGACACATCCGGAAGCTTGCTGTTATCCTCCGAGCGGTTGACCGGTGGAAAGCCGGGGTTGACAAACGGCCCGATCTCGGTCAGACCCTGCAGCACCTGGATGATCAAGTGCGAGCCGGATTTTGGCATGGCGTTTCCCAATACTGCGGGGGTTTGTTGTAGGCGTTTATTACCGTAACGCAATGCAACCGCCAGGCGGCGCACCTGCCAGCGTTGGCGTTTTAGCCAGTGTCTTACTTCGTAATTAATTTTCATGCATTGTTCCCTTGCGACTGAGGGTCACCAATCCCTTATCCTGCAATAGAGCAACCACTTCCCAAACCGACTGGAATGGGATACCCAGTTCCGTGGCGATATCCGCAACGGTCTTGCTCCCGTCGCAGCGTTCCATGATTTCAAACAGGCGCCGGTGCCCTTCGGGATTGACTCTGTAATCGATCCAGATGCCGTAACCCGAACAGAAGATTTCCCCTTTGAACTGGTTGTGGATGTATTGATTTTGTTCGAAGTTTCTCAACATCCCCAGCACCAAGTCCACCGAAGCCTGCAGCCGCTCCTGGCTGACGATTTGCGGTGTATCCAGGCTGGAATGGTATTCGGGATATGGCCAGGTGGGTGATTGGCGGGAGAGAACTCTTGAAATCGACAACATCGGCACACGCACCCCAGGTGCATTGAACTGGCGCTCATCGTTGTTGATCACCATGCGGTAAGGCGCGCTGTAAGCCTGTGCATCTAGCTGGTGGAGCGATGAGACAAAACAGCGATCCGCCTGGCTATGCGGTTGGAATGATCCCTGCAGGGCATGCGGTGCATCATTGCCCAACATTTCCAGGAATAACCCGCCTACCATGTTGGGGATCAGGTCTTCATGGTGGCTCAGGTAAGCCACCGAGCCAATGGTCTCCGGTAGGATCAGCAGGCGGTATGTGTAAAAAGGCTGAGGCCCGTTGAGCAAAGCGCGGGCTGTCTCCAATCCAACCACGACCCCGCTCAAGTCGTCATTTACCATGGCTGGATGGCACAGGTGGGCTACCAGCACAAAGGATTGCTCACTCTGTCCTGGGATGACCACCTCGCCGACCTTCAGGGTCCCAGGTTCAAAGGTGCTGCGGATCACCACGCGGTATTGCTCTTCATCCAGGCTGTTACGCAATTGCTGGCTGGCGCACAGCCCCCAATCTCGCTCGTAATATTTGAAGACAAATGGTACGGCATCCGGCAGCTGCGGGTGTACGTGCAAGTGATTGAGAAGCTCTCCTCGGCTGACCACCCCTTCAAAGGGTAAAGAATACGAAACCACGTGAAGCGGGTGGTCCTGGTAATCAAGGAGGCGGAGCGAGTTCCTGTTCTCACTTCCCAGGGTCTCTAAGTAAGCCTCCTGGCAGGTCCATTTTTCCGGTACACGCCAGGTCCAGCATGGTTCACCGCTGGGGTATTCGTGAATTACCATCTGGGGTATCTCTAGCGCCAGGCGGTACAATGCGCGATCGTAATCATCGGAGACCAGGTCGCGCTTGAGAAACCAGAGTTCTTGGATCAATTCAAACATTGTGCTCATTATCGTCTGTGCTTCTTTTAGGGATTGGGGTTTCAGAGAGAGGCGTCTTCTCTTTGCGGTGGATTTGTGACCAACGCCCAGGGATCTTGGGCCAGGATTTGATCCACTGTCTTTACAAAATCTGACATGCGGCACAGGCTGATCTGCCCGTAATTGAGCGGCAGCGAGCGCCAGGCATCCTGGCTTTCGAGTAAGCGCCGCACAGGCGCAAGGGTGAGCTGGGGATCGATTTCCAAATCGCGTACAAACATGCGATAACTGCACTCACGCCACAGGTCATCGCGGCGCACCAGACCGTGAAATTCTTTCCAATAGCGGTACGGTGCAGCGACGCGCTGCTCGCTGTAATGCAGCAAGGAGATGGCACGCTCGTTAGCGCCTAAAAGCAGGATCTTGAAATCCAGCTCCAGCATGCGCTCGAATGCAGAGCCGGGGTCAAAGGCAGAAGGAGTATCTCTACCTGCCAGGTCAGCGGCGTAATGCCCCAACACTGCCAGAGATTGCATCGGGTGCGGCGTGCGCATAGCGCCAGGCTGCTGGCGCACGTACTCGGAAAAAACACCCATGCCGTCGGATGGGGTCTGTTCAGGGTCAAAAGGTTCGCCTTGGGCAAAAGCAAAGTTGAAAGTAGGTACTGCCAGGGTGCCTGGGGCCATGCCCTGGTCTGAGCCGATCACTTGCTGGATCGCGTCCAGGTACATTTGCATCCCGCCGACTGGCTGCCCCAGGAACTGAACGGCTGAGTGTACCAACAGCCCATCTCCCTGGCTGACGCCTAAACCTAGCAGGCGGTCTTTAACTTCTTGTTGTGTCACTTGTTTCATAAGGGGAGAGCTTTTATTGCGTGGGTTCGGGGGTGTACATTTCGCGCGTTGCCCGTACCAGGAACAATTCTTTCTGCACGCCCAGGACGCCGTTTAGCAGCTTGAAGCTGGCTTCGTTATCCATCATAATCTGCCCTTCGATGGAGTGCACCCCCTGTGCCCAGCACCATTCAGCAGCCATGCGCAGTAATTTTTTGCCGATACCCAAGCGGCGTGCTTCGGGGACGATCCACATATCCTTGAGGTCACCGATCATCACTCCGCCCAGGTAATCGGGGGCGCGTTTCAGGCGCGACATGATAAATCCAACCATCTGCCCCTGGTACTCGGCAACATACACAATGCTAAAACGCCCCAGGGTGCGGCGGAAAATCTCCAGCCATTTATTCCCCACGTCTTCGACTTCTGGATATGTAAAGGGGAAGGTGCGTAAAAACGCATCAAGTTTTTCATACAGGGCAGCTACCGCAGGCAAGTCTGCCTCGACGCCCTCGCGATAGATCACTTCATCTGCAGGATTTAGGGTGTCCATTTCACTTCTTCTCTCACAGACTTTGGCCAGTTCAGTGGGTCAAAGCCAAACTGCGCCAGGAATGCCAGCGCAATGCGTTCCAACCCGAATGCCACGCAGCCGGTGTGGACAGGAGAGCCGTCCGGCAATGTGATATTCAGGTTACGCCCGAAGAAATCCTGGTGGTAATTGTAAGATCCCACCGCCAGGGTGGAGTCCTTGAAGGGCAGACGGGCGCGGATTTCGAATTTTAGTTGGAAAGCGCTTTGGAAAGCAGCCTGTTTGCGGAATTCTCCGATAAAGAACGGGTCGGTGGCGCTTTCCACCCGGTACACCAGGCCGATATCCTCAAAGAACTCCGCCATTCTCTGGCGAGCGATCTCGCGATTATCCAGTACGTATTCCTTCGGACCGACAAAGATGACTTCGCGCATGGTGAAATCCCACAGCCGCTCCAAAGATGAAAGGTTGATCCCTTCGTAGCGGAAGCAGTGACCCACTGCCGTAGCAGCCAGCTTTCCACCCGCCAGAGGCTGGTCTGCCATGGAGAAATACAGGTGATAGCAAACCGCAGGTGAAAGCAGATTTTGAATACTGGCGAAGGTGTTCACGGGGGCAATCAGGTCCTGGTCTTCAACATGTGCCTGCTGAGCAAAATGGTCGATCACATCCAGGTCGCCGCGCACGTGCGTGGCAAAAGACAGCGATTGTGGAAAAGCGCGGAAGTAGCCGACGCGGTCCATATAGCGTGCAGGGATGAGCGTTGGAAAACGGTAAGGTTTGGCATCAAAGGAATCCGCCAGCCGGAGAAACTGGTTTTCAAAAAAATCGATCAACTGGCTGAGCAGGGAGCCCAGGGTGAACATACCGTTGGCTTCCTGGCTGAGTTCCTGCCTGGCAGCGAGCTCCAGCATCGGGTCTTGCGCATAGTATACCGGACGGTCGAGGTGATCTTCGAGAACCTGAATCTTGGGTTTAATTGCCCCGCGCGCCATCGAATCAACCACACGCAGCACCCTCTCCTTCAATTGAGCTGTGTGTTCAACAGAGATTTCGGGTTTCGCAGAGCCCTGGATTGTGATCAGCTCGGGTTTGACCTCTACCCGCTCGATCCATTCATCCACATAGGCCAGTTTGGAGCGGATCTCACCTAGTAAATGATCTGGGATCGGGGTCGCTAGCGAAATATCTATGGAAGTCCTTGTATTACCCGACATGGCTATTCTCCTGCAAGTAAGCATAAATTTTGGGGATGCTGGTCAAGGCAGCAATAGTTTCGGCGGTGATTTCAACCCCAAAGGTTTCTTCCAAACGCATCATCACTTCCATATGTCCCATCGAATCCCACTCTGGCAGATCGCCAAAAGACAGCTCCGGTGCGATCATTTCTGCCGGCGCCTGGATGGCTTCGGCTATGACTGCTTGAATTTGTTGGATCAAAGAATTGTCTTGATTTGAGACCACTTTTTACCCTCCTGTTGATGACGAGCCCGGTTTATGTTTTAGCACACCCACCGGTGGATATTTTGGATCCCAGATGCCCATCGGCATGCCGTTATTGGCTGATTTGAAATAGAAACTTGCCAGGTGGTCACGCAGCTCTTCGCAATTGCGAATGCCGTCCATAATGCGGTCATATTCGGCGTAATTCGATGGGGTGTCCTCTGGCAGGCTAAAGGATCTGCGCAGGCTGGCATCGCTGTAGCACCAACCGCTGGATGGCTGGTGATACCAGTCTGCCTCACGCGCCGCGCACATTGTCGCCAGCAGGTTGCCGCCCGGTTTTAGCACACGCATGAGCTCGCTTACAACACCTACCAGGCCTTCGGATGTATTGTGTTCCAGGGCGGAAACCGCCACCACAGCGTCGATGGAGCCGTCCTGGATATCGGGCATGTCTGCCAGGTCCTGGTTGTAAATGATCACTTTTCCAAGACTGTGCGGCTGGCGCTGCAGGTCTGCGCTGTTTTTTAGCGAATGTTTGATATCGCCCATCGTGCGCTGCCACCAGGGGCGGGTTGACCTGCGTGCTTTTTCCACCCGGATAGCTTCCTGTGCGGGAGATAAATCCTGTGGGCGTAGCCCTTCCACCCGAACAGCCGCTCGAAAGCGCAGCGGCAGCGCCGCCCGGCTGGAGCGGTCGACGCTGATTACTTCAGCGCCTTTGCTCGCCAGGTACCATTGCAAGATGCCTGTCCCAGCGCCTGCATCCAGGATGCGCTTTCCTGCAACAGGTCCCAGGTGCGACAGGATCCAGGTCAGATCGAGCAGGTAATGCCAGCCAAATTCCAAACCCAATGAACGAGCGGTTTGTTTTAACTCGTTAACAAAGGTACGCTGTTGTTCTAACAATTCTACCGGCAGGATTTCAATTTTGTCGTGCAAATAGTTTGGAGAAATCATTGGTTCTTCCGCGAGGCCTGGACTCATGGGGTCTCCTTGGTTAAGAATGAATAGATGGCTGTTTCACCCGCGCCTGGTTGCGCTTGCTGCATGACCTTTTCCAGCCCTTCCAATAACACCTGGATGGTGGCAGAATTTTCGGGCTTTAATGCTTGCCAGGAGAAGGCTTTCAAACCGACAAATCCCTTGCGTGGTCCTGCGACCAGATAATCTGAAAAACTCAGCGAGGCACGGTAAAGCTGGAAATACAAGAACCTTCGGGCGTTGCGGTAAAAATCTGGCGGCACCTGGATCTCCTCTGCAGCCAGGAATTCTTCGAGTTTCATGTGGTACTCTTCTGGCGTTGCAGGGAAAAAGACCATCGGATATTGTGTGTAACGAGCTTTCCCGCCGCACAATACCGGCTTGTTCATCAGTGTTGCTTCCATGCCGATGGAAGAGTTATACACGATCACAAATTTCGCCCGCTGGATCAATTCATACGAACTGATATATTCCTGTGAGTCAATGAAGACAACATTGGGCAAGTTCCTTACGCCGTGTTTTTCGACCCAGTCATGGACACTTTCCTTACTCTGCTTAGCTGAGTCCGGGCGCATCTCATCCGGGTGGGCGCGGATGACAAACAAGGTCTCAGGATGTGCGCGTATGGTCTCCAGCACGGTGTCCAGCCAGGCAAACATGTGTGGAAATACCTGGTTGGCATGGATCTGGCTGGTATCGTAGATAACATTGGTGAAAATGGGGACGAGGGCTTTGAAATTGGATATTCTTTCCAGAAAAGCTGCGTCCAGCCCCTGCATCTCCGGCCAGAAATGGATGCCAGCCATGGAAAATTTTCCCTGGAAACGTTTCTCCAGGTATGCGTCCAGAGATGCGTTTTGTTTTTCGCTTAGCTCGAAGGCCTCAGGGATGTCCAGGGGGTATGCTGTCGCGTCGCCGGTGGTGAAGAATGCAGAAAAGGGTTGGAAGCTGACTTCGTGTGTGATCACTGGGATCTTGCGCTGCTGGCAAACCCAGCGCACGCTGGCTTCGGGGTACATGATGCCGTTAAAGATTACTGCGGCAGCGGGCCGGATTTCATTGGCGAAGGTCGCAAAATCCAAGGCGATACTGAAGGCTGAGTGGATATATTCTCGCAGTAAGTAACGCGTTTCCTGGTCATCGGGCAGGGTGTGACGCCGGAGCGCCCAGCGGGCGGCAGGTAGTACCAACTTTCCCAGGGGTATGCTTGTTTTTTCAGAGGTTCCCGGTAGATGGATGGGGTATTCCAGCTTGCTTAAGTCATCCACGCTCAGGCTGCGGGTGAATTCGACCAGCGCTGTCTCGGGCAGGTAGGTAAACCAGCGTACATCGGCGCCTGCATAAAGCCGCCTGGATTGGGCGATGCAAGATGAGCAGGGTGGGGGTGCCTGGTAATTCTGCCGGTTGGTACCCAGGATGCAGTGTTTCATCCCGCTCTGGCAGACATAATGGACAACCGGCACGCCACCCAGGCGCAGCCCCCAACTGCTGAGCAGCGAGAAGGCGGCGTTCTGGCTGATGTTGCGCAGTCGCGCGGATGCATTGAAAAAGACCACCGGCGCCGCATGTTTGCCCTGTATGGGTTGTACCTGGCGCGCTGTTTGCGCTTCGTGCTCAGCGTGTTCTAGGCGTATCGCGTGTTCTTCATGCGCTGCATGTTCTTTGTGCGCTGCATGTTCTTCATGCGCTGCGATCTGCCGCGTCAACTGCAATAACCGGAGACGGTTTTTTGCAGAGAACCAACGGATCTTAAGATATGCAGATAAATCCATACCTGAAGGATGCCCTCTTAGTCTGCAGAACCCTGGGTTTGCGATTGGCTCTGGTCAAATGCCTGCGAAAGGCGCTGGATGGCGATCAGAAAGCCTTCACCCTGGCGTTGGTGACCGCGCCAGATTTCCGGGATCATTGTGCCGCGATAATCGCCCATTACCTTGAAGAAATGCACCCAGTCAATTGCGCCTTCGCCGATCTGCAGTCCCTCGCCATCTAACCCGGCGCCGTCGGAAAGGTGAAGATGGCGGATAAACGGCAGCAAGACCTTAATCTGTTCGTAGAAGTCTACATGCGCCCAGTTGCAATAAAGCTTATGGTGCGAAGAGTCATAACAGAAATTCAAATCCATGGAAGTCAGAAAATCACGAATTTCATAGGCGTCCATAAAGGCATTGGTCAGCCACTGCCCGCCAAAATACCAGGGGTGGGGCGGCAGGTTTTCCAGCAGCAGTTCCACCCCGTCTGCATCCAATTCTTCAACGGAAACGCGTAAATTATCGTATAAAGCGCGTGTATCTTTGATGGGGTGGTCCAGGCTCATGGCACCCGGGTGGACAATTACTTTGGGTTTACCGACAAAGTACGGCGCCATTTTGCGCGTCAGGTTAATGGCTTTTTGGATCAGGTCGCGCGAGCCTTGACGCTGGCGCTTATCCAGGGTGCACAGGTCGACCAGGGTACGGTCCCAGAATTCCGGTGCATGCACCACAAGCTGCAGCGGAAGTGCGGATTTTTCAGTGAAATCTCTGCCTGGGTATGGTTCATCCAGGTCCTGATCGGTGAAGTGGAATTCAAGCATGCGCGGTTTGTATTGCAGCAACTCGTCGAAATCGCGAAAGCGCACGGTAAAGCCGTAATCCATGGGCAGGATATGCTCGCCTTCCAGGCTGATATGTACACCCAGGTCGCGATCCAGAAACGGCTCATCTTCCTGGATGGTGCGTTCGATGACGCGACCCAACAAACGAGTGTAATTTTGCGGGGAGAGCCCCAAGGCGGGGCCTTTTACAGCCACCATATCCTGGCTTACCTTTTCGCCGGGTTCAATTTGCCGGGCAGCCACCAGGCTTTTGCCGAGCACTTCACGATTCAGAATCTCACCGCGAGAGATAAACTTCTCTTCGCCAGTACCCAACGCTTGCGTCACCTGTTGGATATCGCGCACCAGCTTTTTGAACCCTTGCGGTTCCAGGCTAGCTGCGTGATCCGGGCCATCCATGGTGCGGTCCAGGGTCAGGTGGCGTTCAATAATGTTGGCGCCGATCGCTGCAGCAACCGTTGATACGGCGATGCCGCGCTCATGACCGGAGTAACCGATGGGTACATCAAATTTCTTCAATTGGTGCATAAAGCGCAGGTTGATATCTTCAAAGGCAGCGGGATAGGTGCTGTTGCAATGCAGCAGGGCAAACTCCGCCTTGCGCTCTTTGAGGAATTGGGCCGTGATTTCCACCTCTTCCATGCGGGACATGCCGGTGGATAGGATCAGGGGTTTTCCTTTGCTCACCAGGTGATCCAATAAAGGCAGGTTGGTCATATCCGCAGAAGCGACTTTGAAGGCAGGCACCCCGAGGGTTTCCAGGAAATCTGCGCTTTTTTTGTCGAAAGCAGAGCACAGGAAGGTGACCTTGCGCTTTTGGCAATATTCCACAATATCGTAATAATCTTCGTCGGTCAGTTCCACCTGCTGTAAGATCGGCAGCATATAGCGCAGGGTTTTTTCTCCGGCGTTGGCGTTATCCAGGTATTTTTTGCCGTATAACTCGCCCAGGTCGCGTTTTTGAAATTTAACCGCATCAACACCGCAATCGATGGCTACATCGATCAGCTTGATTGCTAGATCGAGAAAACCGTTATGGTTAACACCGATCTCGGCAATGACATAAGTGGGGTAACCATCACCGATCAGGCGGTCACCAATTTTAATAACGGGCATGAAGTACCTCCGTGAAACTGAATAAACAACTTGATGCAGGGAGAAGATTTGGGTCGTAGAGCCTGAGATGAATGATCAGGGAAGTTGAAAACCCAGGTCTTCCCAGGTGATTTCCCTGCTCTCTAGCAGGCGTTCTGCGCGGCGCCAATCATCGGGGCTGTCGATATCAATCCAATCCCCGGGGTCGATAACCAGCGGCAGGATATTTTGACCGGTCATCGAATTCTTTAGCATAATGGTATCTGCCCAGGCAGCATCCACATAACCGGTCTGCCAGAATACATCGGGCAGTGCCTGGCGCGGCATATTGTAGGGTTCGGAAAATTCTGTCGACAGCAGCGGCTGCATCAACCCTTCCGGTCCAATACGCCACATCTTAAAGGGGTTTTGAAAGGGAGTGCAGACCGTCCGCACCGCATCAGCGTCCGGCCGTTCCAGCAAACGGTAAACCGCCTGGTCGATGTGGGATACGCGGCGAAGCGGAGAGGTGGGCCGTAACTGGACAACGATCTCGGGCTGGTAGCCTTCTTTATCTTGCAGCCACTGCAGCGCGTGCTGAAAGACGGGTAGATCCGGGGTCTGGTCTTGTGAAATTTCAGCTGGACGCAAGAAAGGAGTCTCAGCGCCGTATGTGCGTGAGATGGCAGCGATTTCACCATCGTCAGTCGAAACGATCAGACGTGTCACGGTTTGCGATGCCAGCCCGGCGGCGATACTGTAGGCGATTAGTGGGTGACCGGCAAATGAGCGGATATTCTTGCGCGGGATGCTTTTTGAACCGCCGCGCGCTGGGATGACGGCCAGGACCTGCAGGATATCTACCATGCGGTCCAACCCCCATCCACCACCAGGTTGGCGCCGGTCATGTAACTGGAAGCGTCGGATGCCAGGAAGAGCAGGGCGCCGTTCATCTCGTCTTTACGCGCCATCCTGCCTATTACGGTGTGTGCCGCATAAGCTTCTAAGAAATCCTGGTCGTGATTGTTGAAGACACCGCCGGGGGTCAGGCAGTTTACCCGGATGTTCTTCCCGGCATAATACGTCGCCAGGTAGTGGGTCAACCCCAGGATGCCGGCTTTGGTGACCGAATAATAGACCGGTTTGTACTGGCGTGGTTGCCCCTCTCGCTGGTACAGGCGCTGATCAGGTCCGACCAATCCATAAATGGACGAGATATTGATGATCACACCCTGGCTTTGTGCCAGCATCGGTTGGACGGCTGCCTGGCAGCACAAGAAGACACCAGTTAGGTTAACATCCAGCGCTTGGTTCCAACTCTCGAGTGGATAATTCTCGAAATCGCCAGGGCTGGTATTGGGGTGCGCGGATTGTAAGTGTTGGGGGTCAAATTTTGGGTCCAATACGGCGCTGTTGACCAGGATATCCAGGCTGCCGAAAGACTCGAGCGCGCTTTCCACCATGCTCTTAACGGATACCGGGTTGGTAACATCCACCTGGGTTGCAATTGCGCGGCACCCAAGATTGCGCAGGTCTTCTGCCAGTTCGGATGCTGCCGGTGCATTTAGATCGGCGGCAACCACTGCTGCTCCCGCTTGCGCCAGGCAGCGGCAAAATTCATTTCCCAGCAGGCCGGCAGCGCCTGTAACCAGCGCTACCTTGCCTGCCAGTGAAAAAAGCTCAGTTGGTTTCTGCAACCGGGTTGGTTCCATCTTTTTGCAAAAGGCCTTGTTTCATCAGGAAGTCGATGATCTTGTGGGCATTATCGGAAGGATCAAAGGCTACCGTATCCAGGGTGATTTCGGGGTCAACTGGCGCTTCATAGGGATCATCCACACCGGTAAAACCGGTGATCTGTCCGCGACGCGCCCGGGCATACA
>CAZTMX010000009.1:0-38008 GCA_964614855.1 uncultured Anaerolineaceae bacterium | reverse complement strand
TGGCCAAACCAGAGCACCACCTGGTCCAGGCTGTCGCCGGTGAGCGGCAGGCAGTTTTCCTTGCTATACCCGGGGATGACCTGGCCGTCCCTCAGCAGCTCGGCGCGCAGCTCCCCAAGCGAGGCGTCATAATTGATGTGCAGATACGGTCCGATGGGCGCCAATTCGCTGGTGATTAGCGTGCCTGTGCCCTGCAAGGATGCCAGGCGGTTGATCTTTTGCTTCGCCAGACCGATGCTGCACACCATCTCCTGCAGGTTGCCGCCGTGCTGCAGGTTGCAGCCGCTGTAGTACAGCCAGAGCTCATCACCATGGATAACGGGTGCGGTGGCTGAGTAAATCTGCCCGTCATCCCAGGCGCCGGACGGACCCACATCCAGGATGGGCGGGCGGTTCCCTTCCTCGCGTATCCAGTTGTTGCTGTCGTGACTGGAGACCAGCTGGATATTCACCTTACCGTACAGGCCAGTGAGATCAGTTGCGTGCAAAATCCACAGCAGCCCCAGGTATTGCTCTGCCATCGGAAAGATCGGCAGCCCGTAAAAATGCGGGTAAACGCCGGGTTGGGCCTGGTCATCAATCAGATCCGGCGCCAGCAGCTCGGGTTGTTCCACCCAGTAGGTGTAGTCGGCAGAGTGGATCAGGCGTGAGGTGCGGCGCAGCACCCCGCGCACATCATGGATTTCCTTGGCGCTGCCGGCATAGCGCTGCAGGTTGGGATCATAGTAAAAATGCGCCACATCCTCGCCGTTACTGAAAAGCGGGTTTCCGGGGTAAGGCTGGGTGTTGATCCCATCCAGGGAGGTGTAGCCGGAAAACCCATCGTTTTGCAGGACCATGAATTTGAAGGGGCTGGTGATAAATTGCGGCGTGTGGATCACTGAAACGATATTAGCGTCATAACCATCAAACAAGGCATTGGTGCCGGTATCTGGAAAGAAAGGCTTTGTCCAGTTGATGCCGTCCTGGCTTTCTGCGTAAAGGATTTGGGTCAACCCCCAATCTTTATTGTAGGTGGAATACCACATGCGAAACCCCGGCAGAACTGTGCCGTACAGCTGGAGGATCCTGCCTTCCCAGGGCAGCGTACCCCTCATCACAGGGTTGTAAGCATATTTTTGGAAGGGATGGTAGGCGCGCGGCACAGTTCGGGAGACGATGTGGCCGTCATCCACCATCAGATACCAGGGGCTCATCAAGTCGCCGGAGGTTTTAACCAGGTTGGTGGTGACCAGGGGCAGAAATTGTAGGTACGGCTCATCATCGTTGATTGGAATTTGCGCTGCCAGGGCGGGGTTGGTGTTAAGGCTGAGTGCAAGGATCAGTGTCAGAATCAAAATCGAAGGCTTAGCGATAAGTCTGGCATTTCGTGGATTTTTCATGGGCAGCCTCGTGCAGCGCAATTGGTGAATTTGATGGTCCGCCTGGGAAATTCTTGGTTAAATTTTATACTGGATTGAGTTTTAGGGGAATATGCAAATTCACTGATCCATTGGGCTGAATTTTCGCTACAATAATAAATACCATGCATAAAAACCTATCCTCCACGTTTGACTGGTTGTCCTCCCCGGAGGATCCCGGGGCGCGCTACCTGGCGCTGCAACTGCCCGGTGCCCAGCCAGTGAGTGCAGAAGAATTCCACGCCGCCAGGAAATTGGCGCATTCACAGGGACCGATTGCTGCGATCCTGGATGCCATGCACCCTAACGGCTATTGGATCGAGCCGGGCGCCGGCTACAACCCGAAGTACAGGTCCAGCGTGTGGTCGCTGATCACTCTGGCGCAATTGGGGGCTTCGATAGAAGTCGATACGCGCATCGAAAAAGCCTGTGCGTATTTTGTGGAACAGGCGCTCGCCCCAGGAGGGCAGATTGCCATGAGCACAGCGCCTTCCGGGACGGTAGATTGTCTGCAAGGGAATATGCTGTTTTCTCTGCATGCCCTGGGATATACCGACGCGCGCCTGGAAAAGGCATACGACTGGATGGCGCGCACGGTGACCGGGGATGGGGTTGCGTCGAGAGATGAGCGTAAAGCCGAAGTGCGCTATTATGCCGGAAAATGTGGCCCGCTTTTTGCCTGCGGGGCAAACAATAATCTGTCCTGTGCATGGGGCGGTGTCAAGGTGCTGCTGGCTTTGTCGCAGATCCCCCCTGAACAGCGCACACCGCTCATCGAAAGGGCTATCCAGGCCGGTGTGGATTTCTTCTTGCGTGTAGATCCCGCCACGGCAGCCTATCCCACCGGTTATGCCAGCAAGCCCAGCGGGAACTGGTGGAAGTTTGGCTTCCCGGTGTTTTACATCACCGATTTACTGCAATTGCTGGAGGCGCTGGTACGGCTGGGGTACCGGGATGACCCGCGCCTGGCTACTGCTTTCCAGATTGTGCGCGACAAGCAAACCGAGAACGGGCGCTGGCTGCTGGAGTATGATTATGCCGGTAAGATCTGGTGTGATTTCGGCGCCAAGAAGGAAGAAAATAAATGGGTCACTTTGCGTGCCCTGTCTGTCCTGGGTTTCGAATAAGCGGTCTGGAGGCTGGAGTTTGTTGATTAATTCCAAAGATTGACCTCTTCCAAAATCGTTTCTTTTCTGATAATATTCTTCCCCATGCTGAGCGACCTCGGCGCCCGCCGGGGTCGTTATGCGTTACCCCTTGACTATGAGTTTACCAGTAAGGAAGTACCTATGTTTACAGTAAGAGATGACTTAAGAAATATTGCCATTATTGCACACGTCGATCACGGCAAGACCACCCTGGTGGATGGGCTGCTGAAACAGGCGCGTGTTTTTCGAGAAAACCAGCAGGTAGCTGAGCGCGTGATGGATTCCAACGATCTAGAACGCGAGCGCGGCATTACTATTTTAGCCAAAAACACCGCTGTGAGCATCTGGGACCAGGCGGCGGACAAAGAAGTAAAAATCAACATTGTCGACACCCCCGGTCACGCCGATTTCGGCGGTGAGGTGGAGCGGGTGATGAATATGGTGGACGGCGTGCTGCTGTTGGTGGATGCAGCCGAAGGACCCATGCCGCAAACCCGGTTTGTGTTGAAGAAAGCTCTGGAAATGGGTCACCGCGCCATTGTGGTAATCAACAAAGTGGACCGCAAGGATGCGGACCCGGAATGGGTTCTCAACCGCACCTTCGATCTTTTCATTGAATTAGGCGCCACTGATGAGCAGGCTGAATTTCCAGTGATCTATGCCAACGCGGTGACCGCCCAGGCGGGGTTGACCCCGGATTTGGGACCAGATTTGCAGCCGCTCTTCCAGGCGATTTTGCGCAATATCCCTGCGCCAAAGGTGGACGCAGAGGGCCCATTACAGGTGCTGGTTACCACGCTGGGCTATGATGATTATCGCGGGCTGACTGCGGTGGGACGGGTTTTCTCCGGTAAGATCACTGCCGGCCAGAGCCTGGCGCGCCTGACGGTGGACGGCCAGAATCTACCGGAGCGAGCGCGCTACCTGTATGTGCACCAGGGGCTCAAACGCGTCGAAGTGCCGCGTGCAGAAGCTGGCGAGATCATCGCCCTGGCAGGACTGGAAGGCATTGCCATCGGTGAGACACTGTGCGATCCGGAGAACCCGGTAGCATTACCGCCGATCCATGTGGAAGCGCCAACTGTGCGTATGACCTTTGGTGTGAATACATCGCCCTTCGCTGGTCGCGAGGGCAAGTGGGGCACCTCGCGTAAGCTGCGGGAGCGCCTGTTAAATGAATTGCGCTCCAACGTGGCCTTGCGCGTGGCGGAAACCGACAGCGCAGATTCCTTCCTGGTATCTGGGCGCGGTGAGCTGCACTTAGCGATCCTGATCGAGACCATGCGCAGGGAGGGGTACGAATTCCAGGTCTCGCGCCCCGAAGTGATCCTGCGTGAGGGTGAGGATGGCGAGATTTTGGAGCCGTTTGAAGAAGTACATATCGAGACAAGCCCGGAGACGGTGGGCGTCGTGGTAGAGATGTTGGGCAGCCGGCGCGGGCAAATGATGGAGATGCACGACACGCAAGAAAACACCACGCGCCTGGTCTACCTGGCGCCTACGCGCGGGCTGCTCGGTTTTCGTTACCAATTCCTGACGGCTACGCGCGGCGCAGGGGTGATGAACACCCTGTTCCACGATTACCTGCCCATGGCCGGGCCGATTGCCAGCCGGTCGACGGGGTCGCTGGTAACCTGGGAAGATGGCATCACATCCACTTACGGGCTGAAAAGCGCAGAAGAGCGCGGCTGGTTGTTCCTGGAACCCGGGGTGGAAGTGTACGAAGGCATGGTGGCAGGCGAGCACCAGCGCCCGGGCGACCTGGTGGTCAATGTGTGTAAGAAAAAGCACCTGACCAATATGCGCTCCTCGCGCGGCGATATGGAAATTCGCCTTACGCCGCCGCGGCAGATGAGCCTGGATGAAGCGCTGGAGTACCTGGCGGAGGATGAGCTGCTGGAAGTGACCCCGGTATCCTTCCGTATCCGCAAGCGCATCCTGGATTCGCATGAGCGCGGCCGGATCACCAAGCTGGCAAAAGAATACGCTGATTAGGGTTTTTCACAGTCGCATTTTGTCTAGATAAGGCTAACAAGGACGTGCAAAGCGGCGAGCGAAGGCTTGCCGCTAATTTTTTTGCGGTTCAAGCCCGTCGGGTAAGACGAGCGGCGTGCCGTAATCCGGGTGCTGCATGACGTGTACCGGGATGTGGTAGATGGCCTCCAGGTTGCCCCTGGTGAGCACCTCGCCCGGTGTTCCCTGGGCAAAAATCCTGCCTTCAACAAGCATGGCAACGCGGTCGGCGAACATCCCGGCTAGATTTAGATCGTGTACCACCATTAACACCGCCAGGTTCTGCCTGAGCGCCAGGTTGCGGATCAGATGAAGCAGGTTGGACTGGTATTGGAGATCCAGATGAGTGGTGGGCTCGTCGAGCAAGAGCACGGGGGTGTCCTGCGCCAGGGCGCGTGCCAGCAGTACGCGCTGCTGCTCGCCGCCGGAGAGCTCGCCGATAAAACGCTCGGACATCTCCAGGGTCTGGGTGGCTGCAAGGGCACGGCGTACCTGCTGCTGGTCTTGTTGACCAGGCTGACCCAGCCAACCCAGGTAGGGCGTTCTGCCCATGGACACCGCTTGTGATACTGTGAAGGCGGGGGGCAAGCTGCGCGCTTGCGGCACCACCGCCAGGCAGCGTGCGCGTTGGGCCGGGTTGAGGCGGGTGAGATCTTTCCCATTTACAAGCACTGAACCGGAACGGATTGGCAGCACACCGCTTACGCTGCGCACCAGGGTGGATTTCCCCGCGCCGTTGGGGCCAATTAATGCCAGGACTTCGCCGGCTTGCACGGAGAGGTCAACCTGGTGGATGATCAGCTTCTCGCCGTATGCAGCGCTGAGGTTTTTTATTTCCAACATCATTTCCAACTTTCTACCAATAGACCTGGTTTTTGTGGCGCCGCAGCACCCATAGAAAGAACGGGGCGCCAACCAGGGCGGTGACGATACCGACAGGCAGCACCTGGGGAGAAAGGGCGATGCGCGCTGCCAGGTCTGCAAGCAGCAGGGCGCTGCCGCCCCCCAGGATAGAGATGGGCAGGATGCGCCGGTAATCGGGTCCCCACAGCAGGCGGGCGACATGCGGCACGATCAGCCCGATAAAGCCGATCACACCCGAGAAAGCAACTGCGGCTGCGGTGGTCAAAGAAGCAGCCAGGATCAAACCGGCTTTGACCTTTTCAACCGGCAAACCTAGCTGCTGCGCCTGTTCTTCGCCGAATTGCAGCACGTTGAGCGCATGACCGGCGGTGAGCAGGATGCCCAGCCCCAGGAGAATGTACGGAGCGGCTGCAATGACCGGGTCCCATCCGTTGATGGAACCACCGCCCAGCAGCCAGCTCAAGGCGCGGCGCAGCTCCTGGTTCGAGCGCAGCATCATAAAGGAGGTCAGCGCGGTGGCAAAGGAGCTGACAGCCACCCCCGCCAGCACCATGCTGGTGGTGGGCAGGCTTTTGCCCACCCGAGCAATGCTGTACACCACCACGACCGTGAGCAGCGCCGCCAGAAAGGCAGCCACAGGGATCGTGAACATCCCGCTCAGGGTAGAGGGCCAACGCACAGCCATGGCGGCGATCGCACCTAATCCCGCTCCGGAGGCCACACCGATCAGGTAAGGGTCCGCCAGCGGGTTGCGAAAGACCCCCTGGTAGGTAGCGCCGCTGCCGCCCAGGGCGGCGCCGGTTAGCAGCACCAGGGTAGAATGCGGCAAGCGCACTGCCAGAAAGATGGTTTGATGAGCTTCGGGCCAACTGACGGGGAGCTCCAGTCCCGGAAATTTTGCCACCAGGATGCGCAGCAACTCGACAGGAGAAATATATACCGGACCGATCGCCACGCTGAGCAGAAAAGCCGCCAGCAGCAGCAACAAATTGGTGGGTATGGGTGGGAGTCTCTTCAGCATCCTGGTTTACCGGGGTCATCCAGCAAGGTTTCTCAGGAATTATTGAAACAAATCCGGGTGGAGGATCCTGGCAATGGCTTCCAGACCGTCCACCAGGCGCGGACCCGGCCGGCTGACCAGGTTGTCGTCGATGGTGTAGACATTGCCCGATTTGACTGCGGCCAGGGTATCCCACCCGGCGCGTGCGGCCACGGCTTCAGGGGTCACACCACCCCAGGTGAAATCACCCAGGATGATCAAGTCGGGTTCGCGTGTGATTAGCTCTTCGATGCTAACCTGCACCCAGGCGCCCGAAAGCGCGCTGCCCAGGTTTTCTCCGCCAGCAGAATGGATGAGGAATTCGATGAATGTCCCTGGTCCAGAGGTGTAGGGCGCGTTGACATCGGTGGCGTCCAGTTCGTAGAATACCAGCGGCTTCTCAGTCACGCTGGCCACTTTTTGGGTGACTGCATCCACGCGCGTCTGTAGGGATTGGATCAAAGTTTCGGTTTCACTCTCGTGCCCGGTCAGGCGGGCGACGGTGCGCAAGTTTTCGTACATCTCAGTGAAGTTGTTTGGGTTGGGAAGGGCGAATACGGTGAGCCCGAGCTCTTCAAGCGCCTGGATCTGTTCGGCGGGTGTCAGATCAGCGGCAAGAGCCAGGTCGGCATCCAGCGAGACGATCACCTCTGTATTCAAAGCGCCAAAACCGCCGCCGACATCCGGCAGAGATCCTGCCTCCGCAGGGACATCTGAAAAGGCATCTCGCCCAACCACCTGTTTGCCTGCCCCCACTGCAAAGAGGATTTCAGTATTTGATGGCGCCAGGGAGATAATTTTTTGGGCTGGTGCTTCCAGCTTGATGGTTTTACCAAAAGCATCGGTCAAAACAATAGGTTCCTGGGTGGGGATCGATGTTGGTGCAGGTGTTGCTTTGGCGCTGCAAGCGCTAAGAACGAATACGATTAGGATCGCAAGTGTGGCTAGATGAAATTTACGATTTTTAATTATTGAAAAGCTCATGTTATTCTCTCTTTTCTTTGCTAAAGTCTTGATACAACAAAAAAACCCTGTCGAAATGACAGGGAGAGGGGCGCAGTGCTTGGAATTGCAGCTCCCATCTCCTTGCCGCGAGGCCTGTGGAAACTTGACTTGAGGCTGGCGTCCTGGCTTACCACCTGGTAGGTGGATCACAGTTGCGGGACAGCGCCGGTCTTTCACCGGCTTCGCGATTTGGCCCTGCCATCCGGGGCAAAGGGCGCCTCAAGCGACATACTATTCAGTTAGAAAAAGGATATCATAACTGGGAGGTTTTGGCAATGGAAAAATCTCCGCTTCGTATCAATGCTGGCGATGCTGTCTGGATCGTTCGTCCGGTTCCTGCTATTGCGTATATAATTAGAATCATTGAATTTCATCCTCGGCTGGGGTATAATCCCGCAAGCGGCAACTATTGAGAAAATCAAACTGCTTCATCACTCATCTCAATCGGGGTAAACGGGCGCCAAAAATGTATCATGTTTGATATGATCGCTAGTCAGATAAGGAACTTTGCAACGCATGATAGGGACATGATCCATCTCCCAAGGAGCCGTTGTGGTCAAGGATAAGGGGCGCAGAATTGCCTGGTGCAGGCCATCTTTTGCGCTCTTTTTTGGCTTGATATTTTTTACTGTCTTGCTGGCTGGATGCGAAACAGCTAATTCTCCATCTGGCTCTATCCCTGCAGGGTCTGCTGACCAGCCCGAACTGGATGTCACCTTGCGGGTGCTATACGATTTTATGGGCGGCGAAAAAGTCCTGGGTCCGGTGATTTCCGGTGTGTCCATAGAGAACGCAAGAAAATTTCAATATACAACAAAAGCCATGCTGGTTTATGATGAAAATAAACCCGCAACAGAAGTCTATGCATTAGCGCCATTGGGTTATCGAGTTGGGATTATGGAAGCGCCTGCTCCTGCGCCGTCCCAGCCTGGTGCCTATTACACCAATGGGCATACAATCGATCCGGATTTTGCGGCTTTTATTGATGAGGATAAATGGATATTTGTCGGTTTACCCATCAGTGAAGTGATTTACAACCCGAGCAAGCAGCGTTTTGAGCAATACTTTGAAAATATCGGTTTCTATAAGAGCCAGGTTACAGGTGAAATTGGCTTACTGGATTATGGGGCATTCGATTGTAAAGACAAGTGCCGCCAGGTGGAAGCGGGACCTGGTGCGATAGATTTTCGCTATCGCGAAGCCGAGGTGTTCAAGCCATTCATTAATAAGTATGGTTGGCGTTTTACTGGGTTTCCCATCACAAAGATTTATGCGCTAGATGAAAAATGGCTGCAGGTTTTCCAGAATATGGTGCTGATTGCCGACTCACAAGCCCAACCTGACAGCGTACGCCTGCTCAGTATCGCCGATGAACTTGAAATGATCCCAGAAACACCTGCTGTCGGTAGCGGTGCGCCGGACATGAATTTTTACCCGACGGATGGGAACCTGGGCTACGATATTCCCTTGTATTTTTGGGAGTACATCCTGGCACATGGGGGTCTGGAAACCAGTGGGGCGCCGATTACTCACCTGCAAACCAGCGGAGGTTCTCCTGTGCGCCAGTGCTTTGAGAACCTGTGTTTGATATATGATCCTGCCGCACCATCCAGCTTGCGAGTGATGCCTGAGCCTCTGGGCATAATATTTATGGGCAAAACGGGGGAAGTTTCAATTCCAGGTACAACCCAGCCTGAGCAGCAGCGTTCTTTCCTGAAACTCAGGGTAAAGGAAATGCAAGCTACAATTTCCACCACCGAGCAGCAGGTCATTGAAGTCTCCGCCATGCGTGATGGTTATCCTGTGCCGGGGATAGTCATGGAGATTATCATCACCATGCCCGATGAAACAACGCAATCCTATGTGATGCCTGCCACGGGTAGCGATGGACGCACAACGTTGACGCTGCCAGCTATCCAGGCGGAAAATGGCTCAGTAATACTGTACCTGGTCTGCGTCAATGGGTTGGAAGAGACCGATATTTGTTACGAAGACTCTTTCGCCATCTGGAGCAACCCTTAGCCTCGGTGTGTGGGGCTGGATTTAGCTCAGATCAAACGGTAGGTGGGGGAGATCGATCGAAGGCTCATCGCAAAACAGCATCGCTCGCTCGATCACGTTGCGTAATTCTCGGATATTTCCGGGCCAGCTGTGATCCATTAGCGCTTCCATGGCGCGCGGGGTTACATCGCTTACATTCATCCCCATGCGCTGGTTATTTTTGTGGATGAATAGCCCCACAAGCTCGGGGATATCCTGTTTTCTTTCGCGCAATGGCGGCAGGTGCAAATCGACGACCTTTAATCTAAAATACAGGTCCTCCCGGAAATCTCCTTGTTTGATCAAGGTGGGCAGGTCGCGGTTTGAAGCTGCCAGGATTTGCACATCAACCTTAATCAGGCTTGTGCTGCCAACCCGGCGAAAGGCGCGTTCATCAATTGCCCGCAAGAGCTTGGCCTGCATATCCACCGGCATGGAGGAGATTTCGTCAAGGAACAAGATACCGCCGTCCGCGGTTTCCATCAAGCCGTGCTTACGTTTTTCCGCACCGGTAAATGCTCCAGCTTCATAGCCGAATAGTTCTGATTCCAACACCGTGGTTTGAATGGCGGCGCAGTTGATGGCGACAAAGGGTTTGTTGGCGCGCGGTCCCATGTGGTGGATTGCATTTGCCAGGATATCTTTTCCAGTGCCAGTTTCCCCGGTGATTAAGACGGATACATTGGCATCTGCAGCCCGCTGTGCGTGGTTGAGCAGTTTCTGCATTTTTGGCGTTGAGCCTACGACAAAGGATACCTGTTCATGCCTGGTCTGGCGCAGGTGATCCAATTCACGCCGCATCCCAACCAATTCCAGGGCGCGTTTGATGGATTTATCCAGGGCGTCGAATTTTATTGGTTTCTGGAGAAAATCATGGGCCCCGTTGCGCATGGCATCAACCGCCATATCAATATCGCCGTACCCGGTGATCAGGATGACAGGAGGCCGGAAGGCCATGGAAGCTGTTTCTTCTAAGAGGTTCGGGCCGTATCCATCGGGGAGGTTGACATCTAAAAGTATAATGTCGCCCCGACCCTGCCGGATTTGCTGCTGCGCTTCCGCATAGGTGGCTGCTTCAATGGTTTCATACTCAAGTGTGTGTAGAAAGCTGGAAATGAATTGGCGGGCATGCGCCTCATCATCGACGATCAATATGGTTGCACTCATGCAGGTTCCTTTTTCATGATGATCTGACAGCAGGAAGTTGAATATGGAAGATCGTACCGCCAGGAAAGCTGGTCAATCGAATGGTGCCTTTATGAGCGGTCACAATCCGCTTCGAGACAGCCAAACCCAGACCGGTGCCGTTGTGTTCTGTGGTGAAGAATGGCTGAAACACTCTTTCCTGGTTCTCTTTGGGGATGCCTGGTCCGGTATCTGCCACGCTGATCTCAACGAAAGAGCGTCCCTCCGTGGCGCTGGCGGGCTGGGCTTTGATCACCAGCCTGCCGCCGCCTGGGGACATCGCCTGGATGGCGTTGGTCACCAGGTTACCAATCACCTGTTCAAGAGCATGCAGGTTTCCAACAACTTGCGGACAATCCTGCGCAATCTGCAGTTCATATTTTACATTGGCGCGCTCGATACGCGCATGTTGGCGCTCCATGAATTGCTGGAGCAAATTCACAATATCCAGGTTTTCCATCTGGTAGTCGATGGGTTTTGAGAATGCCAGCACGGCTTTGATCAACTCAGCCAGGCGATCGCAATCTTGCAGCATATAATCGATGGTTTGCTGGTTGGGGTCATTCTTGGGTAGATTGAGCGCCATCAATTGTAGACCGGTGCTGATATTGTGCACCGGATTGCGGATTTCGTGGGCAAAGGTTGCCGTCACTTCACCCAGATAAGCGCGCTGTTCCAACTGCTGCGCCTGTTGGCGGATAAACTCTTGCTCGCTGAGATCCTGAAAGAGGACGAGGATTTCGCCGACCTGGCAATCCTGGATGACTGGAAAGATCCTGACAATGCTTTGAAAAACCTCGCCATTTCTTTTGTAGAGGCGGACATTGCTTCCCAGACGCAGTGTGGCACTGGAATTTTGCGCATTGACCAGTGCCTGGTGAAGAGCTTCGGCTCCAATGAGCACCTTGCTAATAGGTTGCCCTTTTACTTCTTGTTGTTTGTACCCGAGAATGGTTTCAGCAGCCAGGTTCAACCTTTTTATCGTTAGATCAGGCGCCAGGATGATCAGACCGTCACTGATGCGCTCTTCGATCGTTTTTGCGGAATTCAACCTGGATTCAGAATTTCTCAACCCTTGTTCTGCATTGGCGCGCCAGGCGTGCTGCTGAAAAATTGTAGTCAGGACTATTGCTAAATATTCCGTAATCTCAGTGATATTCGTTGGAGGTGTTTTCATGCCCGCAATGACAAGGATACCGATGACGGCATTGGGTTCACCCAGGGGGATAGTGATGAGATAGGCCAACTTTTCTTTTCTCGCAAAACGGTGGAAAAATGTGGTAGATCGCTTGCCGGTTTGCCACATTTGTAGATTTCCGAGAGATGCCAAATCCTGGGTGTCAATTTGCTCAGGAAAGAGAACCCCTGCACCGCGGCTCTGGTAGATTTCCAAAACTGGTTTATCTTCCGAAATCTTGTAAACAACGGCGTAATCAGCCGCGCACAAGGACGAAACTCCCTGCAAGATTTGGCTCACAGCGGTGTCCAGGTCTTGATTCTGCCCGGCTGTGGCGAGCAATTCCAGCGAACCCCAAAAATCGCTTGTCCCAGTGGGCGGGAGGTGATCCGATGAATCGTTGTAGACTTCAGTTACCATAAAAGTACTTTCTGGAACCCAGTGACAGATAACGGTTTACTATGCAGAGGTGTAAGCATGGGCGTGCCGCATGCGTGCCGGTAAAATTCCTTCAATGGAACGGTATTTGGCAACGGTCCTGCGCGCAACTGGATACCCCTGTTTTTCAAGCATTTCAGCGATTTGCGAATCGCTTAGCGGATGGTTCTCGTTCGCAATAATCTCCATCAAGGCAGTCCGGATATGCAGACTGCGGTCAAACCATTTGCTGAGGGGGATAATGCGTTTGTTTGGTAATTGTACCGCTTTACTGGCAACCGCGCGCGAAATTGTCGACTCGTGCACCTCCAGCTCGACAGCTAGCTGGGCACGTGTGATGGGCAGCAGATGCGCATCTCCCTTCAGGATAAACTCCCGCTGCAGACTGACGAGCTTTTGCATCAACCGGACCAGGGTGTTGTCACGCTGCTGTAGGCATTTCACCAGCAAGGAAGCCCCTTCCAGGTCGTTTTGCCATTGCTCTGCTTTTTCAGGCGGAGCCTCATTAATGGCGGCGCGGAATAGAGGATTTATGCGCAATGAGCCAGCATACGGTGAGATGATCTCCACCACCAGGGGTGAATTTGGAGAATTATCCAAGCGGCTGATCAGGATATCCGCGTTGTAATAAATTTGCGCCAGGTGCGGGTCCGCATTCGACTCGCCCCAATGCGAGCGCGCAGGATATGGGTTCAAATTTTCGCTGATAAAATTTGCTATGGTTTCGGCCTCGGCGGTGCTTATCTTGAGAAGCCGGCCAAGTTCGGCATAAGCATAGCGGCTGAGCAACTCCATGCCCTGTGTTACTGCATCTTTGGCCAACGGAGGCACCGGGCGGGTTTCTGCGAGCGACTCCAGCTGCACAAGCAGCGCCTCCTGCGGTGTGGGCGATCCCACCCCGATTGGGTCGGCATGCTGGATTATGCGTAATACTTTAAGTACCCGATCCACGGGTACAAAATGGTATCTGGCAATTTCAGTAATGGAGACAGCAAGCAATCCATCTTCGTCCAGGCTGTTGAGAATATGCGCTGCCAATACCCTGTCACTCTCTTCCAAATCCAGTGCAATCTGGCGTAAAACGAAAGTCGGCAGATCGTCAATCGCCGGGGTCAAATCCTGGCTTGAATAATCGGTATCGCTGGAAAGCCTGTCACTGACAGGGGAAAAATCACTGCGAGGGGAGATGAAAACAATAGGTTCGCCGCAGCCATTGTCTTTTTGCACACTGCACACCGGGCAAGAGTTCTTGCCAGTTAAAAGCCTGTGGCAGTGCGGGCAGCGGAGTTCTTGGGTTACTTCAAGGGCGGGGTTTGAGGCTAACTCAGCTTCAATTTTTTGGCGCAGTTCTTCACTGGTTAATTCCAACAAGGTCATCGTCTGTGCCAGGTGAGCGGTAGTTAATGGCCGGATGGAGGTGTTGAACTTTTGGATAAGCATAATTGGTTCCTTGAAGTAGTATTATTATATCCTGTTGCAATTATTGTGCCAATGATTTGATCCCCAAATAGTGCCAAATGTCAATCAATGGGAGTGACTTTTGGGAGATGAGTTTGCTTCGGTGGAGTGCTAAAATAACTATGATCCTAATCGTGTCTCGGAGAATATTTTCTCTGAGAAATATTCTCCGAGAAAATTTTCTCTGAGAAGAAATCTCCCAGACATCGTCTCCTATAGAAGCAGAATATTTACGTATAAGGGAAACCCTATGCTGCGCTCATTCTTTATCTTGATGTCTAAAGCAACCTGGGCTCGCCATCTGATCACGGGTTGGTCATTTGCCTGGAATGCAGCTTCACGATTTATTGCGGGCGAAAAGCTTGAAGATGCGATTCGGGCGATCCGCCAGTTGAACAGTAAAGGGATAATGGCGACTTTAGACCGCCTGGGGGAGCACACGACCAACCCAGAAGAGGCGAAACTGGCTACAAAGGACATCTTGCATATATTTGATGTGATCGACGAGTCTGGCGTGCGCGCCAATGTGTCGATCAAACTATCGCAGATAGGGTTGTTGTTAGATAAGGGATTATGTGCAGAAAATTTACGCCAAATTCTGCAACATGCGCAAGAAAAAGGAAATTTTGTGCGCATAGATATGGAAGATTCTTCAACGGTGGATGACACCCTCGATCTGTACCACCATATGAGGAAAACATATCATTTCGATAACACTGGGTTGGTAATCCAGTCCTACCTTTACCGCAGCGCCGGCGATATCGAGAAAATTATGGCGATGGGCGGCAAAGTGCGTTTATGTAAGGGCGCCTACAAGGAACCGGATGAAGTGGCGTTTCCCAAAAAGAAAGACGTGGACGAAAATTACGATCGCCTGGTCAAGCGAATCATCGATAGTACGCTGTCACAAGGGTCGCCTGAATTTAGCCCTGATGGCAAGCACCCTCCCATCCTGGCGGTGGCTTCGCACGATGAAACGCGCCTGATAAATGCTAAGTCGTATGCAAAGCAGGTGGGCTTATCCCAAAAGGCAATAGAATTTCAGATGTTGTACGGCATCCGGCGTGATTTGCAGGAGCAAATTGTGCAGGATGGTTACCAGATGCGGGTATATGTCCCCTATGGCACAGAATGGTATCCTTACTATATGCGCCGCCTGGCAGAACGACCGGCTAATGTCTGGTTCTTCGTCTCCAATTTTTTCCGTCGTTAAGATCTGGACTATTAACCACCCTATTAACAGCATAATCCAAGGGGTATGGTATGATTTTTAGTCATACTATTACCAGTAGAACCTTGGAGAGATTTATGCGTGCAAAGAAAACCAGTTACATTGGACCGCTGGTCTTGATCGGTTTGGGGGCATTGTTCATGATCGGTGCAGTTGTCGTGTTTGCATCTTTTACCGCAGATGAGCCTGTTATCGTGACACCTACACAGGCAACATTACGAATTCCTTTCCCCGATGTTGAACGTGTATTGTTGAGCGATGCAAAATCAGCCTTCGATCAAGGATCCGCAGTTTTTATCGATACACGCGGTGAGCCCTACTACTCACAAGGGCACATCCCTGGCGCTATTTCTATGACCGAAGAGGAGGTTCTTGAACGCCTGGGTGAGTTATCTCCTTCGGATTGGATTATCCCATACTGCACCTGACCTGCAGAAGAATCAAGCGCCAGTCTGGCGCAATTCCTGATCGATCGTGGTTTTACCAGAATAACCCCCTTGCAAGGTGGATTGGAAGCCTGGATCTCTGCGGGATATCCAATGGAGAAATAATTTGATGGGGAGTCTCTATCCATGACCCCGACAAACCTTGTTCTTTTTTTGCGCCTGTCGCGCCCGCTGTTTCTGGTAGGAACGGGATTCTTTTATTTTTTGGGCGGCGGCATCGCTCATTATCTGGGTGTTGTGATCGATATCCCGGTGTTTATTCTGGGTCAACTGTGGGTGAGCCTGCTTCAATTAAGTGCACAATACTTGAATGAGTATTTTGATTCGCCAGCAGATCATAATAATGCAAACCGCACTTTCCTGACAGGTGGAAGCGGAGCGCTTGGTCCGGGAAAACTTCCCAGGCGTGTGGCTTTACTGGCAGCCTACACAACGCTTGCACTTTTGGCTTATTTCTCTGTATTATTAATAACCCGGGGAAATCTTGTTCCATCTGCTTTTCTGGTTATGTTCCTGGCTTTTTTGGCGGCAATATTTTATTCAACACCGCCAGTCAGATTTGCAGGTTCAGGTTACGGGGAACTGATCATATCTGTTCTCATATCATTCCTGGTACCCGCATTTGCATTCATCTTACAGACTGGTGAATGGCATCGCCTGGTGCTGATGAGTGCCTTACCTTTAACCGTTGTGTCGCTGGCGATGTTAATTGCGCTGGAGCTTCCCGATTATGCCAATGACCTTAAGTTCGAAAAGCGAACGCTCATTGTCCGCCTGGGTTGGCAAAATGCTATGACGCTGCATAATATGCTGGTTCTGATCGCTTTTTTCTTGTTAGCCCTGGCGCGCTTTTACGGCTATCCCTGGTTTGCAACCCTCTCGGGCATTGCGGGATTGGCAATTGGTTTGATTCAGATTTGGCAAATGCGGCGGATTGAACGCGGGGAAAAACCGAATTGGAACTTGCTCACCATTGGAGCGGTGGCGCATTTGTCTGTTACTGTGTATTTGATCACTTTCTCATTTTGGACCCATTGATGCACGCAGAAGGGAAACCTTATGCCAGAATTTCTTGAACTTCTTCCGCCTCCCGATGCCATAGAATTGCTCTTGCTTCAGTTGCCAGCTTTTCATCTGAGTAGGGCATCGAATGAAGAAATCCCAACGGCTGAAGCGGTAGGCAGGGTAACAGCAGGCCCCATCTTTGCTACAGAACCATCTCCCAATTTTCAGCGCTCGACCATGGATGGTTACGCTGTGCGAGCCGCGGATACTTACGGCGCCAGCGAATCCATGCCAGGATACCTGGAGATTGTCGGAGAAGTTGTCATGGGGGGCGCTCCGATTTTCAAGCTGAAGACGGGACAGTGCGCCGTCATCCACACTGGTGGGATGCTGCCGCAAGGCGCAGATGCAGTGGTGATGGTGGAGACCACCCAGAAAATCGCTCCTGAGGAAGTTGAAATATCAAAAGCCGTCGCTGTGGGAGAGAATGTCATCAAAATCGGCGAGGACGTAGCGCAGGGAGAATTGGTAATCAAAAAAGGCCGCTGCCTGAACCCGGCTGAGATCGGTGGTCTGATGGCATTGGGGATCACGCGTGTGGAGGTGGTCAGGCAAGCAAAAGTCGCCATCCTGTCAAGTGGTGATGAAATCGTACCCCCGGAACAAAGGATCCAACCCGGTCAGGTGCGAGATATTAACTCGTTTAGCCTGAGTGCGTTGATCGAGCAGGCGGGAGGGCAGCCTGTCCGGTACGGTGTGGTGCCGGATGATGCGGATGCCCTGCGCATAAAATCCTTGCAAGCTTTACGTGATTGCGACATGCTCGTGATCACCGCCGGGTCTTCTGCGAGTGTGCGGGATCTCACATCGCAGGTTGTCAATACCCTGGGGGAGCCTGGTGTTCTGGTGCATGGGATGAACATCCGCCCGGGCAAACCTACCATCCTGGCTATTTGTGATGGCAAGCCAGTGATCGGCTTACCTGGGAACCCGGTGAGCGCCCTGGTAGTTGCTCGCCTGGTCGTTCTGCCTGTGTTGCGGCGGCTGCAAGGTGAGCCGGATGATATTTTTCAAGCATCGGTCAAGGCGCGTCTGAGCCTGAATGTTGCCTCGCAAGCAGGCAGGGAAGATTGGATCGCCGTCCAGCTCGAACGCTCACCAGAAGGCTTTCTGGCGCAACCTTTGTTTGGTAAATCGAACCTGATCTTTACGCTAGCGCGGTCAGATGGGTTGCTAAGAGTGGAGCCTGATGCGAATGGTTTGAATGCCGGTGAAATTGTGGATGTATACCTCTGGTGAGGGGGAGATGATGACCGTATATTTACATGACATTCCGTTGGAAAAAGCTAGAGCACAGCTGCTTGCTGCGTTAAAAGAAGCTGGTTTAGATCAAATCCTGGGTAGCGAGACAATTCCACTGGATGAAAACGCCAGCGGCAGAGTGCTGGCGGAACCAGTCTGGGCTCGCATTTCAGCCCCCCATTACCATGCCTCCGCCATGGATGGCTTTGCCCTTCGCGCCGAAACAACCAGCGGTGCAACGCCCTCAGATCCTATCAGCCTGGTGTGTACATCGGATATCGGCGAATCCCAGGCCGTATACCTGGATACGGGCGACCCGCTGCCGGCATGGGCGGATGCAGTGGTGCCGATCGAAAATGTCGAACCGATGGATGAGACCAACCACCCCTCGGCGAATCCCAGGAAACCAGCGTTGATCCGCATCCGCGCCGCGGTGATCCCGTGGCAGCATATTCGCCCGATGGGTGAAGATATGGTTGCCACCCAGTTGGTGATCCACGCCGGTCAGGTCTTACGCCCGGTTGACCTGGGGGCTATTGCTGGGTGCGGTCACTCACAGGTGCAAGTGGCGCGCAAACCGCGCGTCGCCATCCTGCCGACGGGAACAGAACTGGCGCCAATCGGGCAGCCTGTTGGCTCTGGTCAGATCATTGAATACAACTCGCTGGTGCTTGCAGCACAGGTAAACCAATGGGGTGGGGAAGCTGTGCGCTTCTCCATTACGCCGGATGTACACGAGGCTATCCGCTCTCGTGTACAAGAGGCTGCTGCATCTTCAGATTTAATCTTGCTCAATGCCGGTTCATCGGCGGGTGCAGAGGATTATTCAGCTCAGGTCGTACAATCTTTGGGAACCCTGTTGGTGCACGGTGTGGCCGTGCGTCCGGGTCACCCGGTGATCCTGGGGATGGTTGATCGTCCTGCGATAGACGGCGGTTCAAAAACCGGTCGCGTCCCTATCATTGGTGTTCCCGGATATCCCGTATCAGCTGCGCTCACGGCTGAGATTTTTGTTGAGCCATTACTGGCACTCTGGTTGGGTAGACAAACTCTAGAGCCGGTGGAAATAAGCGCTACCTTAACCCGCAAAGTGACTTCGCCTGCAGGTGACGATGATTACATGCGTATGGCGGTGGGAAAGGTGGGCGAAAAAATGCTGGCAGCGCCGCTTTCACGCGGTGCGGGGGTGATCACCTCCCTGGTTCGGGCAGACGGCATCACTATCCTGCCGCGTGGGGTGCAGGGTCTGCCTGCAGGTGCAGAGGTGAAAGTACGCCTTTACCGCTCACCCGCCGAGCTTATGCACACCATTTTTGCAATCGGTTCGCATGATATGACACTGGATGTAATCGCCCAGCACCTGGCGCAGCGCGGTAGGCGGCTGGCTTCATCCAATGTTGGCAGCCAAGGAGGGTTGGTGGCGCTTTCCAGGGGTGAAGCGCACATCGCTGGTTCGCACCTCTTGGACCCCGAACTGGGTGAGTACAATCTGTTTTACATACGTAAATACTTGAAAGGCACCCCGGTAAAGGTGGTCGACCTGGTGGGCAGGCAGCAAGGTCTGATCTTGAAGCCTGGCAATCCCCTGCAAATTTACCGCCTGGAAGATATCGCTCGCCCGGGGGTTACCTTTGTCAACCGCCAGCGCGGGGCAGGCACACGTGTACTGCTCGATTATCATCTGGGGCTGCTGGGTATCGATCCACAGGCGATTTCTGGGTACCAGCAAGAAGAATTTACCCACCTGGCGGTTGCGGCGGCGGTATCTTCGGGTCGTGCAACCTGCGGGTTGGGGATTGCTGCGGCAGCGAAAGCGCTGGAGCTTGACTTCATCCCTTTATTCCAGGAAAAATACCAGCTGGTTGTGCCGCAGGAAACCTATGAAAGTGAATTGCTTATCCCTTTGTGGGATGTATTGCGAGATGAAGATTTCCGCAAGACAATCGCCAAACTTCCAGGTTACGATATATCAAATATGGGAGTATTGGCGGCAGAAGTAGCGTAATATTGATTCAGGAGGAAAATATGTCCATTTCAGCAGGTATCAAAGCGCCAGATTTTAACCTATTAGATGAAAATGAAAAACCGCACGCTTTATCCGATTACCTTGGAAAGGCAGTTGTGCTCTACTTTTACCCCAAGGATGACACACCCGGATGCACAAAAGAGGCTTGCAGTTTCCGTGATGATTATGCAGTCTACCGGGAAGCCGGTGTGGTGATCCTGGGTGTCAGCCCAGATTCACCCAAAAAGCATGCCAAATTCAAGGAAAAGTACCAGTTGCCTTTCACCCTGCTGGCAGATGAGAATCACCAGGTGTGTGAGTTGTATGGGGTCTGGGGGCGTAAGAAGTACATGGGCAGGGAATATGACGGCGTTTTTCGCACTACCTTCTTGATCGACGCCGAGGGCCAAATTGTCAAGGTATTTGACAACGTCAAACCCGACGGTCATTCGGGTGAGGTGTTGGCTGCGCTGAAATAATTGGCGTCTTTGTGCGAAATAAGATCTGGCAGGTTCGCAGAAGCGAGATTAGCGGGTAAAGAATAGATCAAGCGATGAAGAGCCTGCCAGGGCAAACATCAGCATCTTCAAGATTTTACCTACGGCGCAGAAGAAAAGGAAGCGCGCCAGGGGAATTTTCAACGTCCCGGCAGCGATGCCTGCCAGGTCAAAGAGCGGGTTTGGGAAAAAAGAAAGACCCAGTATGGCGAAATTGCTCAAGTGGGGGTGTATTTTCATCCAGCTCAGGATGCGCTGGTACGCATCTGCCCGTTCCACCACTGCCTGCCCGCTAAACCCAGCCAGGTAGCCGGAGAGCTCTCCCAGGGCAGCTCCCAGCCCAGCTGCCAGTGCAACCCAAAAGGGATTAAAGACAGCCCCCATGGCAAAGACGAAAAGAACACCAGGCGCGGGCAGCAGCACCGTGGCATTTGCCAGGATGGATAACAAAAAGATGCCCGGATAACCAAACTTCGCCAGCTCTGCTGCCTTGTCGCGGATGCTGAAAACATAGACGCTGATGGCAATGACAAATGTCAAAGCTAGCAACCGGAGCAGCAGCAAACGGCGTTCGGAGGTCATCCGGGCGTTGTTTCGATTCAGTCGAGCGGTTCTTCTGTTATGGTGACAGATTTCAGTGTAACCGCTGGTGCGGACACCTTCATCGGGTCTCTCTCTGGGATAGCAAATAGCACATCCAGGCCTTCAATCACCTGACCAAAGACACTATGCTTTCCATCCAACCAGGGGGTAGCCACATGGGTGATAAAGAACTGCGAACCATTCGTGCCGGGGCCAGCGTTCGCCATGGAAAGAACACCCGGTCCGTTATGCCTGAGCTTGGGGTCAAATTCGTCAGCAAACCGATAACCCGGTCCGCCGCGCCCGGTGCCAGTGGGGTCTCCGCCTTGCACCATAAAGTCTTTAATCACCCGGTGGAAGATGGTTCCGTCGTAGAAACCCTGGCGGGAGAGGAAGACAAAGTTATTGACAGTACGCGGTGTCTTATCGGCGGTCAGGTGCAGCTTGATATCGCCGAGATCTGTATGCAGTGTGGCGGTGTATGACATTTTGGGGTCCAGCTGTAATTCGGGCGGGCTAGACCACTGTTTTTCTTGAGATGGCATCAAATTGTCCTTTCAATGGGGAAAAGTGTACTCAGGAGATGGTTTCATCCTGGCGTAATAACATTTCGAGACGTGCAGCAACCATTTCCATGGCGACCGTGTTCAAACCGCCTTCGGGCACGATTACATCCGCGTAGCGTTTTGAAGGTTCGACAAACTCCAGGTGCATCGGGCGAACTGTGGTCAGGTATTGGTGGATCACAGATTCGGTGGTGCGGCCGCGTTCAAGGATGTCGCGCTGCAAGCGGCGGATAAAGCGGATATCGGCATCGGTGTCGACAAAGATCTTCATATCCAGAATCTGGCGTAGTGCAGCATCCGCAAAGATCAGGATTCCTTCTACCATGATCACCGGGCGAGGCTCGATACGGATAGTCTGGCTGGTGCGCGAGTGGGTTTTAAAATCGTACACCGGCAGATCAATCGCCTGGTTTTCCTTGAGCGTTTGGATATGTTGCGACAGTAAGTCAGTGTCAAAAGAGTTCGGATGGTCGAAGTTAACTTCCGCTCTCTGGTTGAGCGGCAGGCTACTCAGGTCTTTATAATAGGAATCGTGGGGCAGATAAGCAATGCGCTCCATTCCTAACTGGCTGCGGATCAGCTGGGCCAGGGTGGTTTTACCTGAACCCGATCCGCCGGCAATACCGATGACCAGGGGGGTTTTGCGGTTAAACAACATGTCGCAATTATACCGGATGGGAGGGCTGTTTGTGTATTACAATTGATTCAGAAGTCTGTCGGAAAACCCTGATAATCTGGTAGCAAGGCACAAAAAAAGAGCCACCGAAGGGAATCGAACCCTTGACCCGCCGCTTACGAAGCGGCTGCTCTGCCGGCTGAGCTACGGTGGCGCCTGGCATGCGGGTGAGATTATACAGGGGAAAGCGCGGAAAAGCAAGACTTAAGAAGAGGTGTTTGTTGCGCATTGCTATGCTTTCATACCATACCTGCCCGTTGGCTACGCTGGGTGGGAAAGATACAGGGGGGATGAACGTTTATGTACGGGATTTAACTCGCGCCCTGGGGCCAAAAGGCATCCACGTGGATGTCTTTACCCGCTCTCAGGATGAACATGTGCCGCATGTGCTGCACGACCTGGGTTACGGCAACCGGGTTGTGCATATCCCCGCCGGCCCAGAGGTGCCTCTGGCAAAGGATGCACTGGTAGGACATATCCCAGAGTTTGTGCAAGGAATTATGCGTTTTGCTGAATCAAAAAGCCTACGTTACGATGTCATCCACAGCCATTACTGGATGTCTGGCATTGCTGCCAGGGACTTGAAGAAAGCCTGGGGATCGCCAGTGGTGCATATGTTCCACACGCTGGGTTTGATGAAACAACGGGTGGCTCGCAGGCCGGGTGAGGTAGAAGGTGAATACCGCCTGTTGGGCGAAAAGGAAGTGTTCCGCAGCGCAGACCGGATTATCTCCGCCACACCTGCAGAGGTGGCACAGATCCAGTGGTTGTATAAAATTAAGACAAATAATGTGGTTGTGATCCCGCCAGGTGTGGATACCAGCCATTTCTACCCCATTTCTCCGGATGAAGCTAAGGAGTATATCGGTGTACCGCCGTGTGCCAATATGCTGCTCTTTGTCGGCAGAATCGAGCCGTTAAAAGGTGTAGATGCATTGATCCAGGCTATTGCTATCTTACGCCAACGCGGTGTATATGTCTGCCTGTCGGTGATCGGCGGAGAACCGGGAGGCGCGGATGTGGAGAACGCAGAAATGCGGCGAGTGCAAGAGATGAGCCGTCAGGCTGGCCTGGATGACCTGGTAACATTCCTGGGCAAACGCAGCCAGGACACCCTGCCGTATTACTATTCTGCAGCCGATGCGGTGGTGGTTCCTTCGCATTATGAGTCGTTTGGCATGGTTGCCTTGGAGGCCATGGCTTGCGGTGTGCCTGTGGTAGCTTCCCAGGTGGGCGGCCTGGCATTCCTGGTACAGGATGGGGAAACAGGCTACACCGTCCCGGCGGATGACCCCCAAGCGCTTGCAGATCACCTGGCTGTGCTGCTGCAATATCCTGATTTGCGCGCCCGACTGGGAAGAAATGCAGCAGAACTGGCAAAAGAGTATGCCTGGGATAAAATCGCCGATCGAATGATTGATGTATATAAGGGGTTGGTGTCGCAAGAATGCAGCCCGATAGAAAAATCCGCCTGAGCGGCGGATTTTGAGCGGGTGAACGGATTCGAACCGTCGAATGGTAGCTTGGGAAGCTACTGCCTTACCACTTGGCGACACCCGCTTGTTAAGCCACGATATTCTAATCCATTCACAGGCATTTTGCAACCCCATGTTGGAACATTTCTGTGGTGTTGGAACCCCCTGGTAATAAATATGGACTTTTTTTCTTAACCGCAAACCCGGGCACAATGGCAAATCTAGCCTCTGTTGGAGTTTGGCTTGCAGATTCTTTCCTTTTCCTCTTATAATAGCTTGTACGGGGCGTGGTATGATACGCTTCATCACACAAGGTTTTTATGGGATACTTCAAACAACGACTTTCTCAAATTGAAAACCGGCTGCAAGCATTAATTGAAGGAAGTGCAGCGCGGCTGTTCCCAAACCAACAGGGTACCACGGACCTGGCAGCCCGGCTTGTCAGCGCGATGCATGATGGCTTGCGCCAGGGTGAGACTGACCAAACGCTTGCCCCCAACCTTTATCTGCTGCACCTCCCTTCTCCCGAAGCGGAATTCTTCCAGGCAAACCCGCTTTTGATTAGCGAATTAGCCCAATCGCTGCGCGATGCCGGGGTGGAAGCCGGTCTTGAATTTTCTGGACCACTGGTTATCCGGGTTGTCCCAGACCAGGAGCTCAGACAAGGCGCTATGCTTGTGAACGCAAAACACAGCCAGGATGAATTGATGCAAACTGCTGCCGTAACTGTAGAGCAGTTGGAAACCTTAGAAGTTTTACCTGACGAAGCATTCTTGATAGTGGACGGCACCCATGTTCACCCCTTGCATCAAGTTGTGCTCAACATTGGACGCAGGGCAGATAATGACCTGGTGATCGATGACAGCAGGGTTTCACGCCTGCACGCCCAGGTGCGTTGGGTGAGGGGGCAGTATGTACTTTTCGATCTGGGTTCCACCGGAGGCACCACACTGAATGGGGAGCGTGTTAACCAGTGTGTTTTGCATCCAGGCGACGTGATCTCACTGGCGGGGGTCCCGCTGGTTTTTGGGGCAGAACAACCCGCAAGCGATCAAACTCAGGATTTAACCCTGCATGATGTGGAGCCAGGAGAGCTATGAGCGGCGTGATCCTGCTTGCGCTTCGCTTTGCCGCCACTGCACTCCTGTATGGTTTTCTTGCTTGGGCATTATGGCTGTTATGGCAAGATGTGCGCAAACGCAGCCGCGCATTGGCGGAGGCCAATGTACCGCCCTTGCTGCTTATCCCGCCAGCCGAGATTGGACAGGCCAGACGCCTGACACAACCCGATGTAGTTATTGGGCGTGACCCGGCATGTGAGTGCACTATCGATGACCCAACCATCTCTGC
Organism: uncultured Anaerolineaceae bacterium; assembly: GCA_964614855.1. Taxonomy (GTDB): domain Bacteria; phylum Chloroflexota; class Anaerolineae; order Anaerolineales; family UBA4823; genus CAWJHE01. Next base: position 13,106 of record CAZTMX010000009.1, on the reverse strand, counting down.
ACGCCATGCGCGTCTGTCCTACCATCACGGACAATGGTGGATTGAGGATTTACATTCTCGCAACGGCACCATGCTCAACCAGCAAGTGGTCAACGAAATGGTCGTGTTGACTTCTGGCGACATCCTGCAATTTGGTAGGGTCGTGTTCCAAGTCAAACTGGGGGACCTGTTCAGCACACCGGAATCGTTAATTTAGCACCTTGGAGGTTTTACATGCAGATCAAACCAACGCTAGGAGTTATCGGCGGGTCGGGTTTATACGATATCCCCGGTCTCACGGAAGTACAAGAAATTCATGTTGACACGCCTTTTGGTGACTCCAGCGCCCCACTGGTGATGGGATTGCTTGAAGGCCAGCCGGTTGTATTTCTGGCGCGCCACGGAATTGGACATCACATCACACCCTCTGAAGTCAATTACCGGGCAAATATTTACGCACTTAAATCGCTTGGTGTTGAAAAAATCCTCAGTATCAGCGCGGTTGGATCGCTGCGCGAAGATTATTCTCCGGGAGAAATTGCGATTCCAGATCAATTATTCGATTTGACACACGGCCGCAAGCGCAGCTTCTTTGGCGATGGACTTGTGGCTCACGTGAGCGTAGCCGATCCTTTTTGTGCTGAGTTTTCCAAACAAATTTTTGCAGCTACCCAGGAAACCGGTATCAATGTCCACAATGGTGGAGCATTGATCAGCATTGAAGGCCCACGTTTCTCCACCCGGGCTGAATCGAACGTCTACCGGAGTTGGGGTATGTCCTTAATCGGCATGACCACATCTCCAGAAGCATTCCTGGCGCGTGAGGCAGAAATGTGTTACGGTGTGATGGCGCATGTCACCGATTATGACGTCTGGCATATTAGCGAAGCGCCAGTCAGCGTAGAATTGGTGATTGATGTCCTGCACCGCAACACAAAAGTCGCCCAGGAAGCATTGCGCAACCTGGTACGCATGGAACACAGCCAAAGGTCTTGCGGCTGCGGGCATGCCATGCAAAACTCGCTCATCACCCGGCATGATCTTGTTCCTGAAGACACGAAAAACAGGCTGGATTTGCTGATCGGGAAATACCTGGGAGCGTAATTGCTAATCTGGTTCACTATGTAATCGCAAAAGCATGAGCAGGTAGAAAGATTTGTCGCCCAAAAAGCAATTTTCTCCAGGAGATCGACTTGAAAAGCGCTTGCTCATCCTGGCAGGCCTTTTCTTTATCATTGGCTCGGCTGCGCTTAGCATATCCCCAGCTGTGCGCGCCAGATCCTGGGATGCTGCTTTGCGTTGGGAACACTGGGCTGGTGTGGGGGTTTGGATTGTGGTATTCTCCTGGCTGCATCATTGGAGCGTGCAAAAAATTCCACTTCGGGATCCCTATCTGCTTCCCATCAGCGGTCTGTTATCTGCCTGGGGGTTGTTGACTATCTACCGACTGGAGCCGGGGTTTGGTCTGCGGCAAAGCGCCTGGTTGCTGGTTGCTGGTGCTATGGTGACCGCGGGCGCAGTTTTACCTGCAAATTTGGGCTTTTTGAGAAAATATAAATATCTGTGGCTTACGGTCAGCCTGTTTCTGGCCGGGCTGACCCTTTTCTTTGGCGTGAACCCCATGGGGTACGGCGCTGAGATGTGGTTGGGCTGCTGCGGTATGTACTTGCAACCCACTGAGCCGCTCAAGCTGATTTTCATTGCCTACCTGGCGGCGTACCTGGCTGATCGATATTCTTACCTGGCGTTTTCTGGAAAGATGGTCTTCAACGATATCATGGGGTTATTGGCCCCATCGCTTATTATGACAGGGCTGGCGCTGGCTCTGCTGGTGGCCCAGCGCGACCTGGGTACAGCAACGATCTTTATCTTGCTTTATGCGGCCATTGTCTTTACCGCATCGGGTCGAAAGCGTGTGCTGCTGATTTCAGCCATACTGGTGGCGCTGGCGGGTGTGGTGGGATATCTGCAATTTGATGTCGTGCGGTTGAGGGTAGAAGCCTGGATAAACCCCTGGCTGGATCCAAGCGGACGTTCCTATCAAATTGTGCAATCTTTGATCGCTATCGCCAACGGTGGGTTGGTGGGACGTGGCCCGGGTTTGGGAAACCCGGGTTTGGTGCCGTTGACACATTCGGATCTGATCTTCTCCGCCATCGCTGAGGAATACGGGCTGGTGGGTGTTGTGGCGCTGCTCTTGTTACTTGGCCTTTTGGCGCACCGGGGGCTGGTAATCAGCATGAACGCGCCGGATACCTACAGGCGCTATCTGTCAGCAGGTTTGACAGCCTACCTGGTTGGACAGGCGCTGCTGATCATTGCCGGCAGCTTGCGTCTGCTGCCGCTGACCGGCATAACGCTGCCATTTGTATCCTACGGCGGCTCATCCTTGCTTACATCATTTGCTGCTTTGCTATTGTTGATGCTCATTTCTGGGGCGGAATCGGACCTGGCAAACCAGGGAGCACGCCCAGCTAGTTTACCTGGCTTTGGCTCCCCTCAATTGAATGTCTATCCGATTATGGGTATCTTTCTGTTTGTGGCACTGGCTGCGGCTGCTCTTGCATCAGGTTGGTGGACTGCCGTGCGCGGGCAATCCTTGCTCACCCGTACCGATAACCCACGCCGTGCCATTGAAGACAGGTGGGTTCAGCGCGGCGCTATCCTGGATCGTAACCTGCAGCCCATTAATATCTCTAGCGGTGAACCAGGCGATTTTGTGCGAAAGACAATGGCGCCAGATCTCAGCAACGTGGTCGGTTATACAGACCCAACATACGGCCAGGCAGGGTTGGAAGCCAGCCTGGATAGTGTACTGCGCGGTGAGAGCGGGGTCTCCAGCCTGGACAGCTGGTGGAGCCATCTGGTCTACGGCCAACCTGCGCCTGGGTTAGATGTGCGCTTGAGCCTGGATCTGGAATTGCAGGGCGTGGCAGATGAGCTCCTGCTTAATCAACAAGGTGCAGCTGTGTTGATGGATGCCGTGAATGGCGAGATACTGGTTATGTCATCTCACCCCACTTTCGATGCCAACCAATTGGCGGACGAATGGCAAAATCTGGTATCTGATCCATCTTCACCGCTGCTGAACCGTGCATTCCAGGGAACCTATCCGCTGGGTGGATTGGAGACAGCACTCTTTCCCCAGGGTTTTATGAACCTGGATTTAAATGAAATGCCCCACCTTGTATCCAAGAGCGAAAAAATTGTTGGCTTGCCTGGCGGATACAGCCCGCTGCAGGTAGTGCTGGCAGCAGCCGTCATAAGCAACGAGGGGTTACGCCCCGGTCCGAAGCTGGTGACAGGGATTAATACACCCGAAGTGGGTTGGATTGTCCGTGAAGCATTGGACCCCCCACAGCGAATATTACCAGCAGCGGAGGTCGAAGCACTGGCGCAGCGCATGGCAACACCCCTGGGGGATCGTTGGGAAATCACGCAGGTTGTTAAAGCCGATGATAATCGCACCATCACCTGGTATCTAGGGGGTACGATGCCGGAATTTGAAGGTCGTTCCTTTGCCCTGGTTGTTGTATTAGAAACGGGCGACCTGGAGCAGGCGCAACAAATTGGATTAGAAATTTTGCGTGCAGCAGGTCTGCCCGAATAAAACCGTTTATTTACTGGATTACCCGCAGAAAGCGCCGCTTTCCTACCTGGAGTACACCAGTGTGAGGAAAGGGTTCCGCTGCCTCGCTCAAAGTATCGCCATCCAGTCGTACGCCGTTCTGGCTGAGCATCCTGCGGCCTTCGCTTTTGCTGGAGACAAGCCCACTATCCACCAGGACATCCAAGACAGTTTTCTCGCCTGAAAGGCGATACTCCGGCATATCTGTGGGGATATCTCCTTGCTGGAAAACGCGCACAAAGGCTTCCTGCGCCTGGTCAGCTGCAGCAGGAGAGTGGTAAATAGACACAATTTCGTGAGCCAGCCGCATTTTCACATCTTTTGGATGCATCTTGCCTTGCGCCAGGGCAGTTTCGATTTCACTGATTTCCCCCGGCAGCCAGCGGGTTACCAGGCGAAAGTACTGCCCCATGGCTTTGTCGGGGATGCTCATCACCTTGCCGTACATATCCTCCGGGGTGGAAAGCAAGGGGATATGATTTCCCAGCGACTTGCTCATCTTAACATCGCCATCGGTTCCGGGAAGAATCCCAACGATGATGCCGATATTTGGCTTTTCACCCAGGTATGTCATCAATTTGCGTGCGGCAGTAATTATATTGAACAGCTGGTCCGTTCCACCTACCTGGACATCGCTGCGCATGGCGTATGCATCGAAGCCCTGCATAATGGCGTAAAAGGTTTCGTGCAAATAGATGGCGTCGCCGTTTTCCCAACGCACCTTAAAGTTTTCGCGCCCGATGAATTGCTGGACGGTGAAGTTGGAAGCCAGCTTGATCAATTCCGCAAAGGTCAATTTTGAGAGCCAGTCAGAATTGTGGCGGATCAGGGTTTTTTCAGCATCCAGTACTTTGAAGGCTTGTTCAGCATAAGTTTGACCATTGTAGCGCACCTGTTCAGCGGTCAATTGCGGGCGGAGTTTGTCTTTGTCGCTTGGATCGCCGATAAGCGAGGTGTAGTCGCCAATAAGAAAAGTCACTTCGTGCCCTAATTCTTGAAACTGGCGCAGTTTGCGCATGGGAACCGTGTGACCGATGTGCAGATCGCTGGTTCGTGGATCAAACCCACAATAAATGCGCAGCGGGCGACCTTCAGCCTTTGCTTCGACCAAGCGCTGGCGTAACTCAGTTGCCATGGCTTGTTTTAGCTCCGAATCACCGTACTCGGTTCCTTGCATCAGGTATTCAACTTGTTGATCAATGGTCATCTCAGATTTGCTCATTCTTGCCTCCAGAAAAAAGTATACAAAACAAAACGCGCCCTCTGCGGAGAGGGCGCGCACATCTCACCGCAGCAGGGTTATCCCCGCACATAATAATAGCTGTTGCCTTCCTGGCGGATTAATTTCACCCCTGATTTTTCCAGGATGTATCTCAGGATTCGGTCGCCATCTGCAAATCCCATGCTTCCCTTTGTCTCGCCAGATACTTTGACTTCCGCCAGGGTGCGGAAATCAAAGTGAGATTTGGACCCCAATACACGTACTTTTTTGCCCCAATTCGAGGGAAAAACTTCCACTTTTTGGATTTCTTCCCACTGCATGGACACATTTCGCAAGCCATTTTCAAAATGGATGCCTTCTGGGGCAATGTGGATCATTGAACTTCGATCCGTCCAATTCCCCAGGCTGATCATTGCTGCGCTGACTATCAGAAAAATTGCCAGGAAGGGTACTGCCCGATGCACTGGATTGCCGGTTGACTTAAGAAATATCCAGACAGCGCAAACCAATAGTCCGCAGCCCCAGGCAATGGCTTCACCCCGGCGGGAAAGCAGCTCAGGTCTGAATTCTTGTTGAGGCATTATTTGCAACGGGCTCTCTTCCATAAAACTATTATAAAGGATTTTTGCTTTCAAGCGAGTATTTTCTAAGCTTAATTTTTTCCGCTTTTGCATGTGCGTGCTATAATTTGCCTGAAGCCGGAGGTATGATGCAAGAACCGGTTTTGGTTTTGAATGCAAATTTTGAGCCGCTTAATATCTGCAGCTTGCACAGAGCCGTGGGGTTGATGATTACAGGCAAAGCAAGCCTGGTGCTGAATGGTCGGGGTGAGATCCGTACTGTTTCGCACAGTTTTCCACGTCCCTCGATCATCCGGTTGGAGAAAATGATCCACCGGCCTCGCCCTGTTGTGCGCTTGGCGAAGCGGGAAATTTTTCGCAGAGACGGTTACCGGTGCCAGTACTGCGGCGTTCAAACGCCGTTTTTGACGATTGATCATATTATCCCACGCAGCCTGGGCGGCGCTCATACCTGGCAGAACCTGGTGGCTGCCTGTCCTTCTTGTAATCACCGCAAGGGCGGTAGGACACTGGAACAAGCCTCCATGAAATTGCTCAGCCAGCCCAAGGAACCACCCGCTTCAGCAGAATATTTATTTGGCCGTCTACTTAATGACAACGAGGATTGGGTGCCTTTCGTTCAAGGCTGGTAGTTAAAATTCCCAACTCATCAAATTGGCAGCTAGCGAAATTGACCCCGGAAATGCCTGCCTGGCTTGTTGGATGAAATCTCCCGGGTAATCCACATGCCTGGTGGGGTAGTGGATCAAGACAAGGTGCAGGGTATTCGCCTGGGCTGCTATTTGTCCTGCCTGGAGGGCAGAGCTGTGTCCCTGGTGCTCGCCGGTCGCTTCATGCAAAAGCAAGTCTGTATCTTTGGCCAGGGTTACCACTTCCATGCAGGGTTGGGTATCGCAAGAATATGCCAACGACCGGTTGGAGATGATGAAATCGCAGCGCATCCCAACCGTAGGCAGCAAGTGGTGGACTGGAGAGGTGGACAGCATGATTTCTGAATCTTCGAAAAAAGGGAATAACTCCTGCTCAGGCAGTATGTGGAAAATGACGGGATACATACCCGGCCATTTTTCCCATTCAAACAACTCCATCATCTTCGTCACCCGCTCAATAGTGAAGGAAAGACCGTAGATATGCAGCGGATCCTTCCGGCCCATTAACCAACTTTGCATAATGAAGGATGGAGTGCCGGAGACATGATCTGGGTGAAAATGGGTCAGCAGGATGTGATCCACCTGAAATGGATCCAACCCGGCTTCTTCCAAACGATTAATGGGGTTGCCGGGGCAATCTACCAGGACTATTCCTTCCTCGCGTTGAATCGCCAGGTGCGTGTTTTCATAACCCGGGCTGGGCACGGCGTTGGCTGTTCCCAATATGATTAATTTTGCCATATCTCAACCCCTAAATTTTCCAGGTAGAAAAGCACAGCCCGAGCCAATGGTGTCAGTGATCAGTCCAATAACTGGTTATTCTTCGTGTTCAAGTACTTCAGTTTCAGCCAGGGTGAGTTGCTCGCTGTCACCTTTTCGGATATGCAGAAATAGGGCAGCCGCTGCCACCAGAGCAACGATAAGCATAAATGTCTGGTTGAAGTTGATCCCAGCAACAGTGGATGCATCCAGGCGCAAAAATTCCAGCAAGAAACGCCCCACCGGATAAATGATGAGATAAAGGAGGAAGATATCGCCATTCCTTAAGCGATCTTTGTATTTTCGTCCTACCCAAAGCAAAGCTGCCATATTGAGCAGGCTCCAGATGGATTCATATAGGAACAAAGGGTGAAAACGCTCAAATTGTTCAAAGCCCGGGACCCGGTAAAGCGGTTCAATGTAAATTGCCCAGGGCAGGTTGGTCGGCGCGCCGTACACTTCCTGGTTGACAAAATTTCCCCAGCGACCAATTGCCTGGCCCAATGCCAGACCTGGTGCAGCGATATCTGCCCACATCAAGAAGTTGAGCTTGCGCTTACGGCAAAATAGGTACATTGCAATGGCACCACCGATCACCGCTCCTGGGATACCCAGCCCTCCGGCGCGCAAGTTCAGTGCATCCAGGGGGTGGGTGAGGTAGTAGTAAGTTGTGATACCTTGTGCCACAAACGACGGAGGGGGGGTGAAAATGTGCCAAATTCGCGCACCGATGATTCCACCAACCAAAGCCCAAATAAAAGCATCCCACAGAAGGTCAGGGTTTTGAGCGCGCCTCTTTGCTTCGCGTTCTGCCAGAAAGGCTCCGGCAAGTGCGCCGGACATGAGAATTATGCCGTAGAAATGAATAAAGAGAGGGCCGATATAAAATCCGTTTGGCATTGTACACCTGTTCGAAAAAATTAAGATTTGTGGTTACCTGAGCGAGCTTGCCTGCGGATATCAAAAATGCGTTGAAGAGCGGTAATGTTGGCGAAAATGGCGATAATCCATAGGCCGACCAGGGGGATGTTGAAGATCAAAGATGGACAGAGCACCAGATAGCGTTCCATGCGGGTAAGGATGCCGACCTTTGAGTCCCATCCCAAGGATTGGCCGCGAGCGCGCACATAAGAAACCAGCACAGACCCGGCTGCCGCGAAATACACCAGCACACTGGCCAATTGATCCCCTGTTTGGATAAAATGGAATAACAACCCGGCAAATATTATCAATTCCGAATAGCGATCAGTGACCGAATCTACAAACGCGCCAAATTGACCGGCCATTCCACGCAAGCGAGCCATGGTGCCATCCAGTGCGTCGATTGGACCCATCGCCAGGATGATGATCCCGCCCAGCAAAAGATTTCCTTGAGATAAGAAATAGGCTCCGATGATATTGCCCAGCAGCCCGAGAATGGTGATCGTGTTAGGCATTAACCCCAAACGATTTAGGAAGGTTCCAATGGGGTCTAATATGCCTTTGAACAACGTGCGCATAAAATCAGTAAATGTTACTTTTTGTTTGCTCTCAGATACCTGTTCCACAATTTGCTATTACCTTTCAATGGTAGGCTTGCTGGACCTTTTAAGAAGCCAAAAATTTATGCTATCTTATAGAGATCACTCTGTCAAGGACATTTATATCCTAGGACATCAATCTGGTTGGTCGCAGCAGTTCATCTGTTTCCGTAAATTCTCCCTCAGGTCATTGATGGGCTGCAGGCTCCCAGATGTGTCTTGGAAAAACCAGAGGTCCCATCCATTGCAAGGGCTGCCGTTCAACAAATGGCGCCCAACCTGGTGGATTGAGCCTTCGTATTCATCCAGCCTTAACTTGCCGTCTGGTTTGATCAGGGCGATTTGCTCCAGGTTTCTTTGGAAAAAGAGCTTGTCACCAGGTTGCAGCAAGCCACTCTCAACAAGGCTGCTGAAAGGGATACGGTTTTGCAGGCGTTTTCTATCTCGCACTTCAAAAACATTGTTGTTATAGGGCTGAACTTTGTTGGTAGCTAATCGTTCACCTGCAATGGAAACGTAGGCTTCTTCCTTCTCGATCCCGATCCAACGGCGGTGCAGACGGGATGCAACAACACCTGTGGTGCCGGTGCCAAAAAAAGGATCGAGGATAATATCACCGGGATTGCTGGATGAGAGGATCACCCGGTGTAGCAAGGCTTCGGGTTTTTGCGTCGAATGTACTTTCTGCCCGTTGGAGCGCAGACGTTCTGAGCCATTGCAGATGGGGATAAGCCAATCACTGCGCATCTGTTTCTCTTCATTCAAGGCTTTCATTGCGTGGTGGTTAAATGTATAGCGTGCGCCCTTATGTTTACACGCCCAGATCAGCGTCTCGTGGGCGTTTGTGAAGCGCACACCGCGAAAATTCGGCATGGGGTTGGTTTTTATCCAAACGATATCATTTAAGAACCAGAACCCCTGATCTTGCAGATGGCTGCCAAGCCTGAAGATATTGTGGTAAGAGCCGATCACCCAAATGGTACCGGTGTCTTTTAGGACACGCCTGCAGGCTGAAATCCAGCGGATGCTGAATTCATCGTACGCCTCCGGGCTTGCGAACTGATCCCAAGGGTCTTTCACCGCCTGGACCCTGGTATTGTTTGGTCGCCAGAGATCGTTGCGTAATTGAAGATTGTAGGGTGGATCGGCAAAAATTAGATCGATCGAGTTTTCCGGCAGGGTTTGTAAGACTTCAATACAGTCACCCTGGATGATCTGATCTAACGGCAAGCGGGCTGGTTTCATTCTTCCTTCGTGGGATCGGCAGGTGGAGTATCCGGATAATCTCCAGACCAGCTTTTCAGGATCTTTTCAAGCTCAAGATTTGCTGTTTGCAGCGCGCTGATGATTTCTTGTTTCACTTTTACCGGTGTCTCGCCGCTGCGCAGTTGTTCCCCAAGTTTGTCAAGGTCTGATTTTACTTGCTGGCCTGTGGGGCTGTTGGTGAATTCTTGCGTTTCACGTTTGATCGAGTCGCTCAATTCTTTCAGCCCGTTTTCAATCTCAAGCTGCAATTCTTTTCGTTCTGGTCGATCCCAGGCGCTTTGCAGCATGCCGATTAAGTTTTTACCCAGGGCTTTGAATTCTTCAGCCAATCTGTCTTCGGGAGAGCTGTTATTGTCCATGGTTTGCCTCCAGTTTTTTCACCAGGGCTAATTGTGCCTTAGAATGTCCGGTTGTGCAAGGGCAAAGAGGTCTTCGGTGGACCAGTACTTGGATAGATGGGATTTGTTTGGAACTTTCCACAAAAAATAGCGTATAGTGTATATAGATGCAAAAGGAGGTATTTATGGCAAAGAAACCGATTGTTTTTTTGTTGATCTTTATACTTATGCTGGTCAGCCTGGGTTGTGGTCTGACGGTGAACCTGCCGGTTGATAAAATCACCACAGGTCCTGTGCGCTCAGAAACGATAAAAATCTCAGCACCTGCGGTTGATACAGTTGATGTCAAACTAATTTTCGGGGCGGGTGAGCTGTCGCTCACCCCGGGGAGCGGAAGCGAATTAATATCTGGAGTAGCTTCCTATAACGTCGATGACTTTAAACCAAAAATCACGATTGAGTCCAACCTGGTAAAGATGGAGACTGGACACCTTGAGATTTCTGGTATCCCTGATGTCCAGGGTGCAGAGAGCGTCAAGAATATCTGGGATCTTGCCCTGGGTAAACAACCGATGAACCTGACTATTCAGGCTGGTGCTTACAAAGGGAATTATGAATTGGGAGGGTTGGCGATTAAGTCTCTCGATATTGGCGATGGCGCTGCCGAAGCAAACCTTACCTTTTCCAGTACAAACCTCCTGCCGATGGATACTTTTCGCTACACTACTGGCGCCTCAAATGTCTCGCTGTCGGGTCTGGGATATGCGAATTTTACTTCGATGATCTTTCGCAGTGGCGCAGGCAACTATACTTTGGACTTTGGAGGCGGATTACAGCGAGATGCTGTTGTGACCATTGAGGCTGGCATGAGCGAAGTGACGATAAATGTCCCTCCAGGCCTTAATGCAAAGGTATTTTTCAAGGGCGGTCTGACAACGGTCAATACATCGGGCGGCTGGCAAAAATCCGGTGATCAATATTTACTGGCTGGAAGCGGTCCCACCTTGACGATTAACGTGGATCTGGGCGCCGGGGATTTAAAATTAGTGTCGACTGGTGGCTAAATTGAAATGCTGTTCAAGCTAATCAGGCTGTCTTTGGAAAGGCTGTTTGATTGTCGATAATAATAAACAAAGGGCCAGGAGATAGTCTGGCCCTTTGTCTTTTCTATGTAGAAAAATTATTAACCTAAAGCGCTGTAACCAGGGCCGCTCTGGAAGTAATCGTAATTCTTCTGAATATCCTCTGTCAGATCGACAACTTCTCCAGCTTCCAGCTTTTTGACACAATCCAGAACAACGGCATCTCCGTGATGGTTTGTGCCTTCGTAATGTCCGGTCAAGCCAACACGGCTGATGAACTCACCGCCCTTGGCTGAATAGGCAGCGGGGACTTCATCTTCAGGGAAAATCGCTTCGTACGGGCATTCGGGGATACAGGCGCCGCAGTCGATGCAGGTGTCGGGGTCGATGTAAAACCAGGGCCATTCTTCCTGGGGTTTGCCCGGGATAATGCATTCCACAGGGCAGACTTCAACGCAACCAGAGTCGCGCAGGCATAAACTCGTGATGATATGGGTCATTGAATTTTTCCTCCTAAAGATTTATTGGTTGAATACTTTTCCAACGATACTACTCGTATCTCAAGATCATTTCTTGGAACTGTTTCTATTATGAAAATTTTAGCCCCGCAGGGGGCCTTTGTCAAGCTTATTATGATTGTCATTGAATATAGGGTTACATAAATCACTTGTTCAATAGAAAGACACCCTATTTAGAATTGAGGTTGCGTCTTGACAACCAGAATATTTATGAGTAAAATCATAATTAATAACCAATTTTCACATCCGGGTTTCCATTTTTGACTATGGTCCCATTGAAATCAATAAGGAGGATATGATGATTTATCAGGTGCTGAGTATTCTAGATGAAAAGTTCGGCTTCAACCGAGTGAAAGCCCACTGTGATGTTCCTTGTGGCATTTACGACCCGATCACAGCTCAGATTGCTGCTTTGACCGTGGTGCGAATGATCGATCTGATCAACGATCTTGAGGCAAAAGGCCTCAGTGCAAAAGACCATGCGAACAGCATGGAACGCTATGTTGCAGTTAAGGAAGAGCATGCTGAAAAAGCAAAGCACGAAGTTCGTGTAATTTGGGGTGATTACATCAAAGCCCCGCACCTGGAAAAATATCCTGAGCTGAATGGGGTTACGCACAAGATCATGCAATTAGGATCAAAAGCCCGCCAAACCACCGACCGGGAAGCTGCTGTTGAATTTGTTGAAGCCATCAACCAATTTGCGGAGATTTTCTGGGCGACAAAGAATGTACCCACCAAGCGCGCCAAGGCGCCCTACGCTCCTGCGCTTGAACTGGTTTATCCAGTTCTCTAATGTTTCGCATCCTTAAGGTCACAGGAAACAGCCTGTCACCTTTATATGAAGAAGGGGATTTTGTGTTTGTCATCAAAATCCCCTTCTTCATTTCCTGTATTAAGCCAAAGATACAAACCGGGGATACCATTGTTTTCCGGCACCCATATTATGGGGAACTTATCAAACAAGTGAAATGGCTGACATCAGATGGTGCTCAGCTCTATGTAATTGGCACGCAAAAGGAAAGCACAGACAGCCGGAGCTTCGGGCTTGTGGAACGCAATTGGGTGCTGGGAAAAGCAATCTGGCATATCCGCAAACCATAAGCTGGTAAACTGCTGCTCAAAGGAAAACACATCGTGAAAAATCGCCAACCCAAAATTTCTCCTGTGCTGGCACTGGCTGTGGGTGTGCTTGCTGTTTCAACCGCTTCAATCTTCATCCGCTACGCGCAGAGTGATACATCATCCCTGGTTATTGCTGCGGGTCGCATGTTGTTTGCGACTCTTCTCATGGCGCCGTTCACTTTGAGCAGGCATTACGGTGAATTAAAACGGTTAGCAAAGGGCGATTTATTCCTGGCGCTGCTTTCAGGTATTATCCTTGCATTACATTTTGCCACCTGGATCTCATCTCTAGAATACACTTCGGTTGCCAGTTCTGTCGTCTTGGTGACAACAACCCCTTTATGGGTGGGCATACTCTCTCCTTTGACAATCAAAGAGCCGTTCTCAAAAGCTATCAAGATTGGGCTGTTTTTTGCCTTGGTTGGCGGTACCATTGTT
>CAZTMX010000008.1:0-38524 GCA_964614855.1 uncultured Anaerolineaceae bacterium | reverse complement strand
GGTTTCGGTTCCATCCCACACATCGGGTTTTGCCCATCCGTATCCATCTCAGGATCCATCAGGGGGCCCATCCCCGCACCCATCACCGTGGTATCCACCGGCAGGAACAGGTTGCCGCCTGCCCCGGTTGGCAGCAAGTTGCGGAACAGGATACGCACCGGGCGGTCCTTAGTCGCCACAATTGTCGGGCCAAGGTAGTGCGGCGGGGTGACGCCGAAGTAACCGTTGATCACAGTCTCGCTGCCGTCCAGGTTGGCGTTCGTCAGCTGTACATGCTCACCAGGAACTTCTGTGGTAGAAAGTTGTACATAACCGCGCAGCAGCGTAGCTGGGAGATCGGAGTGCATCTGTTCGCGGTACTGCACCAGCCCGATTTCGTAGTAATCCGAGCCAGGGTAAGTGGTGATATCAGGCACTGCAACCGGTAGGAATTGGTCAAGCGTGGCAGTGCCGTTGCCTGTGCAGGGCCCAAGCGATGGATCGCACAGCAAAGGCAGTTCATCCACGAACTTGCGGATACCGCCGGTAACAAACGCATGCTCACCGGTGTCTGTACCCGGGTCTTCCACAAAATTGCTGGCCAGGGCATCCGTTACAAGCTGCTGTCCCATGGCAACTGCCAGTACGCTGGAGCTGCGGTAATGCAACCCACCCCAGGTACGGGCGTTGACGATCTCGATCCGCAGATCATCAGCAGTGGCATAGTGCCGGGTGGTGCCCGTCACGCCGCTCGACAGGTCAATCTCAATCTGCGGAGTGCCGAAGAACTGCGTGTACAGCTCGGCTTGCGCCGACACAAACGAGCCATGCCCCGCTACGTACTCGGGGAAGCTGGGGGTCATCACCGCCGGCATCCAGGTATTCAATTCGGTAGCCGAGTAGCTGCCATCCGGGTTGGTGTGGCGGATGGAGGTCACCGGACGCCAAAAGCTGTAGGTGTACTTGCTGTCAAACGTAGCCACCAGGCTGTCGGTGGCGATCATATTGCCCAACGCCATCAGGCGGGCAGTGTCGATCAGGTTCAGCCCGCGGCTCTCAGCCACCTGGCGGTAGGCTGCGTTGGTCTGGATCACCATGTTGGTAGTCCAGAATTTCGCCGCTTCTAATTGCTCAGGCGTACGCAGGGCGCTCACCGCACCGCCGTAATCTCGCACTTCTGCCAGATCCGCCAGGTACTGTGGATCATCCAGGGCGGGTGGGGGCGCGGGGCGGTATTGTTCCGGCGCGACGCGCAAGAACGGCTTTAGTGTCGCCATCCACGGGTCCACGGGCGGCACGATGGTGCCGTCCGGCAGCACCGTCGGCTCCCAGATACCAGGACCGGGCGGCAGCACGGTGTAGACTTCTGTCAGGTCCAGCAGACCATCGCCTGTGCGCAGCGTAATCACCGCATTGCCTGCATTCTGACCAATGGCAATCCCGGCTGTTTTCTCGGGGCTGTCTTTGATGGCTGCAAGTGCGTTTGCATATTTACTATCCAGCGTGGGTTCCGTAGGTAAATAGTGCTTGAGCACAGTATAGGCTGCCGCCGCTACAGCGGCTTCACGCGAGGCAGTGGGGTCGACTGCGCCTGCAGTGTAAGCATAAGGCTGGTAGCCGCCTTCGATCGCCACCAGCGCATCGTAGATGGCTGCCTGGGTGTACCCCAGGTAGACAAATGCAGCTGACATTGAAATCCCGCCCATGGTCATCGGCATCCCCGGCATAGGCGCCGGCTGCAAGATATCCTGGGCGATGGCGTTCCATTCAGCCACCACATTACTGGGCAGCGGGCTGTTGGCGTAGTTGGGATGGCTGAAATAGCGCGGCGCATCCATTGGCATGGCCATATCGCCTGCGCCTACGCTCTCCAGCTCAAAACCACCGGCTGCTGCCCGATCTGCTGCAGCCTGGCGTTCTGCCTGGGTCACACGTTCAGGTCTATCGGGCACAGGCGGCAAGGTGGGTTCGGCCTTTACCGCGCTGGTATTGCCTCCAATCATGGAGACCAGAAGCGCCAGCAAAAACAAGATATTCAAAAATTTCCTTCTGTTCATGCGGTATCTCCTTCAAAAACGAATATATAGGTTAGAAAAATTACCGGTACACATGGTTGTTAGCGTATTGCGTTATGCTTCCTTAGCCACAGAGGCTGCGCTACAGGAAGCACATTGGGTCAGACGCCACTTAAAAACCGGGGCGTTGTCTGTCCCGCTGGAAAAAATGATAAATTGTTCATCCCACACCCGTCTGATATCTTGAACCTCACGTAATGCAGTTAAATCATAGAAGCGAGATTTATCAATTTCCCCCAACAAATACTGGATATCTGTCGCAATCAGCAGCGCCCGGTTATGCCATTTCTGATCCGAGAATGGTGTTATGGGTGAGCGCTGCCGCCGGTTATAGCGATCATACCAATAGGGCAGGGTTACCTGGCGCAGCCATTCTGGGTCTGTGACTGCCAGCGCTTCCAATACCCGGTTCATGGTTTCCACCACTTCATTGAACCTGTTTAAGGTGCAGACAGCGATAAGTAACTGAAGTGCACTCACACCTCGTTCGTTCTTCTGCTCAAACAGACCATACTGAGTTAATCTTTCCAACATATCTTGTAGAATTTGCTGGATAGCAGGTCTTTGAAACACCTGTTTGCGGAAATCGCAAAAAGCATCCGCTTGAAAACTGGGACCCATCAGTGGTAAATGCAAGGCATACTTCAGATCCACACGGTTGCGCAGCGCCTCAACTAACTGGTTGTTATCCAGTTCTTCGATGTACTGAATAATTGTAAGCAGGCTGTATTGGATGGTGGCTTCGAGTCTCCCGTCGCCAATGTCCAAAGGTTCCACATCCAGCGGGATCAGCCCTTCCAGTAACCTATCTATGGAATCTCCCAACTTTATAAATAAGTTCCCCTGACCATATAAGGTCATGGCTACTCGCTTTGTCTCCTCTGGATTTGCCTGGTACTGGATAAGGCTGGTCATCTTTTGATTTACCAAAATACTCATGGGTTTCAAAATCTTTATGCAGGCGAAATATATCGGATAAGGTATATATCCGTAAGCGGAGAAACAACCATACTTTTTGGCAAATTTGTCTCACATAAGTACTGAGGTAGGTGGGATAAATTCCTCATAAAGGTACCTATTGATACGCTATTTAAAAGCCTCGACCCCGTATTTTCTACGGGGTCGAGAGATTAAATGATATTTGCTTATTTCGATGTCGTGTCGATCAGATTGATCGCTAGCCTGTTATATTTCTATTCGCTTTCTTTTCGTCTAAATTGTGTTCATCGACATAATTCATCAGATCGACACGGCTCTTAAATCCAAGTTTGCTCACCAGGCTGGAGCGGTACCCTTCGATTGTACGCGGGCTTAGGTTCAATTCTTGAGCAATCTGGCGGTTGGTGTAACCGCGCGCCAGCAAAACCAACACCTCCGTCTCGCGCCCGGTGAGTGCTTCTTGACCCTGGGAGTTGGAACGGGAATGCGGAGAAAGGTCTTGCACCAACGCACCCGTCAACGCCGGGTAGACATAGATATACCCTTGTGAAACCACCTGGATCGCCTGGAGCAAATCCGCTTCGATAGCCCGCTTGATGATATATCCATGGGCACCAGCCCGGATCATCTCCCGCAACATCCCCTCATCTTCATGGACAGTCAACGCCAAAACGCGCGTGTTGGGGGATATTTCTCTCACCTTGCGCGTGGCTTCGATCCCACTCATCTCAGGCATGCTGATATCCATCAGGACAATATCCGGTTTGAATTCAGACACAAGCTTGAGCAGGATAAGGCCGTTTTCTGCTTCGCCAACCACTTCAAGATCAGGGGCTTCTTGAAGCAGTGCCCGCAACCCCGCCCGTATCAGACCATGGTCATCTGCGATCAGGATACGCTTCGTCATAAGGCGCCTCCAATACAACTGTGGTTCTAGAACCAGGAAAGCTTTCAACATGCAATGTGCCTGACATCATCTGCGCCCGCTCCTGCATACCCACTAACCCGAGGTGACCGCTCTTATAGGGTTGCGATGGATCAAAACCAATACCATCATCCTCAACCACCGCGATGATTTTCCCTTCACACAGTTCCAGGATTACATCGATACTGTTCGCCCTGGCATGCCGGATTGCATTTGTGAGTGCCTCCTGGATGACTCGATAAATCCCTGTCTCGAAATGCTCAGGTAAGCGCATATCTGCTGATAACCCGCTCGCACGAAAACGGACATTTAGATTGTACCGTTTATCGGTATCTTTTACCAACTGTTCCACAGCCGATACCAGACCCAGGTAATCCAGGCTGACCGGGCGTAAACCCATGGCAAGCCGGTGAAGCTCTTCCAGCACGCCGTCCGTTAGATTTTTAAGCTCTTCGACCTGTTGGATGATTTTTTCGGGATTATGGGCGTCCTGTTCCAGAAGTCGCAGCCCAAAAATCAGCGCTGTAAGGGATTGGCTGGCTTCATCATGCAGTTCCTGGGCAATGTAGCGCCGCTCATTTTCCTGTACTTCTACCAGCCTGCGCGAAAGGGATTTCATGCGCTCATGACCAGCACGCACCTGCTCGAACAGCCAGGAATTTTGGATAGCCACAGAAGCCTGTGTAGCGATCGCCTCAGACAACCTGAGATGCTCTTGGGTAAAGTGGTTGGCCTGGGTTGCAGCTAAAGCCAGCACACCGATCGTTTGACTGCCGGCGTTTATTGGGATACCCAGCCAGCAGCGGATCGATTCTTGTGTCAACAGGGTTTTCCAGCCGGGATAAACCTGGGTGTCTGGGATTAGCAAGGTTTTACCGGTAGACATCACTTTTTGTAAATACGGTCTTTCAAACAAATCATTCGACGGGTCGATTGTACGAATTGAGTCCCCTTCTTGATCGTACCCGAAAATCGCCTGCAGTTTTAGATTTGTCTCATCTTCAGCCACAACAATATAGGCACGATCAACTGGGACCAAACGGCAGACATACTCCAGAAGTGTATCCATCACCTTATCAAAATTCAGGCTTTGCGAGAGCGCCAGGCTGACTTCATTCAAGGTCTCTGCAAGTTGGCGCTGTTTGCTTTCGGCTATTCGCAGCTCGTTTAGGTGCTTGTTCTGCAGTTCCAACAATATTTCTGCACGCTTTCTTTCGGTAACATCAATTGAGCTCAAGACAACCCATTGAACCGATCCATCTGCCGCCCGCACTGGTTGGAGACTCCAATTCCAATAGGATACATCACCCTCTAGCGAGGCTACTTGTGGGTAAGGCTGTTCTGTGATCGTATAGGGAATTCCTGTTTCAACCACTCGTTTGAAAATTACCTCGTTTTCACTGGAGGGGAACAAGTCAAAGATGTATTTTCCGGGATAAAAATCCAGCGGCTGTCCCCCTGCTTGAGCATAAGCTTCATTTACCTCGATGAAATTAAAATCTCTATCCATATATGCGATCAGCACATCGATGCTGTTAAATACCTTCTGTATCAACTCATTTTTCTGAATGAGCGCTTCTTCGTACTGCTTTCGTTGGGTGATGTCTTCATTGACGACAAAGACCCCATGCAGTTGGCCTTGCTCGTCACGAACAGGGATAGCTGAGTTCAAGATGATTTTGTGAGCCCCGTCAAAACACTCAATTTCAATCTCCTCATTGATAGAAGTCTCGCCTTTGCTAATCGCCCGCGAAATCGCCCAATCTTCTGCTGCTATTCGCTGGCCCGTGCTCAACCACCAGCCTTTATATTCGTTAAACTGCTCGGTTCCGATATACCTGGCGCCAGCCCAGATTTCGCGCCCAGTCGGGTTGCTGAGAATGATTTTGCCTGTCTCATCTGTGATCCATGCGCCTACCGGCAGCACCTGAAAGGCAGTTTTGAATAACGCTTCACTCTTCGCCAGGGATGCTTCGGCTCGCTTCCGTTCCGTGATATCTTGATTGACGACAATCGCTCCCTGGATTTCCCCTTGTTCATAAATCGGTGTGGACGAGTTTAATATGATCTTGCGTGACCCATCAAAGCATTCGATTTCAACTTCCTCGTCCAGGATAGATACCCCCTGTTGCAGGGAACGTGAAGCTGCCCATTCACCTGCTTCCACCGGTTCTCCACTATCCAGCCACCAGGCCTTGTACTCAGCGTAGCTATCTGTACCTCCATATTTAGCGCCAGCCCAGATATCAATGCTGGCCGGGTTGCCGTGCAGGATACCTCCATCCCGATTGATAATCCAGACACCCACCGGCAAGCTTTCCAACACATTTACAAGTAAACGCTCGCTGCGTTTTCGTTCAGTCATCTCAAGGGAAAGAGGGCGGAAATGAAAAAAATAAAGAACCGGAACAATAAACAGCACCATGATGGACGCGTCCAACAGGGTTTCAAGCCAATATTGCCCGACGCGAACGTAATAGATCACAATCATTGCCAGGACTTCGGCGAAAAATATGCTCACCACCAGAATGAACAGCAAACGCAACTGGTAATTGGGAGATGGCTCTTTTTCAGCGAAATTTCTCGGGAACATGCCGTCAGGGTATTTCATGCCAGAAAACTCCTCTACTGCGGCTTATAGGAATGCTGCTTTACTCTTCTAGGGGTCGATCTTGGTTGAAATTATACTTTACTTGACATGCTTCTATCCATGCAAGAAGATATGAATAGCATCGCCAGAGTAGATTAGGATTTCTACCCCCTTATTCCATGTGGAACTAATCCGGCGAAGTATAATAAGCAATCTCAATGGGCTGAGGAATCATCCAGGCAATGTCTGAACATGTAGAAAAAACCACAACCACTCTCTCGATCCGCCAGCTGCCGCGCAATGTTTGGGCAGTCGGGTTGACCAGCTTTTTTATGGATATCTCCAGCGAAATGGTGATCAACATCCTGCCCTTGTTTTTATCCAATGTATTGGGGGTGCAGACCGGCCTCATTGGCTTGATCGAAGGCATTGCAGAAGCCACAGCCAGCATCCTGAAGCTATTTTCTGGCTGGCTTTCGGATAAGATCGGCGGGAGAAAATCGCTAGCAGTGCTTGGCTACGGGCTCTCGTCTGTCGTCAAGCCCTTCTTTTACTTTGCCAACAGCTGGGGGATGATTGCGGGCGTGCGCTGGGCAGACCGGGTGGGCAAAGGCATCCGCACGGCGCCGCGCGACGCGCTGGTAGCCGATTCGGCGACGCCGGCGACACGCGGCCTGGCTTTTGGCTTTCACCGTGCCATGGACACCGCTGGAGCTCTGCTCGGGCTGCTGATTGCCGCACTGGTTGTCTGGCTGGCTCAGGCAAATGCGCTCTCGCTGTCCAGACCCACCTTTCAAACCATTGTGCTGATCAGCCTGGTGCCTGCCTTCCTGGCTGTAATCACCCTGATGGTTGGTGCAAAAGATGTTCCTATCGCAGGCGTGCGTGCATCACCAAAATTCTCTCTGCGCAGCATGGGCAAACCCTTCAATATCTTCCTGGTGATCGTCAGCATCTTTACCCTGGGAAATTCATCTGATGCGTTTCTAGTCTTACGGGCACAGAACCTTAGCGTCTCTGTCATCGGAATATTGATGATGCTGGTTGTTTTCAACCTGCTCTATGCGCTCATCTCCACCCCTGCCGGCGCACGCTCTGACAAGATCGACAGGCGGCGCCTGATCATCAGCGGCTGGCTGGTCTATGCGGCTATCTACCTTGGCTTTGCCCTGGCACGCCAGGGGTGGCAGGTTTGGCTTCTGTACGTTGCTTATGGGCTGTATTACGGCCTGGCGTACGGCACCGCCAATGCACTGGTCGCTGATTTGGTGCCAGAAGCCCTGCGCGGCACTGCTTACGGCACCTACCATGCAGTCATCGGCATCCTGGCTTTCCCCGCTTCGTTTATCGCAGGTTTGCTTTGGCAAGGAATGGGGGCGTGGGCTGGTTTTGGCCCATCAGCGCCTTTTTGGTTCGGCGGCAGCCTGGCTTTGATCGCTTCGTTGTTAATGGCTTTTTGGATGCCAAAAACATCCACAAAAGAAAGGGTAGGATAACCCTATGCTGGAAATCTGGCTTGAAATTGAACGCTGGCGGCAAGCCGGTAAATCAATCGCCCTGGCGACCGTGATAAAAGTCGAAGGGTCATCCTTGCGTCCGGAAGGTTCTAAACTGGCTGTCACAACGGATAACCAGATCGCAGGTTCCATAACCGGCGGTTGCGTGGAAGGCGCTGTTTACGAGGAAGCCCAACAAGTCATACATAGTGGAGCTCCAAAACGTTTGAGTTACGGCGTCACCGATTCTACCGCCTGGAGTGTCGGATTAGCTTGCGGTGGATCGATAGAAGTGTTTCTCGAGTCGCTGGCCTCTGCCCCCTGGCAAAGCCTGGAAGGGGAAATCCGGCACTGCATCGAACAAAAACAACTGGCTGCCCTGGTGACGGTTGTGAGCGGTCCGGCGTTTGGCAATAAGCTCCTGATTTGGCCGGATGGAAGGCAATCGGGAGACCTGGGATCGCTCGACTTGAATGCACAGGCAGCTGCTGCTTGCATTGCATGTTGGAGAACCCATTCACCAATCCTGGCGAGTCTAAGCGGTGAAGCTGAAGGCAGCGAAATATTTATCGATGTCTTTTCACCCCCTCCAAGGCTGGTGATTGTCGGAGCTGTGCACATCGCCATCCCCCTGGTCACCATCGCCAAGACAATGGGCTTCCACACTACAGTTATCGATGCACGCTCGGCATTTGCCACTCGCGAGAGGTTTCCCCATGTGGACCAGCTGATCAAAGGCTGGCCTGCCGATACGTTAAAAAACCTCCACCCAGATGAAGCCACCTATGTGGTCTGCCTGAGCCACGATGACAAGCTCGACAATCCCGCATTACAGGTTGCACTGGCAAGCAAAGCGCGTTATGTCGGCGCACTGGGCTCACGAAAAACCCACGCTGACCGGCTGCTGGCGCTGCGCGAGATGGGTGTCCCAGAAGAAAGCCTGGGGAGAATCCACGCCCCTGTTGGCTTACACCTGGGAGCGCGTTATCCCGAAGAAATAGCGCTGGCGGTGATGGCAGAGATTATCGCCGTCCGGCATGGGGTCTTACCAGGCTAAATATATCGCTGAACCAAAAATGATCTAAGTATAGGCACAGAATAACAGCCGTCAGGATACGATGAGCATCCCATCTACAGAAACCCACTCCGGAAGAAGGCCTGCTGCCGGGATTATCCTGGCAGCCGGTGGATCCTCGCGCATGGGTCGACCCAAATTGCTATTACCCTGGCGCGGCAAGCCGTTGATCTGGTATGTCGTAAACACAGCTTTGGAAGCCGGGCTATCCCCAGTGCTGGTGGTTACCGGCGCCAATGGCGGGGAAATCCAATCTGCGTTACTTGACCTGAATGTAATGTTCATTGATAACCCCGATTGGCAGCAGGGGCAAAGCACATCGGTGCGCACCGGTGTCCTGGCTCTGCCGCACGAAACCTCAGCTGCACTGTTCTTGCTGGGCGACCAGCCGCAAATTCCTAAAGAGCTGGTGGTGGCGCTGGTGAAAGCGCACATTCACTCCGGGGCAGCTGTTGTTGCGCCGCTTATCGCCGGCAGGCGCGCCAATCCTGTCCTTTTCGACCGGGTTGTTTTTCCAGATTTGCTAAACCTCATTGGGGATGCCGGAGCCCGACAAATCCTGTCTCAGTATCCACCACAGGTTGTCCCCTGGGATGATGAAAGACTTTTGCTCGATATTGACACGGCAGAAGACTACCAGCAACTGGTAGATGAAACCTGAAATTCAGGGAAATCAGGGGTTCCTGCTTAATTCACCCACTCGATAACTCCAGTACCAGAAACATCATACCCACCCAAGCCAGCGATCGCGGCTTTGGCTTCATCGGTGGTCAACCAGCGCACCAGCGTCTGCAGAGCGGGGAGCGAAAAATTCTCTTCTGGGATCACCAGCTCATATTGTTCGGTTGTCAGAAAGACAAAATCTAACCCCAGGCTTTCTGCTGCGGTCTGCACCCCTAACCCCACATCCGCAAAACCCTGTGCAATGGTCAATGCTACTTCTGAATGGGTCAGTTTCTCATGCTGATAACCGCTAATCGTCTCCCCATTGATACCCAGACGTTTTAAGTTGGCGTCCAGCCACACCCGTGTGCCAGAACCCGCCTGTCGATTGGCAAAACGCAGACCAGGATGGGCAAGGTCAGATAATCCCTGCAGCCCCTGTGGGTTCCCCGGCGGCAGGATCAAACCCACCCGACGCTGCGCCAGGGTGACCAGGGCGATCTTCCTGCCCGGTAAAAGGCGGCGCACAAATGGGCGGTTATAGGTATCGGTTTCTTCATCCCAAAGATGGCATCCCGCCAGGTCAGCTCTATTTTGCGCCAGGGCAATCAATCCACCCAGGCTGCCGGAAAAAGTCAGGTGCATGCAGCAGCCCGCAATTATATTGGGGATTTCTGCAGCAATCAGCGCTATGGCTGGATCATGACTGCCCACAAATTTCAACACATTGGCATCGTCTTCCTGAGGGGTTTCGGTGTAAGTGCGCCAATGCTCCAACGCCATTCGCACAGCCTGTTCGACTTCATCCGGGGTATATCCAGCCGTCATCACTTCCAGCAGGTACGCTTCAATGCGGTTAAAAAGGACCGCCCGGCGTAGTGGAGTACGCTGTTCTTCCTGTGATTTGCCGATCACTCGCGTGCCCTGGCCTACGCGTCCAATCACCAGACCCTGGCGTGCCAGCTCCTGGTAAGCACGCGATATAGTGCCCTGTGTACAGCCCCACTCCCCAGTCATCTTGCGAATGGGAGGCAGGCGGTCGCCTGGTTTCAGCTTACCCGAAAGGATATCACTTCGCACCGCTTCGACAATTTTCTGGTAGATATGCAGCTCATCCATACCTAAAGTATATTGAATTGTATGCAAGAAATCAAGTGCAGACCGGAAGTGCACAACTCCTAAAATTCTTATCATTATTTTATACAATATGGTAAAATAACATTTACAATATATGAACATTTACTGTATATATCAATTTACTTTTTTCGAGAAGGGTGCAAAAGCGAGCCTGCCCGGGCCAGAGAAGGAAAATGATGAACGAAAATAAGCCCACCTACAACCTGAAAGCCGTGATCCATGAAACCGGGTTAACCCCGGCTACGCTGCGCGCCTGGGAGCGGCGTTACAATCTGCTCAAACCCCAGCGCTCAGCCGGTGGGCACCGGATGTACACCCAGAACGAGATTGAAATGCTAAAGTGGCTGGTAGCGCGCCAGCACGAAGGTCTGAGCATCAGCCATGCAGTAGAGTTATGGCGCAGCCTGGAAAACACCAACCAACTACCGCTCCCCCAGACGCCGGTGAAGCGCACCCTTGGCACCGATGCCGCCACGCTCGACGAGCTGCGCAGCAGCTGGCTGGCAGCCTGCCAGGCTTTTGACGAGCCCGCAGCCGAACAAGTGCTCGCCCAGGCTTTTGCCTCGGCCGCCCCCGAGACAGTGTGCATCGAGCTATTGCAAAAGGGGCTGGCAGAGATCGGCAGGCTGTGGTACAGCGGAGATGCCAGCGTCCAACAAGAGCACTTCGCCTCTGCGCTGGCCATGCGCCGGTTAAACACCCTGTACGCTTCAGCGCCTATGCCCACTCGTCCTGGGCGCCTGCTGGCAGCCTGCCCACCCGGCGAGGTGCACGAGTTCAGTCTGCTACTGCTGTCCTTTATCCTGCACCTGCGCGGCTGGGATGTGGTGTACCTGGGCGCTAATGTGCCGCTCTCGCGCCTGGATGTGACATTGAAGCAAACCTCGCCGCGCCTGGTGATTTCGGTTTCCCAGACATTGCACAGCGCCGCGGCGCTGCACGAGATGGGCAGGTACGTCAACAGCCAGGGCGTCCCGCTGGCTTACGGTGGCGGGCTTTTCACGGAGATCCCTG
This sequence comes from uncultured Anaerolineaceae bacterium, assembly GCA_964614855.1. GTDB lineage: Bacteria > Chloroflexota > Anaerolineae > Anaerolineales > UBA4823 > CAWJHE01. The sequence continues at coordinate 26,631 of CAZTMX010000008.1, read as the reverse complement.
CTCTCACCAACCGCATTAACGGACACTACCTGGGGGATGATCTGATCGGGGTGCCCCAGGCGATCGAGCAAATCCTCAGCCGCCCAATCGAACCGCCAAAAACGCAGCCTATCCCGCCAATCTATGCAGCTGCCCTGGCAAAATTTAGCGAAAAGGAAACCCTGATCATTGCCTCGGTAAATAACCTGCTTGGGAACTCGCACATGGAAACCAGCCATGTGGACGAAGCCAATACCAATTTCACGCGTTATATTTCTTCAGCCCTGGCGTTGGGTGATATCCATTTGCTCGATCACTCTGTCGGATGGCTGGAGGGTCTGCTGGAGAACCATGGTCTCTCCCCGGCTTTGGCACAGCATTATTATTCTGCCTACCGCCAGGCTGTTCAACAGCACCTGGCATGCGAAGCCGGACCTATCCTTGAGTGGCTGGGGCGGTTTTAATTTACTCAAAACTTCATAACCTGTTTACTGGTACAGGCACCCTGATGAAGAACTCACGCTTAATCACGATCTTCGCTATCGTCTTTGTCGATCTACTCGGCTTCGGCTTGATCTTACCGCTCCTGCCCTTTTACGCCGAGTCCTATGGAGCCAGCGCGGTGATCGTCGGCCTGTTGGTCGCATCCTATGCTGCAGCACAGCTCGTTGGCTCACCGCTCCTGGGTCGTTTATCGGATCGCTATGGTCGCAGACCCGTATTGCTCCTTTCGGTTTTTGGCACTTTCCTTGGTTTTCTTTTACTCGGCTTTGCCCCGGCGATCGGTAAGGGGTTGGCTGCTCATATTGCGCCGCAAGCAGCAAACGCACTCATTATCAGCGTTCTGTTCTTTAGCCGCATCCTGGATGGTCTGACGGGAGGCAACATCTCCGTGGCGCAAGCATATATTGCCGATGTCACCGACGAACAAAACCGCGCCAGGGGGCTGGGGTTGATCGGCGCTGCCTTTGGCCTGGGTTTTATTATCGGACCTGCAGCCGGCGGCGCGCTCAGCCAATGGGGCTACAACATCCCTGCCTTTGTTGCAGCAGCGATCGCTTCGCTCAACCTGCTGGCGATCTATTTCTTGCTGCCCGAATCGCTTACGTCCGAACGGCGCGCCGCCATGGCACTAAACAAACGGCCTCCATTCACCCTCAAAGCCCTGGTGCAGGCACTCAACCGTCCCAAAGTTGGCCCATTGTTGCACCTGCGCTTTGTATACGGTATGGCATTTGCCACTTTTCAAACCATTTTCTCCCTTTATGCCCAATCTATCGGGCTGAGCTCTCAAACCACCGGGTATGTCCTTGCCTACGTGGGTCTGCTCTCAGTCATCGTACAGGGTGGTTTGATCGGGCTGCTGACGCGGCGTTTTCGCGAGAACTGGTTGATCATCACCGGGCTGTGGTTGATGTCTGGCTCACTTCTCGCCTGGTCTTTTACCAGCCAACTGTGGGTGCTGCTGCTGGTGATCATCCCTCTTTCGCTGTCCGGCGGTGTGCTGAATACAGTCCTTCAAAGCGCGATCAGCAAATCTGTTAGTGCAGAGGAAGTGGGCGGCACTTTGGGGATTGCCGCCTCGCTAGAGGCAATTTCGCGAGTGATCGCTCCTTCTGTAGGCGGCTTCTTGCTGGCGCAGGTAGGCCGGTGGGCGCCAGGTGTGTTTAGCGCGCTACTTATGGCCTGGGCAGTGTCCTTTGCTTACCGGTATATCATTTTACCGGCTCACCGTGCACAAGTGGCTATTGAAACCGAGAAAACCCATGTCTAAAACCTTACGCATCTCACTCCTTGTATTTGGACTGCTGCTTACAGGCGCCCTCGCCGGGTTTGTCATCTGGGCCAAAATGCCTGCTGGGCCCATGCCTGAAGCGTTATCTGCCCTGCAAATAAATCCTGATGTGGCGGTTTCATCGGGTGAATGGTTGGTATTTTCACCCGCAAACACCACCCAGCCGAGCACTGGACTGATCATCTATCCTGGAGGGCGCGTGGATTACCGCGCCTACGCCCCCACAGCGCACCAGATTGCCGCGCAAGGTTACCTTGTCGTCATTGCACGCATGCCGCTCAACCTGGCTGTCTTCAACCCAAATGTTGCTGACAGGATCATAGCCGCTTTCCCAAATGTCCAGCATTGGGCAGTTTGTGGGCATTCCCTGGGCGGCGCAATGGCAGCCAATTACGCGGCAAACCACCCTGGGTTGCTGAAAGGACTGGTGCTTTGGGCAGCTTATCCCACTTCAAGCGATGACTTGTCTGCATCTGGATTAAAAGTCACGTCCATATTTGGTTCACAAGATGGGCTGGCCACCCTGGATGACATCGAGGCCTCGCGCCACCTTTTACCAGAAGACACCGTCTGGGTTCAAATCGAAGGTGGAAACCACGCACAATTTGGTTGGTACGGCGACCAGGCTGGCGACAATCCGGCTCTGATTTCTCGCAGCGAGCAGCAAAACCAGGTGGTGGCAGCTACAATTTCGCTCCTGGAGATATTAGAATGATTTACCGTCACCGCTTTTTTGTTCGAGCTCCCCTGAATAAGGTGGCTGAATTCCACAGCCGCGCTGCCAGCATGGCTGCTATCACTCCGCCGCCAATCGTTGCGCGCATCCACGAAGCCCCTGATATCCTGGCCGAAGGCGATGAGATGAAATTTACATTGTGGTTAGGGCCTATCCCATTGCGTTGGCATGCACGCATCGAAGATGTCACCCCCAACGGTTTTATAGACCGCCAGTTGAGCGGTCCTTTTGCAACTTGGGTGCACCGGCACCAATTTTCAGCAAAGGATAAGAATACAACAGAAGTCTTGGATGAGGTAACGTCAAAGCTTTCCTCTCATCCATTTTGGTGGATTATAGGTCTGGGGATGCGCCTGGGTCTGCCAATTCTGTTTGCCTACCGGGGTTGGAAAACAAGGAGACTGCTGCGATGAATTCTCTACTTGGCAAACACTGGCACCATATCCCAACAGGAGAAGTGATTGATCTGCTGGACAGCCATCCCCAACGAGGATTGGATCTTTTTGAGACCAAACACCGCCTGGAACGCTTTGGGCGAAATGTGCTTACACCCCCAAAAGGGAAAAGTCCACTGCAGCGTTTCCTACAGCAGTTTAATAATCCTTTGGTCATCATCCTGGTGGTCGCCAGCCTGGTAACAGCATTCTTGAAAGATTGGAAGGATGCGCTGGTGATCTTTGGAGTTGTGTTTATCAACGCAGTGATTGGATACATCCAGGAATCAAAAGCGGAACAGGCCATCGCGGCATTATCAAAAACGATGACAACGGAAGCTGTTGTCCTGCGGGGCGGCCAAACGTTGCGACTCTCGGCTGCGGAGCTTGTTCCAGGGGACATTGTCCAATTACAAGCCGGGGCGCGCGTCCCAGCGGATATCCGCCTTATCGGCTCGCGCGATCTGCAAATAATCGAATCTGCTCTCACGGGCGAGTCGGTGGCTGTAGAAAAAGATGCCGCCTCCCAGGTTGCACGTGACGCTGCTTTGGCAGAGCGGAGAAATATGGCCTATGCTTCCACGCTGGTTTCCTATGGGGTCGGCAGCGGGATTGTCGTTGCCACCGGCGATCAAAGCGAAATCGGACGCATCTCAAAATTAATTTCCAGCGCAACAGAGTTAGAGACCCCGCTGACACAGAAGATCAGCCAGTTCAGCCGTGTTTTGCTGGTAGCCATCTTGATCCTGGCAGCCCTGACTTTCGGCATTGGCACCCTGCGCGGCCAACCTGTGATCGATACACTCATGGCTGCTATAGCACTGGCTGTGGGCGCCATCCCTGAAGGTTTGCCAGCCGCTCTAACTGTAACGCTGGCAATTGGGGTTTCTCGTATGGCAAAACGCAATGCCATCATTCGAAACTTACCTGCAGTGGAAACGCTTGGCTCAACCACGATCATCTGCTCTGATAAAACTGGCACGCTCACCCAGAACGAGATGACTGTGCAGGAAATCCACACCCTGGGAGGCAGCTATGCCGTCAGCGGGGTGGGATATCAACCTGAAGGAGAGATATCTCACGCAGTTACCCCTGGCACAAGCTGGAAAAATGACCTCGCAGTGAAAGAAACAATCATTGCCGGGTTATTATGCAACGATAGCCAACTTGTGGAAATTGATGGGCATTGGACTATACAAGGCGACCCGACCGAAGGGTCATTACTGGTAGTGGCACACAAGGTGGGGTTGGCTACGAATAAGAATAGCTATCCCGACAGGATCGATGCCATCCCATTTGAGTCACAATACCAGTATATGGCTACCTTACATGCTGGTGGAAAAATTTATGTCAAAGGCGCAGCAGAGGTCTTGCTGGGGCTTTGTTCAGGCGCACTAGATAGCAATGGTAATATCTCAGCATGCGCAAAGGATGATTTTCGAAAAACAATGGAGCAGATGGCCTCCAAGGGTTTGAGGGTGCTGGCCTTTGCGCAGCTCGAAAAACCCGGCGCCGATAAAATCAGCCATGCTGACTTGGTTGATCTGACCTTGCTGGGGCTGCAAGGAATGATCGACCCACCCCGGCCGGAAGCCGTCAGTGCAATCCGGGTAAGCCAGCAAGCCGGCATCACCGTAAAGATGATCACCGGAGACCATGCCCTTACGGCTGCCGCAATCGGCCGGCAGATCGGTTTATGCCAGGATGATTGCGGTACTGTACTGACTGGCGCCGATTTATCGGGACTATCTGACAGCGAGCTGATCAAAAAAGCAGAAGAGGCGAATGTCTTCGCCCGCGTGGCGCCCGAACAAAAGCTGCGCCTGGTGGAAGCGCTGCAATCGCTGGGCCACGTGGTTGCCATGACAGGAGATGGGGTAAACGATGCCCCTGCACTGAAACAGGCAAACATCGGCATTGCCATGGGCATCACTGGAACAGATGTGTCTAAGGAAGCAGCCGATATGGTGCTTACAGACGATAACTTTGCTACGATCGAAGCTGCCATCGAAGAAGGGCGTGGTGTTTTTGACAACCTGACCAAGTTTATTGCCTGGACCTTACCCACCAACCTGGGACAAGGCCTGGTGCTTTTGGCCGCTATCATCACGGGCGCCACACTGCCGATTTTGCCTATCCAGTTGTTGTGGATCAATATGTTGACTGCAGGTGTGATGGGCATCTCGCTTTCACTTGAACCGAAAGAACCCGGCTTGATGAAACGCAAGCCGCGCGATCCCCAGGCGCCCATCCTGGACAACGTGCTAATCTGGCGCATCATCTTGGTCAGTTTCATAATCTTAATCGGGGCCTTTGGTTTATTTGAATACGAGATAATGCGAGGCGCTTCGCTGGAAGAGGCACGCACCGTTGCAGTCAATGTGATCATCTTTGTGGAATTGTTCTATTTATTCAACGCCCGCTCTCTTACCCTTTCTCCGTTTCAACTTGGCTTTTTCACAAATCCCTGGGCAGTGGGGAGTGCGGTTTTGATGATCCTGATCCAACTTGTGTATACCTACGTACCATTCATGCAGCAAATATTCGGCAGCGCTCCGCTTTCTCTGATTCTCTGGCTGGATGTGCTGGCGGTCGGCCTGGCGGCATATGCGTTGATTGAGATTGAGAAATGGCTGAGACGCAGGTCTTCCTCCAGGAACTCTCTAATCTAAAATTTATACTTTGCTACCGTAATTCTAATATATCTATCGAATAATAGTGTACAATATATATACAATTATTGTACATTTACGACAAAGGAGTTCGAGATGAAGTGGGCCTGGAGAATTGGAACGGTTTCGGGGATTGATGTTTTTATCCATGCAACTTTTGTGCTGATCATCGGCTGGGTTGGGCTCAGCTATTGGCAGCAGACGCAAAGCCTGGCTGGTACGCTGGAAGGGATCTTGTTTACCATCATCCTTTTCGGCTTTGTCGTGGCGCACGAGTTCGGTCATGCCCTCACCGCAAAACGATACGGCGTCAAGACGCGTGATATCACCCTGTATCCCATCGGCGGCGTGGCCCGGCTGGAGCGCATGCCCGAAAAACCCGTCCAGGAGTTCTGGGTTGCTGTAGCTGGCCCGGCGGTCAATGTCTTCTTTGCTGCACTACTGTTTATTTGGCTGCTTATCACCGGCACGCTTTCGCCGCTCTCTAATATCAACCTCACCAGCGGGTCGTTTATTGAAAGATTGATGATCGTCAATATCTCGCTGGTCTTATTCAACCTGATCCCGGCTTTCCCCATGGACGGCGGGCGTGTGCTTAGGGCGCTTCTAGCCATGCGCATGGAGTATACCCAGGCCACCAGCATTGCCGCATCCATCGGTCAGGGCTTGGCGTTGGTGTTTGGATTTGTGGGTCTTTTCGCCAATCCCTTCTTGGTGTTCATAGCCTTCTTTGTGTGGATAGGCGCTGCACAGGAGTCCTCCATGGTTCAGATGAAAACCTCCCTGGGCGGCATTCCCGTCAAAAAGGTAACCATCACCCATTTCGACACGCTGTCAACAAATGACACCCTGGCCCGCGCAGTGGAGCTGATCCTGGCTGGATCGCAGACAGATTTCCCAGTGGTTGACAACGAGCGCGTGGTAGGTATCTTGCGCCGTGACGAGGTGATGGCAGCCCTTTCCCGCCAGGAGATGCACATGCCAGTTGAAAGAATTATGCGCCGCGATTTTGAGGCCGCTGACAGCCGAGAAATGCTCGAAACGGCGTTTGCCCGCCTGCAAAGCTGCAGCTGCCGCACCATGCCCGTCACCGAGAATGACAGGCTGGTTGGGCTGCTGACCACGGACAATATCGGTGAATTCCTGATGATCCAATCTGCATTGCGGCAGACAGGCGCATCCGGAAAGATCGGGCAGACCTGGAAGATGAACAGCGAGGCAAATTAGCCCCATGAAGCGTGTGGTTGTCATCGGCGCCGGTGTCGGCGGTCTTTCGACTGCAGCCGCCCTGGCGCGCGCCGGAATGGAAGTGACGGTGCTGGAAGCACAGGTGTACCCGGGCGGATGCGCCAGCACCTACTTCCACCAGGGCTACCGCTTCGATTCAGGCGCTACCCTGGCAGGTGGCTTCTACCCGGGGGGCCCGATGGATTTGCTGGCGCAAGCAGCGGGGATCGCCGAATGGCCCGCTCACCCGTCAGAGACTGCCATGGTGGTTCACCTGCCAGATGGGAGCAGCATCACCCGACACACAGACACGACGGATTGGGGTGAGATTGGTGAAACATTCGGGCAGCCAGGGATCGATTTCTTTCGCTGGCAGCAGCGCAGCGCCGATGAGCTATGGCAGCTGGCTTTGCGCCTGCCGCCCTGGCCTTTCCAATCCTTCAGCGATTTCTCTCATGCCGCCTCAATTGGCCTGCCGTGGATGCTGAAAAACAACCCGGCATCCCTGGCCGCTGATGCCTTTCGCCCTGTCGCTGCACATCTGCACCAGGCTTCTGAGCGCCTGCGCTTATTTGTGGACGCCCAACTGCTCATTTCTGCACAAACCAGCAGCCAGCACGCCAACGCCCTGTACGGCGCAGCAGCCTTGGATTTACCCCGCCGCGGTGTGGTTCACCTGCAGGGCGGGATGGGTGCCATTGCAGAAACCCTGGTGGCGGCCATTCGCAGCCACGATGGGCAGGTTTTATACCGCCACGAGGTCACAAAGCTCCACAAGGACACTGGTCAAACCTACCTTGTGGAAACAAAACGAGGCGAAATCTTCCCGGCTGACTTAGTCATCGCAAACCTGACCCCCTGGAACCTGGCTGAAATTTACGATGGAGGTGTTCCACAGCCCATACGCCGGCTGCCGTCTCGTCCAGCGGATGGCTGGGGGGCGTTTGTGGTTTACCTCGGGTTGGAAGAATCAGGCCTTTCGCCAGACTTTCCTCTGCACCACCAGGTGATCCTGCGCCGCCCGCTTGGTGAGGGCAACAGTGTTTTTGCATCGCTCAGCCCCGTCTGGGATGCCAGTCGCGCCCCCGTGGGTCAACGCGCCATGACGCTCAGTACCCACACATCCCTGGAAGATTGGCAGCAGCTTTACGAACACGACCGTCCTGCCTATGAAGCACGTAAAACTGCGCTGGCTGATAAGCTGTTGGACGCTGCTGCGCTGGTTATCCCGGGCTTGCGCCAATCTGCTCGTTTGGTCATGCCGGGAACACCAATCACCTTCCAGCGTTTCACCCGCCGCAAATGGGGTTGGGTGGGCGGTTACCCGCAAACCAGTTTGCTGCGCACGATGGGGCCGCGCCTGGCTTCCAACCTGTGGCTGGTGGGCGATTCGATTTTTCCCGGGCAGTCCACTGCTGCGGTAGCTTTGGGTGGTTTGCGCGTTGCCCAAGATGCACTGCGCGCCGCAGGTGAGCAAGCAAAAAGAATAATCGAAATAAAGAATATCAAGGAGCCTGTTCTATGAGCACTGCTATCTGGTGGATACGCCGCGATTTACGCTTGAGCGACAACCAGGCGCTTTCGGCCGCAATGGATCACTCCCGAGTGGTGCTCCCCGTGTTTATCCTGGACCCCCAATTGCTGGCTTCCCAATACAACAGTGAGAAGCGCCAGTCATTCCTGTTCGCCGGGCTTCGTGCACTAGATAGCGATCTGCGCAGCAAGGGCAGCGCACTGATCCTGCGCCAGGGTGAGCCGCAGCAGGTATTGAGCGACCTGGTCCACGAGTCCAAAGCCAGCGCCATCTTCGCAGAAGCAGATTACTCCCCCTACTCCCGGCGCAGGGATGAAAGTATAAAGCAGGAGCTTCCGCTCACACTTACCGGCGGCGTAACAGTCCACCCACCAGAAACGCTGCACAAAGACGATGGGACGCCGTATACAGTTTTCACGCCCTTCAGCCGCATGTGGTACAACCGGCCTTTCCCAGGCAAACCCCTGGCTCCCCCAGTAAAGCTGCCACAAGTTCCGCCCATAGCCAGCATGAGCATCTCCAGCGCATCCCAATATGATGACCAGGGCCTCTTTCCTGCAGGCGAAGCCGTAGCACAGCAGCGCCTGGATGCTTTCAGCGATCATGCCATCAACCGTTATAACGAAGACCGCAACCGCATGGATCTGGACGGAACATCCGGCTTATCCCCCTATCTGCGCTTTGGTATGCTCTCAGCCCGGCAGGCAGTTTGGGCTGCGCGGCGCGCAGAAGCGCAGGCCCAGAATGCGGCAGCCCGCCGCGGGGCAGAGACCTGGCTTAACGAGCTCATCTGGCGTGAATTTTATATCGCCATTCTCTACCATTTCCCGTTTGTACGCGAGAAAGCCTTTCGCCCGGCGTTGCGGGAAATTCCCTGGCGTAACGACCCGGATGATTTCCAAGCCTGGGCGGCAGGGCGCACCGGCTATCCAGTGGTGGATGCTGCCATGCGCCAGCTCCACACAACCGGCTGGATGCACAACCGGGCGCGCATGATCGTGGCATCCTTTCTGACCAAGGATTTGTTGGTAGATTGGCGCTGGGGTGAACGCTATTTCATGCAGCAGTTGATCGACGGCGACCCCGCCTCTAACAACGGCGGCTGGCAGTGGACAGCCGGCACCGGCACCGACGCCGCACCCTATTTCAGGGTTTTTAATCCGGTGCTGCAGGGCATCAAGTTCGATCCGCACGGCGTCTATGTGCGTCGCTGGGTGCCAGAGTTGGCTGCGGTGCCGGATGATTACATCCACACACCCTGGAAGATGCCTCAAGAGCTGCAGCGCAGATCCGGATGCACCATCAGTATAGAGTATCCCGCACCCATTGTGGATCACGGCGAGTCACGCCAGCGTGTGTTGGCAGCTTACCGGCAGGAAGAATAAAGTTAAAAGCTGCAGCAACTTCCAATCAAATAATTCATCTAAATTAACAGGAACGGAATCAAACGAAAGGTTCAATATGAAAGACATCACTCGACAAATCTCAGTAGTTCTATCCATCATCGCCACCATCATCGTCAATGCACTGGCCAATGCGCTGCCCATCAACGGGCAAAACACGGGCGAAATCTCCGATCGCTTTTCGGTTTATTTTGTCCCGGCAGGATATGTTTTTTCAATCTGGGGCTTAATCTATGTTGGCTTGATCGCTTATGCGATCTTCCAGGCGCTGCCCGCCCAACGCCAGAACCCGCGCCTGCAATCAACCGGTTGGTGGATTGTACTCGGCGGGATTGCCAACATCGCCTGGATCCTGCTCTGGCATTACGAGCAGTTCCTGCTGACCGCGCCCGTCATGTTGGTTTTGCTGGCGACGCTGATCATCACCTATCTTCGTCTTGGCATCGGGCGTACAGCAGTCCCCGCTGCCGAACGTTGGGCTGTGCGCCTGCCGTTCAGCATCTACCTGGGCTGGATCACCGTAGCAACGGTCGCTAACATCACCTCCGTGCTCGATTATCTGCAGTGGGATCGATTCGGTATCGCCCCCGAAATTTGGATGGGGATCATCCTGGTTGCCGTACTGGTAATTGCTGTGTTGATGAATATCAGCCGCCGGGATATCGCATATGCCCTGGTCATCCTTTGGGCTCTGGCAGGGATTTCCTTCAAACATGCAGCCATTGCCGCGGTGGCAATCCCGACCTGGATCACCTTTGCCCTGGTGGCTGCAACTTTAGTGGTTGCGCTTATGAGAGCAAAACCCTCTGCCTCCTCTTCAAGGACTGGATAGGATCTATTTATCTATGAGGGGACAGGCTTCGCCCAATTTATTCACAATTTTTCATGTTTTGAAGTATGCTTAATACTCATCATAAGAGTGGGAGAATTCGATGCCAAAAGTCGCCATAAATAAACCAGCACCAAACTTTACTCTGCAGAATTTTCAGGGGAATGCCGTCAGCCTTTCCGATTTTTCCGGGACGGAAAATATCCTGTTAGTGTTTAACCGCGGGTTTGTCTGACCCTTCTGCCAGCGGCATATGGCGCAGTTGCGCCAGGACTATGCAGAATTTGTCAAACGCCAGACACAGATCATCGTACTGGGTCCAGAAGACGCACAGGCTTTTGCAGCCTACTGGAAGAAGAACGACCTGCCGTTTATCGGTCTGCCCGACCCAAAGACCAGTGTGCTTAAACTCTACGGGCAGGAAGTAAATCTTTTCAAGCTGGGCCGCATGCCAGCCCAGGTGATTGTAGATAAAGCCGGCGTGGCGCGTTTTGTGCATTACGGCCACTCCATGTCGGATATCCCAGAAAATGCAGAGCTCTTTTCATTGCTGGATCAGATTAACGAGGCGAAGGCGTAAGCAAGGGGTTTTAACACTAGTGTGGTTACAACAGGTATGGAGAAAATTATGGACCTCTTAATGATACTAAAAATCATCGCAGCCCTGGCGACGATCGCCACCGGTTTATTGGCATTTATCAAACCTTCGGCAGTGCCTGGGTTTACCGGTTTAACTGCCGGCGGCGTGCGCGGCGTGTCAGAAATCCGCTCCATATTTGGCGGCCTATTTATCGCGCTGGGTATCTTACCGTTTTTTCTAGGCCCGCCAGCCTATCAGGTATTGGGTTACAGCTATCTAGGGATTGCTGCGGCCCGCGCCTTTTCTATCGTTGCAGATAAATCCTATGCGCGTTCAAATATTATCAGCCTGGTCACAGAGATTGTACTGGGTGTTATCTTAATCCCATAACGAGGTTTGATATGACTGTACGAATTGTCACCGACAGCACCTGCGACTTGCCCGCCGAAACAATTGCCCGCTACAGCATCCATGTTGTGCCACTTTACATCAATGTTGGAAGGCAAAGCTTCCTGGACAATGTGGATATCACCCGCCAGGAATTTTACGAAAAACTGCCTTTCTTCCCAGAGCATCCCACCACAGCCGTGCCGTCTATCGAGAGGTTTCGCGTGGCATACATCGCCATGGCAGAAGAAGGCGCCAGCGAGGTATTATCGATTCATGTGTCCTCTGCACTAAGCGCGATCATGGATGTGGCCAGAATGGCAGCTAAAGACACAGGCGAAATATCCGTCACTGTGATAGACTCGCAGCAATTAAGTTTGGGCAGCGGTTTTATGGTGGAGACCGCTGCAAAAATGGCTGCAGAAGGCAAATCTGCAACAGAAATTATGCAAGCGCTTGAGGACCAAAGCCAGCGCAGCTATGTTTTTGCTGCGTTGGATACGCTGGAATTTCTCAAACGCAGCGGGCGTATGAACAAGTACCTGGCGGGTTTTGGCAGCTTGCTGCAAGTAAAGCCTATTCTGAAGATGCATAAGGGCATTCCGAGTACAGAGCGAGTACGCACACGAGAGCGCGCTCTCCAGCGGATTGTAGATATGCTGGCTGCAGTTGGCGAACTGGAGCGCGTGGCGCTGGTACATACCCACGCCGTCCCCGAGCGCGTCGCCAAATTGCGTGCCATGGCAGAACACCTGCTTCCAAGCGGCGACCTCATGATTGAAGATATCACCCCCGTTATCGGCGCCCATCTTGGGCCGGGTGCAATCGGGTTTGCTGTCGTTGCCGCAAAAGCTTAAAGATTGCGGGAAATAATATGGATTTTATATCAACTTATCTTCTGCTCGGCTTGATCATCCTCGGGATGATGAGCCTTCTCAGGAGCCATTTATGAAAATTGCAAAATTCATCTCTCTTGCCGGGTTGCTGGCCATGACCGGTGTGCTAATTTATGAGTTCACTGTTGGTGACTTTTTCGCTGAAGGCTCAAAACTGATGTCCATGCCCTGGGGGATCGTCTCACTGGTCGATTTGTATGTTGGGTTTACACTTTTCTCCGCCTGGATTGTGTTCCGCGAAAAAGCCTGGCTGCCTTCGATCATCTGGGTGATCCTGATGATGGTGATGGGTTTCTGGGCTGGCGCACTGTACACCTTCATGGCTTTGCAAAGTAGCAACGGCGATTGGCAGCGTTTCTGGTTTGGAAAACGCGCCTGAGTGTTCTTTTCGGCGTCTGGAAGGAATGCGACAAGCGCAACGGGAGCGCCATCCGCTCCTGGGCAGAGGAAATTGATGTTCTGTCAGGTGCGTGAAAAAACAACCGGAAAAATTTCCGGAAATACCAATAGATAACCAAAAGGGCTGTCAGGAATATACTCCCCGACAGCCCTTTTTCTATTCCACCATTAAGATTATCGCTTGACCGGATTACCGGTAAACTTCTTTATACTTACTTCACCAACGGCAGCTCAGCTGCAGCCCAGGCGTTAACACCACCACCCAGGTTGCGTACTTCAGTCCAACCCAGCATGCGCAGGATCATCAGACCGAACCCACCGCGATGACCGGATTGGCAGGCGAGCACAACCGGGGCAGCCTTATCAGCCGGCAGCAGGGTCATATCTGCCAACAAGGCGTTGACCGGGATATGGACTGAGCCTTCAATCACACCGTTGGCGACTTCTTCGTCGGTGCGCAGATCGACAACCTGGGGTTTGCTCTCCGAGGCCAGTTCTGTGTTAAGATCAGCAGCCTTGATTACATAATATCCTTCGGGCAGGCTGCTGAAGAAAGCGTCCAGGTCTCGCAATTTTGTGGCGTCCACTTCGGGTGCAGCGCCAGCAACAGGGGCAGCAGGTGCACCCATCTCAACCGGCAGCTCTGCTTTTTTCCAGCCGCCCAGACCGCCGCCCAGGTTATTAACATCGCTGTACCCAAGCACCTGCAGCGCAGCCATCGCCATACCGCCGCGGTGACCCGAAGCACAGTAAACCACGATAGGTTGGTCAAGAGCGGGCAGCTTGTCCAGGTTCTTCAAAAGCTCTTTCACCGGAATGTTGACCGAACCGGCAATATAGCCTTCAGTTTCAATCTCACCAGCATCCCGTACATCCAGCAAGAAAGGCGCTGCTTCGGCCATCTGCGTGTTCAGATCGCCAGCGCTAATCACACCAAAACCCTGCGGCAATACAGCCAGGTATTCGCTCCAGACGCTGGTCCAATCGACCCAACCGACCACGGGCATCTTGGCAGCTTTCCAGGCGCCCATACCGCCGCCCAGGTTCTTGACATTCTCATAACCGAGTAGCGTCAAAGCTGGCAGCACCATACCGCCGCGGTGACCAGAAGCGCACATCACGACAATGGGTTGGTCTTTGGCGGGTAGTTTATCCAGGTTGGCCATAAACTCGGGGAAGGGGATGTTGATGGCGCCTTCGATATAGCCATCTTTGTCCCATTCTTCAACGGAACGCAAATCGATTACCACAGGGGCTTTATCAGAAGCCAGCGCTTCGTTCAGCGCATCAGCCTTGATCGTATTGTAACCCTCCGGTAGATTGGAAAGATACTCATCCAGGGTAGTGAAAAGCGGCTGGTCAGCGACAATGGGTGTGCTGATGGATTCGGCAGCTTTGGGGGCTTCACCAACCACAGCTTCCAACCCCGCTTTGTTCCAGGCGCCCATACCACCGCCCAGGTTGCGTACATTGGTATACCCCAGCGCAGTCAGGACAGACAGTGCGATGCCGCCGCGGTGGCCCGAAGCGCAATATACAACGATCGGATCATCATACCCGGGGAGTTTATCCAGGTTTTTGAGCAGGTCTTTGATCGGCACATGTACCGAGCCGGCGATAAAACCGTCTTTCTCAATTTCAGCGAGATCCCGCACATCCAGCAAGAAAGGCGCTTTGTCAGCCAGTTCTTCATTCAGCTTGACAGCCGATACGGACGCCAGCTTCCGCTCAGCAATCTTGGCAAAGGCATCTGTGAAGACCGCCTGCAGATCCAGCGGGACTTCAGTCGGCGCCGGCGGCTCAGTCGGCGCAGGTGCAGGCGCGGGGGCTTCGGTTACAACTGGAGCTGCGGTGACGACAACCACTTCAGTTGTCGGTTGTGCCGCTGGCGCACAGGCGCTCAGCAGCATCGTCAGGGCAATTACAAGGGCGAACAGAGACTGCAATCGTTTGAACATATATCCTCCAGGGTTAAAATATCTTTCATTCATCAGGTTACTTTAAGGCGTGGTTACACTGGTTTCATCCAGGATCGGTGCGGGAATAGCCGGCACAACAACCGGTAGATTGGCTTCCAATTCTTCCGGGTTTACCTTATCTAATGTGAGGAACAACTGCTCATTTCCATGACAGGCGTTGCAACTTTGCGTCTGGGGCGTCTTCAACTGGATATTATGCGGGGTTGCATATGCCCAGGTCGGCAGTGCGTTAAAGTTGGGCAGCAGGTTTTCCCCATAAAACTCAAAACTGGTGGGTGCGCTGGGAACATGTCGTAAAGGAACATATTTGTACGGTCGCGTAAAGCTGCGCTGCGGGTTTAGACCGATCAAAAAGGTGAAGTAGGTATCGTCGGTGGCAAAAAATGGATTACCGGTCTTTTCACTGATGGCTACATGGCAGCCGTCGCAACTGGTATAGGTAATCGAGTGGCATACCTGACAGGAAAGATCAGCACCGTGCACAGTGTGCATTTCGATGTTGTCCTGCGCCAGGGTTACGTTGGGGTGACAGGATTCACAAGTGGGCGATTGCAACCCGGCGTAACGGTGATTCGCCGGCGCCATGGCCAGGTCCTCAGGTCCCTTGTGGCAGGTCTGGCATTCAGCGGGTTGTCCGTGCAGCTCATGGCTGCCGTGACAGTTAACACAGTTCATGCGCCCTTCACGGAAATGCACATCACCCGGGTAACCCTCGTTCTTGCCCAGGTATTCATTACCCACGCGGCTGCCGTGACAGGCAGTGCAAGAGCGTGTCATCGGCGGCTGGCTGGTGAACAGGTGGCCATCAAAAAGACCGCCTCCAACGCTTGCCGGCTGGCCGACATGGCAGTCGCCGCATGAAGAGTGGCAGCTGGCGCAGTGGTTGCCAAACATTTCCTCCAATTGGGGGTGATTTTCAGGAATGCTGCGCTCATTTAACACAGTCCAGTACCCTGTCAGGTTGGCGTGCAGGCTGTCCTTGTACACCTCCGTCACATTGGAGTGGCACTGGGTACAGGCATTAGGATCGCCTTCGCTGGGCCGGGCTACCAGCCCATCATGCGCTTTGTCTTTATCTGCCGATTGCACCCCACCGTGGCAATCCGTACAGGCAATATGCCCGTGCACAGTCTGTGGGAATTTACTTGCGCTTACCAGCACTTTCTCCCATGGCTCCAACGGAGCCACTTCGCCACCTCAGCCAACCCCTTTGGATTCCCCCTCACCAGAAGCCTCCTCCGGCTTTGCTGTGTCAATCAGCATTTCCTTATCTGCATGACAGGTCAGGCATTGATCTACAGCAACTTGTGTTGGCGCAGGTGCTGCGACAGTGGGCTGCACAGTGGGCGCCGCCTCAATGACCGCCGCCGGGGTAACCAGAGCCATCTCGCTTTCGACAGAGACAGCCACACCACCAGTGGCACAGCCGGCCAGGGGGATGAAAATTGCTGCTAGAGCTAGAAACCAGGTTATCTGACGCATTTCAACTGCCTTGAATCGGATTTGTACATCATTTCACGAAGATTATATAAGCATATCCCTATAGAAACAAGAGTGATTGATAGAAAATACTTATCGGTATTGCTTATATATTTCCATAAGTAAATCCTATGACATTAATGTAATATATGTATGGAATGCCTATAGGTTCTGTGCTAAACTTCACAAGAAAGGTGGCTTTTATGCTGGATGTCCATGTACTTAATGTCTTTCTAGCCTCAGCGGAAACGCTGAATTTCACCCGCGCCGCCAAGCAGCTGCACATGACGCAGCCAAGCGTCAGCCAGCACATCCAGGTGCTGGAGCGGCACTTCGATCTCCCCCTGTTCATCCGCAGCGGGCGCAACCTGGAGCTGACCGATGCCGGGTTGGCTCTGCTGCCCCTGGCGCGCGAAGCCGTGACGCTTTCAGTTTCGATTGACGAAACCATGGAATCGCTCAAAGGAAAAATTTACGGTCACCTGATTGTCGGGTGCAGCACAACGCCAGGCAAGTATATTTTGCCACTTTTACTGGCGCGCTTTCACCGCACCTACTCCCAGGTGCGGGTCACCTGTCGCGTCAGCCCGCAATCGGACGCGCTGCGTGACCTCGTGGAAGGCAATGTGCATTTTGCGCTCTTCAGCATGGATCATGAAAGTTACCCGGATATCGAAGCCATTTCATTTCTCTGCGACCCTATCGTCCTGATCGCCCCATTGGATCACCCCTGGGCCAATCGCTCTGAAATCGAGCCAAAAGAGCTGCTTGAAGCCGATTTCATCATGCGCGAAACCGAGTCGGGTACATTCAGCGCCTTGCAAGAAGAGCTAGCAAAATTCACCATCTCAACCGGAGATTTAAATACCGTGATCACCCTGGGGAACTCCGAAGCCATCGCGCTTGCGGTCCAGGAAGGCATCGGTGTTGGTTTTATCTCAAAAATGGTCGTAGATCGCTTGTGCAAAGAAAAAGTCACAGAAATCCGTGTGCGCGGTCTGAATATCTGCCGTGAGATTTTTATCGGACGCAACCAGCGCAGACCTGCTACAGGTGCACAGACTGCTTTTTGGAATTTCCTGACCAGCATGCCAAAAGAACCCTTTAGCTTGCCTGAATAAATATTGCCGGAATTTTTCTTGGGCTCCTGCCCGCGAGAGGTTGCTTATGAAAAAAAGACAAATGCACTTCAAACAAACTTATCCTGCCATGCTTGCCGGTGTGTTGGTATGGGCAATCTGCATGGGTTTTTCCGTCCATGTTGCCTGGGCAGCGCCCGGCTCGCAGCCCGTAGCGCAGGACGGCGGCACGGCGTCTCCGCCTTCCGATCAGGCTCCTGCTGAAACCGCAGCAACCAAAGCCTGTTCAGAGTGTCACCCGGACGTGCAGTCTGCCTGGCTTGACAGCCCGCATGCCCATGCCTTTGATGATCCAATCTTTACCGAGCGCTGGAAATCGCTGGGTGAGCCGGGCGAGTGCCTGGTGTGTCACACCACGAATTATTCCGCGACCACCGGCGGTTACAGCGCCGAGGGCGTAGCCTGCGAGGCGTGCCACGGCAACCCGGATGCCGAACACCCGCCGGCGATTATCCCCACCCGCGCCGACACCGAGTATTGCGGCTCCTGCCATACCACCACCCTGGGCGAGTGGCGCCTGACCGGACACGCAACGGCAGATGTGGGCTGCAAAGACTGCCATAATCCGCACAGCCAGGCGGCTTTGTTCGAAAATCCAGATGAAATGTGCATCAACTGCCACAAGGACGATATCGGCGAACACAAAAACGATATTCACATTATGAAGGATATCGGCTGCGTGGAGTGTCACGCATTGGTGCTGCCGCCCAAAACACCACCGCCAGACGGGTTGATCCCAACCGGTCACACCTTCACCATCACACCGGCTACCTGTGTCTCCTGTCACACCGATACGCTGCACATCGGCGAGCCTCTACCCGGTTATGAAGCTGGCGCAAAGGCCGTGGCTGCCACTCTGCCGGTCACATCCACCGTTTCGACCATCGTGGAGCAATATACCGGCGAAACACCTGCCGCAGGCAGCCAACCGACCGAGCAAACCATCCAGGCGCTTGAGGCTGCCCTGGCAAGCTCCCGTCTTTCGACCCTGTTCCAGGGTGGTATCATCGGTCTGGCTTTGGGCGGCTCTACCGCTTTTTTCGTCGGGCGCAACCAGATCAGAGGCACCCGAACCGCTCGGAAAGAGGATGATGAGCCAGACGAAGCAGAATCCAATGAGGGGTCGCAAGATGCGTAAGGCTAAAAATCTTCAAGACCCAGAAGATAGCGATAAAACTGGGCCTGTTGAAAAGAAAAATTCAGTACTGACCCGCAGCGATGCGCTGAAAATCATTGGCATAACCGCCGCAGCGGGGTTGGTGACACAGGTGGCGATCACCGGTCCGCTTTCTGCGGACGCCGTGCAAGGGATCGGCCGGACAACCCATGAAAACGAAACCCACAATGGGGAGCCGTCGTCCAAGAACCAATGGCACATGGTCATCGATCTCTCGCGCTGTATCGGCTGCAACTATTGTGTAAAAACCTGCCAGGCGGTGAATGACGTGCCCGATGAGGAAATGCAGTGGAATATCGTCTTTCCCGAGCGCACCGAACTGGGCGTCGAATTCTATATGAACCGCCCTTGCCAGCACTGCCAGGAAGCACCTTGCACGCGCGTCTGCCCGGTCGGCGCTACCTGGGTACGCAGTGACGGCATCGTAGCCATGGATTATGATCGCTGCATCGGCTGCCGCTACTGCCAGGTGGCCTGTCCCTATGACGTGCGCCGCTTCAACTGGCGTGTATCAGAGCAGCCCAATACAAACATCCCACGCTGGGGCTCGGCAGAAGTGGAACGGCGGCCGCGCGGTGTGGTCGAAAAATGTACCTTCTGCGTCCAGCGCATCGACCGCGGTCTTTCGCAGGGATTGAAGCCTGGCGTCGACCCAGCCGCCACCCCGGCATGCGTGGCTGTTTGCCCGGTGGGGGCGCGCGTCTTTGGCGATATCAACGATCCGGAAAGCCCGGTTTCAAAATACCTGGCAGAACACGATACCTTCCGCTTGCGCGAAGAGTGGGGCACGCAACCCAAAGTACATTATGTGCGCCCCGGAAATGGGAGAAGCTGATATGACCGCGCAAACCCTGACAAACCAACCGCTCCAACGCCCGGGGATCCGCCCGATCCACATCTGGCTGGCTTCCCTGGTGATGATGCTGCTTATCGGATTGGCAGCCATGTCACAGGTACTGTTGAAAGGCCTGCATGTCACAGATCTAAGCGACCAAGTGCCCTGGGGGTTGTGGATCACCCTGGATCTTTCATCCATTGCCCTTGGCGCCGGTGCCTTCACCTTCTCGGCAGCGGTCTATCTGTTTCGCATTAAAAAATTGGAGCCGCTGGCGCGCCCGGCTGTTTTCATCGGTTTTCTGGGGTACACCAGCGCCATGATCGCCCTGGCGATGGACATCGGGCGCCCAGACCGTTTCTGGCACCCGTTGGTCTATTGGAACGTGCATTCTGTCCTGTGGGAGATCACCTGGTGCGTAATTTTGTACTCCACCGTGCTGGTGATGGAAGTGATCGCTGTTGCAGGAAATTCAAAACTGGGCGAGCGCTGGCCCCTGCTGCGCAAGGTAGGTCATGTTATGCACCGGCTCACGCCTTTACTGGCCGCCATCGGTATGGCGCTCTCCTTGCTGCACCAATCCTCGTTAGGCGCAACATACGGTGTGCTCAGCGGGCGGGCGATCTGGTTCAAGCCATCGCTTCCGGTGATGTTTATCATCTCTGCGGTCGCCGGCGGGATGTCGCTGACCATGCTGGCATCGCTCATCGTCAGCCAATTACGCCACAGGCAGTACCTGCCGCCTGCAGTCTGCGCCGCTACCACACGTACCATCGGGCTGATCACCCTGGGGTATTTATATATCAAAGTGTGGGACTGGGCTGCGACATCCTACTACAGCAACTCCCCATCCACTGCCGATATCCTGTCACGCTTGAACGCCACCACACCTTATACCACTACATTTTGGGGTGTTGAAATCTTGCTGGGCGGGCTGGTGCCGGCGCTGATCCTGCTGCTGCCGAACCTGTGCAAACGCCGGGGGCTGGTTATGCTGGCGCTCAGCCTGGTTGTGGTCGGTGTTGTGCTTAACCGCTGGAACATCACCCTCTCCGGGCTGGTGGCTCCGCCGCAGTGGTCGCCGGGTGTGCTGGGTAACGTGGTCGCCGTATCCTATTTCCCCTCCATCATCGAAATTGGCGTGGCGCTGGGTATCATCGCCTACGCCCTGCTCGGTTTTACCCTGGGTGTGCGCTATCTGGAGATCTATCCCAAAGGCATTCCGCTGCCCGAAAGCCACCATTTATAGATCACATCGCAGCAAACAAAAACCAGGACAGCCCCTGAAAGGGTTCCTCTGGTGACGCACTCTTCTGAGACCGTCCAGGCACTGATCGCAGGGTTCACCGGCAGAACTCACTACAAAGTCCTGGACTGGGGCTTGAAGCTAGCCGATACAACATTGTAGAGATGCCTGCAGCGTCGTAAATTCCTAGTTTGTATACATGACGGCGACCCTGTATACGAAGATGCAGAAGGCTATGACCAGACGCTCAACCACACGCACATCCTCTGCCTGAAACGCGCCGGGATTATGGTCATCGGCATCAACCTGGGCGATGATGCAGACCTCGCCGTCAAGCTTAAGCGGTTTTTCTTCCATCTTTTCATTAGTTTTTAGAACGATTTGCCGAACAAACTTGGCAATTTGCTGAAGAGTCTGGTTAAAATAGATAAGGGGAGGCCATCAATCCTCCCCTTACATGGATCTAAGCCCCAGCGTGCTCAAGGATGTAGCGAAAGGAATTTATTGCCTGCAATATACCACTGATAATTTATTTTCACCAAAACCATTTGATTCGTTCGTAAGCCGTCATCAAATATAACCGTAGCCTCATCTTCTTCTACTTCAATGGACACGAATTGTAATTCAACCGATGTTCGTATATCTTGGGATCTAGGCATTGCTACTCTTCCCTTTTCATCGATTAAAGACTTTATCTCCTCTTCTGTCAAATTGCGGTTTTCTTGCAAGGCTTTGGTTTGTAAAGCCTCAAATTTCAGTGCACCTGATTTCCACCAAGTATAATAGGCAATTTTGTAATCCAAATAGCCAAAATTCCTGGAAGAATAATCCCCAGTAACACTACGTATGAAATCAACAGTTGATAAGCTTAAATCTCCTCCAAGTTGATCGTTTACAAATATTGAAGGAAAAGCCGTCAAGTCAAACGTTCTTGCCGCCTCCGCCTCAATCGTATAACTTTTTTTTATTGTCTCCTGAAGCAGTTTTGCCTCATCAGTTTGAGGAATTCCAACATAGCCTCGACTTCCGCCAACAAGCGTAGGTGCAACAAATACTGGAATCGAGAGAATTACAAACGATAATATTACATTTAAGAAAGTATTTCGCTTCATTTTCTGTCGTATTCTCCTCTCAGTTATCAGTTCACTTCACGTGAAAAGGCCAATATCCTACACCGCTAGGTACATTGAAATTCCAAATTACGTGTCTTCGATCTACACAATGTTGGTCAATGAGTAATGCATATGTGGAAGGTGGTATTGTGGGGGGAATCGATCCACATTGGTAGTCGATTTCGTCAGTACTTGTCCATCCATATCCCACAACAAAACGGACATGGTCTGGAATCCCATTTGGTGGATCTTGTGGAGTTGCGCCCCTGAGATCCATCACAAAGAAGTCGCCTCCTTTAAGTTCAGTTGGCCATGATCGGAACTCAAAATCGTTAGGGTATTGAAAAAGGTAAGAAATAAACTCGGGTGTAGCACTCCATGTTAACGAATTTTCAAACCAAAATAAAATTTTCCTGTACCACCATTCGAAAACACTATTCGGATTCCAGTTTCCCGTACGCAAAGGGAGGCCACCAGTATACAAAATCTGTGAAACATAGTCAGTGCAATCATTACACTCGTCGCATCCGGTCCCATAGTTCGGGTAATTGGAATTGCGATCATGTGCCCAGTTATCTGCATAATCTATTGCGCCAACTCTGTTGTAAGATTTAAAAATTATTGGTAAATAGATAGAATAATCGAATTCCGTGACATCGAAAGGTGAGATTTGTAGAACTGGAGACGCAACAGGCCCTTCGACTGGCTCAGGGTATGGGGTCGAGATCAGAAAGTCAGTGGAAGTATTGGTAACTGTAGGCAATATTTCAGGTGGCGGATAAGGAGATTGGCTGTTGGATACTTCGGTTGTTTGAATGGTATCAGCAAAAGCTCGCGTGGTGAAAGACAATACAGCGACAAACAAAGTGATGGCTAAAATGATTTTTCGCATCTGTATTCCTCACTCATTGAACCAATTTTCCACATATGTGATGGAAATTCATCGATAAACTCTGGACTAAACTACAGATTTTTATTTATACCAGAATTTCAAATCGATTTTCGAATAGCAAAAAACAGAAAGCCGACATTAAACCAGAAGACTAAATTTCCAACAAGGTTCCATAGAGCCATGTTCCATTTGAAATTGCTGAAGTTCTTAATCAAATAACTGTTTGTTGAAGCTGGCAAAGAATGCCAAGAATCTGAAACCCCTTTAATCCAGCTTAGAGGAAAGCCGAAATGGAATACAACGGGCGAATCGCAACATACGTTAGTATAAAAAAAAATGATCCAAATAACAAACCGGATACTGAAAACAGAATCAAATAGCTCAGCAACATAGAATTCAATCTATCACTAAGTTTTCGGTAACGGAAAATTGCAGACACGCTTGCTGTAAAGACGACAAGGAAATATATAATAATACGGCCTAAACCCCACACCCGATCTAAATTCCAGTACAAGCTTTGCAAAAAAATAATTTGAACACCCACTGCCTGGGTAAAGTAAACCAGCAACCCAACTAAAGCTACTAACATTCCTATAAACGATAAGGCCGCGACTAGAACATATCGTTTTGGCATGAATTACCTCCTAATAGATTCAAGCCGGGAATCGTTTTGTATGACTAGAAAGGTGCGCCTAAACTATTACAAGCAAGCAGCCTAAATTTTTGAATAGTTTGTACTAATACCTGCTTGGAAAATAATACCAGTAACTTTCTCTACCACCCAGTTGTTCTATTTATCACAATTTTACCAGAAAATTGCTAAATAAAACCCGGACGTAAATGCTCGCCTTCTATCCAGCAAGTGTGGAAAGATCCAGTAAATTCTGAGCTTCAGTTATAGGGGCAGATTGATCTATCCCCAGTTTTCAAAACGAGTTGCACTCGGAAATTAGTCTTTCATAAATAAAAAGATTTAAACTATCCCCCAGCCATGGCGCCTACGATCATAAAGCGCTCGGCGCCGCTGGCTACCGCCTCGGGCAGAGGCGCATCGGGGTCGGCCAGCGAATAATCTTCCCCGCAGGCAAAAAAGCGAACAAAATCTCTGCGCTTTTCTGTGGCTCGATCGCGCACGGCGCCGCGCAGCGTCGGATAACGCGCGTCGAGCGCATCCAGGATGGCGCGCAGGGTAACCGGCGCTGGCACATCCAACGTCACTTCGCGCCCTGTGTTCGCCAGACGCTGCAGGTGGTAGGGCAGCAGAACGCGGATCACGGCAGGGTCTGCACTTCCACCGAGAGCACCGCCGGTAAATCATGCACAATGGCCGTCCAGTGATCGCCGCTATTGGATGAGGCGTATACCTGCCCGCCGGTGGTGCCGAAATAAATCCCGCACGGATCGAGCCGGTCCACTGCCAGCGCGCTGCGCAGCACATTGACATAACAATCGCGCTGCGGCAGCCCGTTTGTCAGCGCTTCCCACTCATTGCCGCCGCTGCGGCTGCGGTAGACGCGCAACCTGCCGTCGGGCGGAAAATGCTCCGAGTCGCTTTTGATGGGGATGACATAGATCGTTTCCGGCTCATGGGCGTGTACGGCGATGGGGAAACCGTAATCGCTGGGTAAGTTCCCGCTGACTTCGCGCCACTGCTCGCCGGCGTTGTCGCTGCGCATCACATCCCAGTGTTTCTACATAAAAAGCACATCCGGATTCGAGGGATGCATGGCCAGGTTATGCACACAGTGACCGACCTCGGCTTCCGGGTCCGGCAATTCCATTGGCGAAACCAGGCCGCGGTTGATGGGCTTCCAATTTTCACCGCCGTCATCCGTGCGAAAAGCGCCTGCAGCCGAGATCCCCACATAAATGCGGTCCGGGTTAGCCGGGTCTAGCAGGATGGTGTGCAAACACAACCCGGCTGCACCGGGCTGCCACAAGTGCCCCTTAGCCTCCCGCAGAGCAGGGAGCTCGCGCCATGTCTGCCCGCTGTCTGTGGAGCGAAACAGGGCCGCGTCTTCCACCCCGGCATACACCGTGTCCGGGTCGGACGGCGAGGGCGCCAACTGCCAGACACGCGTGAATTTCCAGGGATGCTGGCTGCCGTCAAAGAACTGGTGCGTGCCAGAGTCGCCCAGGTAACTGAAATCATTTCCGACAGGCGCCCAGGTGACCCCGCCGTCGTCCGAGCGCTGGATCACCTGCCCAAACCAACCGCTGGATTGCGAAGCGTACATGCGGTTGGCATCTGCGGGCGAAGCGTTGATGTGGTAGATTTCCCAACCAGCAAAGAACGGTCCGTGGATGGTCCAATTTTGCCGCCGGCCGTCGGAGGTCAGGATGAACGCACCCTTGCGCGTACCGACCAATACACGAACACCGCTCATATCCATCTCCTTGTTAAATCGCTCATTTTACTTGAAATATCCAGGTTATTCTCAACCAATCGACCTAACTTGCGGACAGCACCTTCGCTGCCGGAAGTGCGGCATCCATGCGATGGCGATTTATCGTAAGGCAGTTATCTAAATAATCGGACAATAATTGACCGAATTAGTAAATATTATAACTCAAATTCGCCCATAAGCTACAAGCGTCGCTAGCGCTTCTAACGTCCAGACGCCTCTCCATTCACAGCGAGATGCCTCACCCGGCGGGTTCCAACTGATCGGCCAGCCGCCGTCCTCTTGCTGTCTGCTCATAAGATCATCCAGGTGTCCCTCGATCTGATCGTCAGTGAAAATGCGACGCCACTGTGAGGCTGGAGAGCTGGCGAAATGCAGGGGGGTCAACCCATATGTATTGACCGGGGCTTGGGGAATAAAGAAAGATGCCTTTGGCAGCGCGGCTGCTATCTTTTCTGCCATGAGGTCTGCCGTCGGGCGATCGGGTAGATACTCGGCCAGGAAAGCCGCTGAGCGCAAGGTATGCGCCTCAAGCGTAGGGTCTTGCAGCAGGAGCTCACAGCAGGTCCGTGTGGCACGGGCCAGCCAGGGGTGTTCCAGACTTTGATAATACAACAAACCGCAAATACCAGCCGTGGGATTAAGATCGGGCACTCCGGCGCTGCTCCAATGGGCTGCATGTGGTGAGCGGAGTGCATTTTCCAGAATCGGAGGGACAAGACCTGCGGCATCACTGACCTTCTCCAGAAATTGGCACATGGGCAGCGCAATCGCCAGGTCACGCAAACCCGCATGATGCAGCGCCTTCAAGCCGGCCTCAACAAAAAGCGGTTGGCTCTCCGGACAGCGCACATCCGGTTCCAGGGCATGCCCCAGACCGCCGTCAGGGTTCTGATACGCCTGGATCAAATTTCCGACAGCTTGTGGGGATGCGTCCTCAAAAATGACCGCAAAGAGAAGCCTTTCCAGTAATCGGGCTTCGCTAAATAGAAATTCCCTTGCACGGGTGATTGGATCATTCATTGGATTCACTCAACTTTATGAAACCCGATCGTGCGGAAAATTGTTCGCATCATCGCATGGCCGATATCCGGTTTGAGGTATTGGTTTGGGCAGGCGCCAGGGATTACAGCAATGCCGTTCTCCCGGCACAGGCGCACTGCATCCAGTGAGACGCTCGTCATCCCCGGTACCAAACCCGGTTTGGTGCCCAGCATGCAGTGCATCCATACATGCCGGACACCCAGATCGATGCACTGCTGGACGATCTGCTCGGTCACCCTGGGATTTGCCAGGACAAAAACAGCGTCTGGCTTTTCAGGAATCGAGTGCAAATCCGGGTAACACGGATCGCCTTCGAATGTGGTGATGCGCGGATTGACGGCGCTGACGGAATATCCTTCAGCCTTGAACTTACGGTAGCCCAGATTGCAGCCGGTATCGCGTTGATCAGAGACCCCGACCACAGCGATCCTTTTTTGCGCCAGAAAATCTTG
>CAZTMX010000007.1:31014-39763 GCA_964614855.1 uncultured Anaerolineaceae bacterium | reverse complement strand
TGAAGTTGTGCTTCTGCCATCAGGAAAATCCCTCACTTATCCGGAGCCCATCACAGGGAAATTCCGGTTTTATTGAGAATGGGTATAAGTATACTCTAAGAAAATATGCGCGCTGCCGATTCCACAAAATATTACGCTATAATGATATTCTCGATCCTCATGATGAACCTTATCGATATGTTGTACTGTTACTCAGGAAGGCTTTTATGATCAGATTACTCCGGGGCCTGGCGCCAATATTCGCCCTGATCCTGTTTGGCTTCTCAATAAATCCCAACCCGGCAGCGGCTGCCCCTGCAATTCAGGGTGCATCCGGTGTTCCCGCACCAACAGCCCTGTGCCTGCCGGGAATCTACCTGACCGCCCCTGGAGATTGCCTGCCCCTGGGTCCTTCAGCCTATCTCAGCCAGATGGCATCCATGGGTCTGACTTTTCCAGTTACCCCGCTGGCAGCCGCAAGCATCGATCCAGCGCTTGGAAATGTCCAGGTGCGTTATGCTGAGGTGCGCAATGCCAACGCCCCGGTATTTGGCACCCCACAAGACGCTGCCGAATATAAAAGGAAATCTGCCGTCCAGTACCTCAACGGACAAACGGTATATATTTCTTACACAGAAGAACAACAGCTAAACGGCAAGAAGCTTTACAATATCGGTCCCAACGCCTGGATGACCGGCAACGATTTGTCCCGCATCGGCGCCTTGCCAGCCGCACGCGGCATTACCTTCCAGACCACACCCAGCACTTCCTTTGGTTGGGTACTGACCTATTTTTCTCCAACACCGCAAATAGCCGTATCATCCACACCTGGAACAGCAGGCGACATGAATACAAACCGGCTGCTCAGCCTATACGATGTGGTGCGGGTTTACGGCGAGCAAAAAGTTGGCGATGATACCTGGTATATGATCGGTCCCGATGAATGGGTGTTACAAAAATACATCGCCAGGGTGACGCCAAACACCCAACCACCACCAGGTGTAACCAGTGATCGCTGGATCGATATCAATCTCTTTGAACAGACCCTGGCAGTGTATGAAAACAGGCAGTTGGTTTTTGCCACCATCATCGCCAGCGGCGCCGACCCCTTTTGGACCCGCCCCGGCGTGTTCCAAATCTACAACAAGCTGGACAGCGCTCCAATGTCTGGCGCTTTTGAAGCTGATAGATCAGATGCATACTACCTGGAAGATGTTCCCTGGACGATGTATTTTGATGAAGCCCGCGCCCTGCATGGGGCTTACTGGCGGGCGAAGATGGGCTACCCCCAATCGCATGGATGTATCAACCTGGCTGTTGGGGATGCTCACTGGCTGTACGATTGGGCGCAAATCGATGATTGGGTCTATGTCTACGACCCATCTGGGTTGACGCCAAGCGATGAAAGCCTGTACGGCTCAGGTGGGTTCTAACGCTCACTGGCTGAAATCACCGGAGTGACCATGCTCACACCCATCGAAAAAGTCCTGTTTATCCTGGGGGTTGTGGTTTCTGGAATTGCAACTTTTCGTGCGGCAGAGCAGATCATCTGTATCCTCAGGCGAGGGGAGAGCCGTGATAACAAAATAGATTGGCGCCTGGCAAAGCAGCGCCTGTTTTCTGTAATCGGAAAAACTGTTTCACTACAACCTACATTCCGCCTGCGTTTAGGGGTCAGCAGCCTGCATGCACTGATCGCCTGGGGTTTCATTTACTATTTGGTGGTCAATACCGGTGACGTCCTGCAAGCCTTCATCCCCGGTTTTCATTTCCTGGGACAGGGAACGGTGGGAAATATCTACCGCCTGGGCGCTGATGTCATGAGTATCGGCGTGCTGGTGGGGATGGCAGCCATGCTGGTGCGGCGTTTTGTGCTCCGTTCGCCCTGGTTAACCGCCAGGGAGGATGTCCTTTTGCATCCACAAGCCCGTACAGGGATCCAACGCGACTCGATGATTGTTGGGGGATTTATCCTAGTGCATGTCGGCGCACGGTTCCTGGGCCAGGCATTTGTTCTGGCTGGCTCTGGCAGTGATCCCTGGCAGCCCTTTGCCAGCGCGGTAGCCAGCGCGTTGCCGGGTTTATGGCAAAGCCTCAACCCCGAAACAATCATTGTTGCCGAGCAGGCAGCATTCTGGCTGGCACTGGGCGCTATCCTTGGCTTCATGCCCTATTTTCTCTATTCCAAACATCTCCACCTGGTATTTGCCCCGTTTAATTTCCTGCTGAAACCTGAGCGGCGCTCCACCGCTGAGCTAAGCAAGCTGATCTTTGACGATGAATCCATCGAGCAGTTCGGCGCCACAAAGCTGGAACACCTGGGCTGGGAGCAATTGATGGACGCCTATGCCTGTATCATGTGCTACCGCTGCCAGCAAGTTTGCCCCGCCTATGAGACAGGCAAGGTACTTTCTCCGGCTGCATTGGAGATCAACAAACGCTATTTCTTGAATACCGAAGGCGCCAGTTTGGCCAGGGGCGAAGAAAGCTCCCTGCCCCTGACCAAATTTGCCATCTCGCAGGAAGCCGTCTGGGCCTGTACAGCCTGCGGCGCCTGCGTGGACATCTGCCCGGTTGGCAACGAGCCAATGCGCGATATCCTGGATATCCGCCGCTCATTGGTTTTAATGGAAAACAGCTTCCCAGAACAGCTTCAAGCGGCTTTCAAAGGGTTGGAACGCAACGCCAATCCCTGGAATATTTCTCCATCCGAGCGTATGCGCTGGGCGGAAGGGCTGTATGTACCTACCATAGAACAGCAACCTCAGCCTGAGCTTTTGTGGTGGGTGGGTTGTGCACCTGCATTCGATGCACGTGCGCAAAGGACCGCCCAGGCTTTTGCAAAAATCCTGAATGCAGCAGGGCTGAATTTTGCCGTTCTCGGGCAGCTTGAAAACTGCACAGGCGATGCCGCCCGCCGGGCAGGCAACGAATTCTTGTTCAACGAATTGGCATTAGCCAACGTTGAACTGCTTAACCAGGCAGCCCCAAAGCGGATTGTGACCACCTGCCCCCACTGTTACCACACGTTGAAAAATGAATACCCGGCTTTTGGCGGTTTTTACGATGTGATCCACCACTCTCAATTGATAGAAGCGTTGATCACCAAAGGTGATTTGAAGATAAACCGCCCCCAGGAGGACAGCAAGATCGCATTCCACGACCCGTGCTACCTTGGGCGGCACAACCAGGTCCATGAGGCGCCAAGGCGGGTGTTAAAATCTAGCAGTACAAATGTCCGTGAACTGCCGCGCCACGGGATGCAGTCGTTTTGCTGCGGGGCTGGCGGCGCACAAATGTGGAAAGAAGAAGAAAATGGCAGTGAACGTATCAGCGCCAACCGCTTGCGTGAAGTACAGGCAAGCGGTGCTGACATGCTGGCAGTGGGCTGTCCTTTTTGCCTGAATATGCTGGACGACGCCCGCAAAGACGCGCACAGTGATATGCAGATCCAGGACATAGCAGAAATCATCGCTGCACAAATTGCCTGAAAGGAATCCGCTGCCAGATACCAAATATATCGATCCCTGCACTGCTGCCATTCGCTAACCAGACAGATCGTTTTCAGGTGGAGATTATGAAGAACGAACCAGTCACAAGTGGATACCCCGAATGTGGTCTCAGCCCAGAAGAGATCTTGCAGGATTATTTTCTGGGGGTAAAAAGCCGCAAGGCCAGCCTGATCGGCAGAAGAGAAGTGATGAGCGGAAGGGCCAAATTTGGCATCTTTGGGGACGGTAAAGAACTCCCCCAGCTAGCCATGGCCAGGGTGTTCGAAAAAGGCGATTTTCGCTCCGGTTATTACCGGGATCAAACCTTGCTTTTTGCCATAGGTGCATCCACAGTCCAGCAGTTTTTCGCCCAATTGTATGCACACACCGATGTACACGCCGAGCCCTCAGGCGCCGGGCGCTCCATGAGCTCGCATTTTTCCACCCGCAGCCTGGATGAACAGGGCAACTGGAAAGACCTGACCCAGATGGTGAACTCTTCACCTGACCTTGCCCCCACCGCGTCGCAAATGCCGCGCCTGGTTGGGCTGGCATACGCTTCCAGGCTTTACCGGGAAATGCAGGATCTACACCCATTCACGAATTTTTCCAACAATGGCAATGAGGTCGCCTTTGGCACTATCGGCAACGCCTCTTGCGCCGAAGGTCTTTTCTGGGAAGCTATCAACGCCATTGGGGTGCTGAAATCGCCAGCGGTGATTGCCATATACGACGACGGCTACGGCATTTCTGTACCCAATACGTTGCAAATCGTCAAAGAGCATTTATACGAGGTGTTAAAGGGCTTTCAACGAGCGCCTGACTCCAACGAGGGGTTTGATGTATACATGGCGCACGGCTGGAATTACCCGGAGCTGGTGCAGACATTCCGCAAGGCTGCAGCCAACGCCCGGCGGGATCATATCCCCGCCATCATCCATATTACTGAGCTGACCCAACCCCAGGGACATTCGACCTCCGGCAGCCACGAGCGCTATAAACCACCCGAGCGCCTGGCATGGGAAACCGAATGTGACGCACTCAGCCAGTTTCGCCAGTGGATTTTGGAACAAGGCATTGCATCTGCAGATCAACTTGAGCAGATCGAAGGTCAAGCCAGCCAGGAAGCTGAAGAAGAACGCAAAGCCGCATGGTCAGCCTTTATCACACCCATCCAGCAGGAAAGGGCAACCCTGGTTGCCATCCTTGAAGAAATGCTGCCCCTGGTTGAAGGGAAACAGGATCTTGTAAAGCTTACAAAACAGCTCCGGGCACAGGATGCGCCCCTGCGCCGGAACCTGGCACAGGGTGCTGGCGAAGCATTGTTTCTAACCAGAAATGAAGCACCCCATGTCAGGAAAAACCTGGTCACCTGGCTTGAACAGCTTGCCAGCCAGAGCCGTGAACGCTATGATACCTATCTCTACCAACCCGGTGCGGCTTCTGCTCTCAATATTCAAGCTATCCCCCCCGAATATTCCCAAAACGCGCCGCTGGTTTTCGGCTATGATATCCTGAATTCCTGTTTTGACCAGGCGCTGCAGCGCGAGCCGCGCCTAATTGCCTTTGGCGAAGATGTGGGCATGCTGGGCGATGTCAACCAGGGGTTTCACGGGCTGCAAGAAAAATTCGGCAACCTGCGCGTATCCGATACCGGTATACGCGAAGCCACCATCCTCGGTCAGGCCATCGGGCTGGCATTGCGCGGTCTGCGCCCGATCGCAGAAATCCAGTATCTCGATTATCTGTTATATGCCTTGCAGTTAATGTCGGACGACCTGGCAACCCTATCCTGGCGCACAAAAGGCGGTCAGCGTGCCCCAGTAATCGTGCGCACACGCGGTCACCGCCTGGAGGGCATCTGGCATTCTGGCTCGCCCATGGCTGGGATCATCCACCTGGTGCGCGGGATGCATGTACTGGTTCCACGCAACATGACCCAGGCAGCGGGTTTCTACAACACCTTGCTGCGCGCCGAAGAGCCTGCCCTGGTGGTCGAGGTCTTGAACGGTTACCGCCTGAAAGAGCCTTTGCCGAGCAATATTGGCGAATTTTGCCTTCCCCTGGGGGTACCCGAAATCTTACGCCCAGGAAGCGATATCACACTGGTTACCTACGGGGCATGCTGCAGAATCGTGCTCCAGGCAGCCGAACGCCTGGCACAGGCTGGCATCGAGGCAGAAGTCATCGATGTGCAAAGCCTGCTTCCCTTTGACCGCCACGGGATGATCCTTGAATCATTAAAAAAGACCGGTCATATCCTTTTCATTGACGAAGATGTACCGGGTGGGACGACAGCCTATATGCTGCAAGAGGTGATTGAAAACCAGGGCGGGTTCACCTGGCTGGATAGCGCGCCGCGTACAATCTCCGCCAAACCCCACCGCCCAGCTTACGGATCTGACGGCGATTATTGGTCAAAACCAAACATGGAAACCGTCTTTGAAACAGCATACCAGATGATGTATGAAACAGACCCGCAACGTTATCCATTATTTTTTTCAAGAGACGCATAAAAACGGGAGGCGATGAGATGGCAAAACAGGTGATCATGCCGCAGCTTGGTGAATCTGTGGATGAAGGGACACTGACCAAATGGCTAAAATCTAAAGGGGAGAGCGTTGCTGAATTCGAGCCTTTGATAGAAATCAACACCGACAAGGTGGATACAGAAATCCCCAGTCCGGCTGCAGGCGTCCTTTTGGAAACATTGGTGGAAGAAGGCGCCACCGTGCATACAGGCGAGTTACTGGCCTGGATTGGCGAGGCTGGCGAAAGCATACCCTCTCCGGCGAGAGAAGCAGAAACCAGCGCCACGTCAGAAGGACAAAGCGCCGATATACAGGAAGCTGCGGCTGCCATATCGATTGGAAGTTCTCCGGCGCCAAAAAACCTGGGGTTCATCTCCCCGGTTGTCTCCAGGATGGCTGCAGAACACCATCTTGACCTGGCACAAATCCGCGGCACCGGGCTAGGTGGGCGGATTACAAAGAAAGATGTGGAAGCCTATCTGGCGCAACAGGTGGAGACACAGCCGTCCACTAGAACAACGCATCAAACTCCGGCGGCAGCCTCTGCAGCGGTTTCCACTCCAACGCAGGCTGCCCAGGCAAAGACACCTGCTGCTGCACCTGGGACGCCGCCAGTTTCCATAGGCGACCTGCTGCCGTTGAGCACAGTCAGGCGCTCCATCGCTGAACATATGGTGATGAGCAAGCACACCTCCCCTCACGTCACCACCATAATGGAAGCGGATCTGAGCAAGGTGACGGCTCACCGCACATCCAACAAAGACAGCTTTGCCAGCGACGGCGTCAAATTGACATTCACAGCTTACTTCATCAAGGCAATCATAGAAGGCATAAAAGCTTACCCCATTGTAAATTCATCCTGGAAAGAAGAAGGTATCCTGATCCACCGGCAGATCAATATCGGTGTGGCAACCTCCCTGGGTGAAGCCGGTTTGATTGTACCGGTGATCAAAAACGCCGATGGACTTTCGCTGCGAGGGCTGGCGCGCGCCATCAACGACCTGTCTCAGCGTGCCCGTAACAAGCAGCTAAAACCTGACGAAGTCCAGGAAGGCACGTTTACCATCACCAATCACGGCATCAGCGGGTCGCTTTTCGCCAGCCCGATCATCAACCAACCGCAGTGCGCCATTTTGGGTGTGGGCGCCATCCAAAAACGGGTGGTTGTAATTAGCGACAAAATCCACGGTGATTCGATCGCCATCCGGCCCATGGTGTATATCGGGCTGACCTTTGATCACCGCATCCTGGACGGCGTACAGGCAGACAATTTCCTGGCGAAAGTGGTCAGCAGCCTGGAAGATTGGAGTTGAGCGTCCTGCACCTCAGACATTAACGAAGTGGAGGCTCTGGGGTTTTCAAGTATAATGCTCTTGGCTTATTAGCGGGTTCACCAGCCCGAGATAATCTATGTTTTCAATAACAAAAGGCCAGGGAAATTAACTATTTATCCACAAGAGGAGATATTATGAGCGAATATGATGTCATCGTAATCGGAGCAGGACCGGCGGGTTATGTATGTGCCATTCGCGCAGCCCAGCTTGGTTTCCAAACCGCAATTATCGACAAACAATGGTTGGGCGGTGTTTGTCTGAACGTCGGCTGCATCCCTTCCAAATCGTTGCTTAAGAACGCGGATGTTGCCCACACCCTCCGTGAAAGAGGCAAAGAGCTTGGCTTTTCTTTCGAAAACCTGGTGCTGGATTACAGCGTGGCGGTAAAACGCAGCCGCCAGGTCTCAGAGCGCTTAACCAAGGGCGTCGGCTTTCTGATGAAGAAAAACAAAATTGATGTGCACATGGGTACAGCCAAAGTCACCGCAACCGATACCGTATCGGTTACGGATGCATCCGGGAATGTCAGCGAGCATAAAGCAAAAAATATTGTTATCGCCACCGGCGCCAGCACCATGGTGCCTCCGGTCTGGAAGATCGACGGCAAACATGTGGTCACTTACATGGAAGCCATTCTGCAGGAAAACCTGCCGAAATCTGCCATTATCATCGGCGCCGGCGCTATCGGCGTTGAATTTGCCACCGTCTGGCATTCTTACGGCGCAGAAGTCACCATTGTGGAAATGCTGCCGACCCTGGTGCCCCTGGAAGACGAAGAAACAAGCGCTGAACTGGCGAAAGCCTTCAAAAAACGCAAGATCAACGTGATGACCGGTCATAAAGTTGAGTCGATCCAGGCAACTGATGACGGTGTTGAAGTAAAAGTCAGCAGCGAAAAAGGTGAGACCACACTCGTCGCCGAACAGGCCTTGGTGGCGATCGGCTTCAAACCCAACGGCCGGGGGCTCGGGCTGGAAGAAGTGGGTGTTAAATTAACCGAGCGCGGGGCTGTGGAAGTGGATGACCGCATGGCGACCAATGTGCCAGGAATTTGGGCTATTGGCGATGTGACAGCAAAAATGATGCTGGCGCATGTGGGTTCTGCCCAGGCGATGATCTGCGCAGAAAGCATCGCCGGTTTGGAGACCACCCCACTGAAATATGAGAATATGCCGCGGGCTACCTACTGCCAGCCGCAGGTAGCTTCCTTTGGCCTGACAGAAAAACAGGCACGCGAAAAAGGTTACGAGCTAAAGATCGGCAAATTCCCCTACCAGGCAAACGGTAAAGCGCTTGGGCTGGGTGAAGGCGCCGGTTGGATCAAGATTATTACAGACGCAAAATACGGAGAAATCCTGGGCGCTCACCTGATCGGCCCAGAGGTAACCGAACTGTTGCCAGAGCTCACCCTGGC
>CAZTMX010000007.1:0-31004 GCA_964614855.1 uncultured Anaerolineaceae bacterium | reverse complement strand
ATTGACAACCCACGAGATTGCCCGCAACGTCCACGCGCACCCCACTCTCAGTGAAACGCTGATGGAAGCTGCGCATGCGGTTGAGGGCCATGCTATCCACACCTAAGACTTATCTGGCAAAAAATGGGACGGTTTCTTGCACAAGAAACCGTTCCATTTTTATCTTTCCAGCAAAGCCTGGTAAAACTTTTCCACCTTTGGCGCCACAACATCATAACGAGCACGCTCAGAAATCATCTTTAAGTTCATTTCCCGCGCGTGCACCAATAAGGCTGGAGATTCAAACGCCGCCAGGATCGCCTGCGCCAGCGCTTGAGGGTCCGCAGGATCGAACAATAAGCCGTTTTCACCCGATGTGATCCACTCCCGGATCGATTCCAGGTCTCCCGCAATCGGGAAACAACCGCAAGCCATCGCCTCTAATAACGAGTTGGGCGTGCCGTCGTGCACACTCGGAGAAATCACCATGCTTGCGCTGCGAAATAGATCCGCCATCTGTGCGCGAGATAAACGCGGCAGCAAGGTGGTCTGGTTTTCTATCCCCAGGTCCTTCAGCCATTTCTGCGCCAGCGGCTCGTCTGCCATATTGGGGCAAAAGAACCGCGCCGCGGGTTTTTGTTTTAGAACCAATGGGATGGACTGGAAGAAGACATCATTGCGAATATAGGCGCGCACACCGCGCGGGTTGATGATATTGATACTCTGGTTCTGATCCGTAGGAGCGCGCGAAAACGAACTGGGAGGAAAAAACACGTCCGTGTGAATGCCGCCTGCCCCTGGGACAACCAGAGTAGGTTTATCTTTCCTAAAACCCAGGCTTTGCGCCAGGCGGATATCCCGTTGGCAATCAGATTGCAGCGCCTGTGCTCGCTGGAGTGTTCTGCGTGTAAGGTTTGCCATCCACGGGTTTGCTTTGGCGTGTAAGGTGAAATCATTCCCCCAAACCGAGACCAGCAATGGCGCTGCCGGGTTTGCCATGGCCGCGACCATGCCCTCATAAGGGATGCGCAATGCATGCACCAGGTCAGGCTGGATGTGTTTGATCCAGGCGGAAAGCTGCCTTGCTGCGGCAGGAAGAGTCGACGGGCCGAGCCACTGGCGCAGGCTGGTTCGCAAGCCCACCATCCTGGCGCCCCAAAGGAAATTCTTGGGCTTTGCTGATGCGGGTGCAGCGACAGGTTCCTGTTTTTTCAGCCCACTGAAGGCCAAAGGCAGGTTTTTATAAGATGCCAACCGCGGGTCTGGATCGCAGGGAAATGTTGAAACCAGGTGAACCTCGTGTCCCCCGGCAAGGAAATATTCCATCCAACTCAATGTGATGGGGGAGCGCCCATCTGCAACGTACAAGATACGCATGCTGTTGTCCTTATTTATGTACCTGGATGGAACCGGTCAGGCTGGAGGCTCGATAGGGCTTCCAGGAAGACCGAAACCATACATTCCAGGTTGATCTCATCAGAAACAATGCGGTACGATTCAGCCCCCATCTGGCGCAGGCGGGTTGGATTTTGTAAAGCCTGTGCCAGCGCATCTGTTAATTGGTGTTGGTTATCCGGCTGGATGCTCCAGCCGTTTTCCGGCCGCACCAGGTCATCCTGCGTCCCATCGCCTTGGGCCACGATCACAGGCAGCCCGTGCGCCATTGCCTGCTGCACCGCCAGGCCTCCGGTGCCGGGCAGGATGAAGACATCTGCCTGGTTAAAGATGGCATCCAAATCCGGCCCGTGTTTGGCGCCGAAGAATTTTGTCCCGGGGTAAATACCCTGCGCCAGGCTTTCAAATTCATCCCTGGCTGGACCATCGCCGACGATCCAACAGTGCGGCTGCTGATCTTCAGGCAAAGCCGCACACGCGCGAAGCAAGTTGTCGATGCGTTTGCGCTGCTGCAGCCGTCCGACAAAGAGAACGACCGGTCGTCCATCGAACTGCGGCGGGCGTGCGGGGAGCGGTGCGCTGGGCTTGCCGGTGACAGCGTTGCGTGCCACAAAAATGCGCTGTGCAGGGAAGCCTGTGGCAGCATATTCTGCTGCACCGCGCTGGCTATAGGCGATCAGCCCATCAAATTGGCGCAGGAATCCTTCTCTGCCTGTCTTCCGCCATCCCGCCAACCGGCCGCTCAGCTTTGGTGCACCCAGCCCCCAGCCCAGCACGGGTTTCCCATGATCATGCATCCAGCTTACCGCGCGCCGGGTGCTCAGGTAGCGCGGGTTGGCTTCGACGACCAGGGCATCGGGCTGCCACTCCTGCAGCCAATCGACCATACCCACCTGCCAGCACTGGAAGAAGGGCGAAGTGATAGCAAATAAATGCAGGTTGCAGGCTTGCACCAACCTGGCAGTCTGCAAGCGTTCTGCACTGACGATATGCTCTTCGGGTCGCGGTTTTCCCGCAAACACGCTCAGACCACCGCTGCAGGCGCTCGCCAGGGCATCAAAAAAGGGCGCCCGGTAGACGGGCAGCACCCGCTGTTGGATTGCTAACCTGCCAGAGAAAGTCGCTGCAACCATCTCAGGACCACTCCTCAGGCAGCGCCACCAGGTATGCCTTCCAATCCAGCTCGTTCAATTCAAATACCTGGGGATAGCCGCTTGCCATGCGGCAAATGCGGTAATTCGCCCCACGCAGCGCCTCCCAGGCGACCCTTGCTGCCTCTGGGCCGTGCATCTCCAGCAGCATCAGCGGGCGGGCTTCTGCCAACACGCGGCGCATCCCGGGCAAAGCCAGTACTTCGCCGCCTTCGATATCCATCTTGACCACCTGCGGTGCTGGATTTCCCTGCTGGTAGACAAAATGATCCAACGAAAGCCCCGGCGCCAGGACGACCTGCTGGTAAGCATATTCTTGCCGTCCGGCAGACCCCTCCGCCTTGCCCATCCCGCCGGAAGGTCCGACATAAAACTGTACCTCCCTGGTCTCATCGATTACGGCTGCATGGATCGCCTGTACCCGCGCCGCCAAACCGCTGGTTTCCAGGTTTTGTTTCAGCCTGTCCACATTCGCCGGTAGTGCTTCGAAAGCGAATACCTGCCCACCTGCGCCAACCCTGCGCGCCAGCAGCAAACTGATATAGCCGATATTGGCGCCGACATCGTAAGCCACGCATCCAGGACGCACCAGAGATTGGATGGCAGCCTGGATATCCATTTCGTAGGTACCCAGCCAGTAATCCTTTTCGCTCTGTAAATCCAGGGTCATCTCCACACCCGCCAGGTCACCCGCTGCCACTTTCACCCGGGTCAAACCTTGCGGGGCAGCTATATTCAAACTGCCGCGAATGAATTTCGCCAATGGTTTGAAACTGTAAATCGCCCGTTTGAGCGGCTGAGGGAGGTGTCGAGCAGCCCAGGCTGCCAGTGATAGTAAAGAACTTTTCATTTGCCGCTAACCCAAAAGAATCTCCAGATATTGATCGACCATACACTCCAGACCGAAAGCCTCTTCTGCGCGTCTGCGTGCATTGGCGCGGTAGAACTCCTGCCGCTGCAGGACATCCAACGCCCCAGCAGACAGGCTCGCCACATCCGGAGGTTCCAAACGCCAGGGATCGCCGCCGTAAGGCACAACGCAGCCGGAGCCTTGCTTGACCAGTTCAGGAATAGCGCCGGTATCAAAAGCCGCCACCGGCAAGCCGCACGCCAGGGCCTCGATGACCGAATTGGGACAGGCGGCGTTGATATCAGAAGAATACAGCAGGTGCGCCGAGCGGTCGATCGCAGGGATTTGCGCGCGCTCCACCAACCCCTCCCAACGCAGGGAAAGGGTTTCAGCATGGGGGCTGTTGGAGAGCTTTTGTTCCGCTCGTTGTTTTACTTCCTGGGAGACACGCCCGACAACCACCAATTCCACCGGCTGTAAAGACGCTGGACTCTGGTGGCCTGCCAGCCGTTGAACCAACTCCAGCGCGGCATCTAACCCTTGTTCATACCCGCCCATCAGGCTGCCTTCGACCAACAGCACCCGCCAACGATCCTTCGGGCGCTGGTGATCGCCGTGCGGGGTGTAAAGATCCAGGTCCACCCCGTTGTAGATGACGCAGCTGGCTGCAGCATCCTGTCCATAAGCCCGCTGCCACCAGCTGCGCACAAACTCGCTCTGGTACACCAACCCGGTCGCCACATAACGGCGGATAAAAGAAAGGATGAAATTTCCGTATTGGGCTCGCAGGGAATGGCGCCAGCCGATGTTCAGGTCTTTACGACCCAGGCGGTGCAGCCAGTTCATCCCGTCCAGGCGCTGGATCACCGGGATGCCTTTGCGTCTGGCGCGCAGCAAAGCAGGGATATGGCGCGTCCCGCCGATCACCAGCACCGCCGCGTAAGGTTCATCCCGCAGGTCAGATGTCGTCTCAATCCCCCTGGCAGTCAGCCCCTGAGCCAACTTGTATTGAAAGGAGACCATCCCGCCGACACCCGAGAGGCGAGGGGTAAGGCAAATACGCAAGGTTTTCTGCATCGGCATTTCAGGCTGCCCGCTTTCCCACGCAGCGCGCCGGGATGCCAGCCCAAATTTCCATCTCGCCGGTCGATTCAAGCAAAACGGCATTAGCCCCGATCACCGTCCCCCGTCCAATGGTTAAGATACCTTGTTTGCAGAGCACTTTAGCGCCGGGAGACAAGATCACATCATCTTCGATCACAATGCCTTCGAAGCCCGATTCAGCCGCAGGGCGGTAAATATCGGCCCGCCCCAGCGTCACCCCCGGGTAGATCTTGACCCGCGCCCCGATCACGGAATGCGAGTGAATCACCACACCGACGCCGCCGTGCACCAGCTCAAAATCGCTACCAACCGGCACCGCGAGCGGAATTTCCACACCCAGCAGCTTTAATGCGTAATAAGCCAGCTTGCCCAGGATGGGTAAACGGCGAGCATAAACCAGGGTGGTAGGCAGGTCACGTGACATACGCAGGGGTTCTCGCTTGAATAAGATTCCTATAAATTATGCCACAGGAAATGAAACAACGGTAGACCTGGGTGAAAAAACCCTTGACACAGAACGGATGTTCGACTATAATATTTTTAGCACAAATAAGCGAAGTATTTAACAGGCAAGGCAGATGGAGAATCGACCATGATGGCACGAAAACGCAGCAAAACGCTGACCGACAGGCAGAAAAGGATCCTGGAAGAGCTGGAAAAATTCCAGGAGCGCAACGGTTATCCCCCATCCATCCGTGAGATTTGCGAAAACGCGAAAATTTCCTCAACATCTGTGGTGAACTACTACCTCGACCAGCTCCAGGAGCTCGGGTATATCGAGCGAGATGGGCGTGTATCGCGCGGGATACGCCTGCTGGTGCCGGTTTCCGAGATTATCGCCAACCCTGCCAGCCCAATGGCTGCGGTTGCCAGCGCGGCAAAAGGCGCGGTTGCCTCGGCACAAAAA
The DNA here is from genome assembly GCA_964614855.1 of uncultured Anaerolineaceae bacterium. GTDB lineage: Bacteria > Chloroflexota > Anaerolineae > Anaerolineales > UBA4823 > CAWJHE01. Next base: position 25,618 of record CAZTMX010000007.1, on the reverse strand, counting down.
ACAATGCGCACCATGGGCGAGGCAGTCGACAACATGCTGCACATCCCCATGGTTGGGCGCATCGCCGCCGGTTTGCCTTTACCGGTTCCCTCTTCTGACTTTTCCTACTACGACGCCGACAGCATGGTGGATGTCGCCACCAGCCTGCTGCCCAGCAACGAAAAAGGCGCCGAGCTTTTTGCCCTGGAAGTCCAGGGAGATTCCATGATCGACGCCATGGTGTATGACGGCGATATCGTGGTGATGAAGCCCGCCGAAGAAGCCCGCAATGGCGAAATGGTCGCTGTCTGGTTGAAGGATCGTGACGAGACCACCTTGAAATATTTCTACATGGAAAACAAAAAGGTGCGTCTGCAGCCCGCCAACCCCACCATGCAGCCCATCATCATCGACGACCCCAGTACAGTCAAGGTGCAGGGAAAAGTGGTGATGGTCATCCGGCGAGTGAAGGGCATGCTTGCTTGAGAACAGGATTGCGGTACAATTTGTGAGAAGCAAAAAAGCGACTGTCGAATGTGATAGTCGCTTTTTGGTACATGCGCTTCAGTTCACCGCCTAACCACTGGCAAATAGACCCGCCCGGCGACCGGCATCAATGTCACCACCAGGGGGTCGTGATCTGAGCTACGCCAGTACACCCCCGGCAGCGACATCATATCCACCGGAAAATCTGCATTGAAATGGAGCGGCTGCACACCCACCACCGACCAGTTCCCGGGCAAAGCATAAAGGGCATAATCCAGTGTCTGTGTGATGCCGTTGTATATGTACGTGTAACGCAATTCCCGGTCGAGCCGCTCCAGCGCTTCAACCAACCCGATACCCTTCAATATGCTCAAGGGTTGGGACGCAGGGTTGTCGTTCAGATCGCCCAGCAAGATGACATTTGCCCAAGGATCTCCGCTTATAATTTCGCCCACCAACCCCGCCAGGAATTGGGCCTGCGCGATCCGGCGTGGCAAGGTATAAGCCACAGACGAAGTATCTTCTGTTTTTGATTTCAGATGGTTGTTGATCAGCCAGAAAATCTCCCCCTCTGTGCTGGGACAAGACGGATGGCACACCTTCACCTTTGCCAGCAGCGGTGGGCGCGAAAACAAGCGGTTTCCGTCGGGGATTCCGTCGTTGTTTGTATCGCAGGTGATCGCATTCGCCGGGTTGTAAACATCCAGGTTGCCGTCCGGACCCAGCCCGTCCACCAGGGTAGTGCAGCCCTGGCGCGCTTGGGCTGTCTCCACCTGCACCCGATCCGTGCGGTACAGAAAAGCCACATCAATGCCGCGTTTATCCGGCCCATCCACAATCGAAAAGCCGTACGTCGACTGGATTTCGGGGCGGGCGAGTAAATCCTGCAACACCCTGGCGTTCTCTGCCTCCTGAACAGCCAGCAGATCCGGTTCCTGTAAGACATTGTGCAACCCCAGCGCATGCTTCTCGAGGCGGCGCTGGTATTCCGTCGCCGACAAAACACTGTCATCCGTCAGCGGATCATCCAGCGTATCGAACAGGTTGGCGAGGTTGTAGGTACCCAGGCGAAACGAGGGCAGCGTTTCTGGGATTTCAGGCGTAACAGAAAGAGCAATCTCACCAGGTATTTCAGGTGCGCTATTAAGTTTGAACCCACCACGTATTTCAGGCCCAACAGAATGCACCACCTCCCCACTCGCTAGAAAAACCGAAAACGGCGCAGGCTCCACCACTGGAGACGCAGTGAGCTGCAGACAATAAGTCGCATAACGGTAATCCAGTACACCCTGCATCTGCGTGACGGTATCGCCCACCTTGACCTGAGGTGAGATATCGTAAGACCCGGCGTCATCCACGCAGATCAGTTCTCCCGTACCGGCGGGGTCATCATCAAATACATGCGTGATCCCATGATGGGGCTGCACCAACCAGGAACGTTCATCATAATTCGTCGGACCCACCACCAGGCCTTCTGCCAGCCCGGCGCGCATCCCTTCACGCGCCTCGAAATAGGCCCTGGAGACAGTGTCATCGACCGGCGGATCCAGTTGCGTAATAGGGGGCAGTGTCTGATTACGCGCCAGGATGGCAATTTGCGCTGTTGAAGAGGCAATTTCCGTCATGCCGTAATATTCTTGCACCACACCGCTTACTTCAACTGCATCCCCCACCTGCACCACATCGATCTTTTCGCCAATATATATGAAAATGCCGTCTGATGTAGTCTCCAAACCGTCGCAATTTGCCTGCTGGATATAAAAACCGCGCACCCAGGTGTTGTCCATATCGGCAAACACTACACCGCGCGTACTGATACTTTGACCTTCATACGGAGTGACAAATCCACTCCCCTGCAAAGCGCAGATAGGGGTAAGTGCAGCTTCCGATGGGAGAGAGAACCCAGCGCCAAATAAAAATGCCAGAAGGGATAACAAGATTACTATGTAATTTCCAGCAACAAGTAAAGCCTGCATACCTGCTCCTCTCTTATTAATAGGACCCCAACCCTATCATCTGATTTTATGGCCCAATCTTGCAGCGGTCAAGAGCAGCAAATCCACTTCCCCTAAAGAGATAAATTATATAGAAAAGGTTGCAAAAACACGGGTTGCCGAATATACTTCTGCCAGGAGGTAATATGGCAGCCATTGATCTCTCCCCTTTGCGCAAACAATTAGCAGAATTTTCCAGCCAGGATCGCTCCGCCCTGCTCCCAGCTTTGCACCTGGCCCAATCCATTTATGGGTACATCCCCGAAGCTGTTGCAATCGAAATATCCAGGTCTCTCAACACACCCCTGGCGGATGTTTATGGTGTGATCGAATTCTTCAGCCTTTTTTACCGCCAACCGGTTGGCAAACACATCATAAGGGTATGCACTGACCCGGTATGCTGCATGGCAAACAGCGAAGGCGTGATCGCCGCAATCAGCAAGGAGCTGGGGGTGGAAATAGGTGGCACCACTGCAGACGGCAAATATACCCTGGAACCTTCCTCTTGCCTGGGAATGTGCGAGCACGCCCCCTCCATGCTTGTGGATGACACCGCCATCGCCCAGGCAGACCCGAGCCAGGCGATGTACCTCATTGACGGTATCGGCAAACGTCCGCACGGGATCATCGGCGGCGACCTGCACCTCCTGACCGCAAACTGCGGAAAAGGTCGCCCAACCACCTTGCAAGAATACCTGCTTTCGGGCGGCTACGGCGGTTTGCGAGCAGCGCTGAAAAAACAGCCCCAAGAAATCATCCAGGAAGTCAAGGCGTCAGGCTTAGTCGGGCGCGGCGGTGCAGCTTTCCCCACCGGGGTTAAGTGGGAAGGCGCAGCCAATGCACAAAGCGACACCAAATACGTCATCTGCAATGCGGATGAATCCGAACCTGGCACATTTAAAGATCGCGTGCTGCTGGAAGAAGACCCACACCTCGTCCTGGAAGGCACAATCATCGCCGGGGTTGCCATCGGCGCTTCCAAGGGGTACATTTATGTGCGCGGGGAATATCCCTATGCTGCTCGAGTGATTGCTACCGCCATCGAGGAAGCCCGCAGGGGGAACATCCTGGGTCAAAACATCCTGGGCTCGGATTTCGATTTCGATCTGGAGCTTCGCCTGGGCGGCGGCGCTTATATTTGCGGCGAAGAGACGGCTTTGTTCGAATCGATCGAAGGCAAGCGCGGCTTCCCACGCCTCAAACCCCCCTTCCCTACCACACACGGGTTGTTTGGCCAGCCGACCGTGATCAACAATGTCGAAACGCTCAGTAATATCCCCTATATTGTCGAGCACGGAGCGAGTGAATATCGACAGATCGGCACGGAAAAATCCCCCGGCAGCAAGCTCTTCTGCCTCTCCGGTGACGTGCAAAAACCCGGGCTGTATGAAGTGCCCTTTGGCGCAACCCTGCACCACCTGATCTACGACCTGGCTGGCGGTTTACGCCCGGGGCGCAGACTGCAGGCCATCCTTTTAGGGGGTGCTGCGGGGGCATTCACCACTGGTGAAAACCTGGATGTGCGTATGACCTTCGAAGACCTGAAAGCCGCCGGGTTGCCCCTGGGGTCGGGTGTGGTGCTGGTACTGGACGACACCATCCCGCTGCAGCACTTCCTGAAAACCCTGGCGCGCTTTTTCGCCCACGAATCTTGCGGCAAATGTTACCCCTGCCAGATGGGCACTCAACGCCAATACGAAATCTTGCAGCGCCTGTCAGACGGCACATTCCTGCCTGGCGATATGGAAAGGCTGCAGGATGTCGGCTGGACGATGAGCGATGCTTCCCTGTGTGGGCTGGGGCAAACCGCCGCCACAGCGGTCTTGAGCGCCATCCAGCTTTGGCCGGGGCTTTTCAAAGCATCCTCGGAACAGAAACACACCTCTCCTGAGCGGAGGCCGGCATGACACAAACAATCACCTTGACCATAGACGGGCGTACCATCCAGGCGCAAGCGGGCATTACCATCTTAGATGCAGCCAGGGCGGAAGGCATCGAGATCCCTACCATTTGTGTGCACGAGGCGACAAAACCCAACGGCTTGTGCCGCACCTGCGTGGTGGAAGTCGAGGGCATGCGCGTGCTGGCAGCCTCCTGCGTGACACAGGTGAGCCAGAACATGGTGGTACACACCAATTCCGAGCGAGTTCGGCGCAGCCGGCGCACCATCCTGGAAATGCTGGCAGCCTCCGTTGATCTCTCCGAAGCGCCGGGCATCCAGCAAATGCTGCAAGACTACCAGGTAGATTGCGAGCGCTTCCCCCTGGCTGAAAAACGCCAACCGCCGCTTGTCGATGATAACCCGATGTACATCCGCGATTACGACAAGTGTGTTTTGTGCTGGCGTTGCGTCCAGGTGTGCGCCGATGACGCCCAGTACACCTATGCCATCAACTTCTCGGGGCGGGGCTTCGGCACGCTGATTTCCACCTTCTTTGAAAAACCCCTGCTCGAAACCACCTGCGTTTTTTGCGGGCAGTGCGTCGGCGTCTGCCCCACCAACGCCTTGAAACCAAGACGACAATGGCTTCTGGAGCAAGGTTTAGCGCCGGATGCGGCCGAAAACATGACGCAAAGCGAGCGCCGCAAGCGCCGCAGGGAATAAACGGAGGGTCCAATGATCAACCCCAATCGAGTCGTATCAACCACCTGTCCCTACTGCGGTGTTGGCTGCAACCTGCAATTGAATATTAAAGACGAAACCATTTACAAGGTCACATCCGATTTCAAAGGCGTGGTGAACCAGGGCAACCTGTGCGTCAAAGGCCGGTTTGGTTACGATTACATTTACCACCCCAAGCGCATCACCACCCCCTTAATCCGCAAAATCCCGCAGCAAGCCGGCACACGCAGCCAGGCTTTCGACCCCGCAGAATGGCGACAGGTTTCCTGGGATGAAGCCCTGGATTACACAGCCGGCCGCCTGGTAGAAATTTACCGGCGGGATGGTCCCGAGGCAATGGCAGTTTACTGCTGCGCCAAAGCCACCAATGAAGACAACTATTTGCTGCAAAAGCTTTACCGCGCCCTCTTCCGCACCAACCACGTGGACCACTGCACGCGCCTGTGCCATGCCGGCTCGGTGGTCGCCTTGCAGCAGGCCGTCGGCTCATCAGCCATGAGCAACACAGCAGCAGAAGTGATCAAGAACGATGTTTTTATCGTTACCGGCTCAAACACCACCGAGAACCACCCGATTATCTCGCTGCAAATGAAGGCTGCGGTGAAGAAATACGGGGCTAAGATGATCGTGGTAGACCCGCGCCGGTTGGAGCTGGTCGATTTTGCCGAGCTTTGGCTGCCGCTGAAGCCCGGCACCAATGTGCCTGTGTTTAGCGCCATGGCCAATGTGATCCTCCAGGAAGGGCTGGTAAACCAGGAGTTCATCGCTGCTCGCACCGAAGGATACGAAGAATTCGCTCGCTCGCTCGAGAAGTTCACCCCGGAATTTGCCGAAGAAGTTTCTGGCGTGGACCGTGATCTAATTCGCCAGGCAGCCCGGATGTATGCCACCGCCCAGCGCGCCGCCATCTACTGGGGTATGGGAATTTCGCAGCTGGCCCACGGCACATCCTCTGCCCTGACGCTTATCAACCTGGCATTTCTTACCGGTCACATCGGCAGGGAAGGCACCGGTCTGAACCCACTGCGCGGGCAGAATAACGTGCAAGGCACTTCGGATATGGGCGCCATGCCCTTCCACTTTCCCGGCTATATGCGGGTGGATGCGCCGGGTAATGCAGAACAATGGGAGAAGATCTGGCATGTAGAACCCGGCGGTCTGAACCGGAAGTTGGGTCTGACAACCACAGAAATCCTGGCGCACGCCCATCCGGGGGGCGTTCGCTCGCTTTACATCATGGGTGAAAACCCCATGATGAGCGAACCCAACCTGAACCTGACGCGCCAGCACATGCAGGATTTAGAATTTATCGTGGCGCAAGACCTGTTTATCACCGAATCGGGCGCTTTCGCAGATGTCTTCCTGCCCGCAGTTTCCTTCGCCGAAAAAGACGGCACGTTTACAAACACCGACAGGCGCGTCCAAAGGGTGCGCCAGGCCCTGGCGCCGCGCGGCGAAGCCCGGCCCGACTGGCAAATCCTGTGCGACCTGGCAAAGCGGATCGAAAAACACCTGGGGCGTCCCGTTTCTGCCGGCTGGGAATACCAATCTCCCGAGGAGGTCATGGCAGAGATCAGCAGCGGGCTGCCCGAATATGCCGGCATCCGCTATCCCCGCATCGAGGGTACCGGTCTGCAGGTGCCTGTGTGGGACGAAACCCACCCCGGTATGCCCTTTTTGTTTGAAGATACCTTCCCGCGCGGGCGCGGAAAATTCCACCCCCTGGAATTTGTCCCGCCAGTGGAAGAAACGGATGATGAATACCCGTATATTCTGACCACCGGGCGCGTGCTGGAACACTGGCACGGCGGTGCCATGACCCGCCATTCCAAATTGGACGTTCTGTATCCCGAAGCACTGGTTGAAATCAACCCGGTGGACGCAGAACTGCTGGGCGTCACCGATGGGCAAAGCGTACGGGTGGCCTCCCGCCGCGGCGCAGTGGTTTTGCGTGCAAAGGTCAGCGAGATGACTACAGCCGGAGTGGTATTTATCCCCTTCCATTTCTACGAAGCCGCTGCCAACCTGCTCACCATCGATGCCCTAGATCCACAGGCAAAAATACCAGAGTTCAAAGCCTGCGCGGTGCAAGTCTTCCCGGCGCGCGACCTGGATCTTAAAAAACCAGATGCGCACCAGCCGCGCGGCCGGCATTGATTCTTTACTGAAAGAAACGGACCACAGAAATGGATGTTATCCGATCAAAAGACCAGGTGAAACACCCGGCTGTCTCAACCCACGGCGAGACCGTTTATGAGCTTATCGGACGCACTATCCCTGGAAAAGTAGAAGCCAACCACTCGCTGGCGCATATCGAAATCACGCCTGGCGGTGCATCCCTGCCGCACTATCACAAAAGCTGCCAGGAGACATTCTATATTCTCTCCGGTTCCGCTTCCATGAAAATTGATGGGGTGGCTTATCCCCTTGAACCCGGTCAGGCAGTCCACATCACCCCGGGGCAGGTGCATCAAATAACAAATACCAGCGAGCAAACGCTGTCATTTCTGGCTGTGTGTGTGCCCGCCTGGTATTTTGATGACTCGGTTTTTGTGGAATAACCGGTAAGGAAACGAAGAATTGCGGCAGCTATAAACCTGCCCGCTCCTCCAGCATGGCATACAGCATCACCCCTGCTGCTACAGCCAGGTTGAGCGATGTGGACTTGCCGAGCATCGGCAGGCGGAGCAATACATCACATGCGGCTGCCTGCTCCCGGCTCAGACCCTGGCGCTCACTGCCCAACAGCAGAACACGCGGGGTTTGATATTTGTCTTTCAGCCTGTAATCCAGGCTGCCGTGCGCAGAAGTGCCATAGATGGTGTACCCTTGCTTGCGCGCCCAGTCAGAAAATTCACTAAATGAAGCGCTCACAATCGGATGCCAGAAAAGGCTGCCCATGCTGGCACGCACTGCACTGGGGTGAAACGCATCCAGTTGGCTGTCTAACAGCAGCAGAGCGCTGGCGCCAACCGCATCAATGGTGCGTAAAATCGTCCCCAGGTTACCAGGGTCCTGTGGGTCGACCAGGGCGACAACCCAGGGGTAGTCCTGTGGGGTCAAATCCTTCAATTGATAAGCGGGCTGCCGCACAATCGCCAGGATGCCCTGCGGGTTCTCTTTATCCGCCAGGGAGGCAAAAGCCTCCGCGCTCAGGGCCAGGCATTCCACGCCTTTTTGGCTTTGCGCCTCAATCAGGCCGCTGGCATATTCGCTGTGAAGAAGATCCGGAGCAAAGTAAATCGTCTGCACACACGCCCCGGCATCCACAGCCTCGCCCACATGGCGAATGCCTTCCACCAGGAACAAACCGCTCTCCTGGCGCGCCTTGCGCTGGCGCAGCGAGCGCGCTAGCTTAATTTTCGCATTGGCTCTACTGGTGATCAAGGACATCAGCGCTTTTCAGAAGCGCGCTTGGGCACCCATGCCAGGACTGTCGTACCTGTGCCTGGGTATGAGGTGATTTCCACATCGCCGCCCACTTTGCGCGCCCGTACGTGCATGTTGGAAAGCCCGTGACCCAGCATAAAACTCATCTTGCGGGTATCAAAACCACGACCGTTATCAGATACTTCCAACAACACACGATCGCGCGAAGTCCACAAATGAATTTCGGCTGCTTTCGCCTGGGCGTGTTTGGCAATGTTCGCCAGAGCTTCCTGGCAGATGTGAAAGAGGGCAGTGGCATTGGGAGCAGGAAAATCTACCAATCCATTTTCCGGTCCAACCAGGATAGCCCGGGTGGTACTGTTGGCTTGAAATTCATCTACCAGGCGCTGTAAGCCTTGTTTCAGGTCTTCACCGTGGTACTGGCGCGGGCGTAAATCTAAAATATACGCCCGGATATCGCGGATAGTTGAATTCAAGGCATCGATGGATTGCTGAATTTTTGTCAGCGTGAGCTCGGGGTCCTCAGAGAAGGCAATGCGCGCATAATCCAACGCCAACCCGACACCGTAAATAGATTGGATAATGCCGTCGTGCAAATCCATCCCGATGCGCTCGCGCTCTTCCAAAACTGCAAGGCGGCGCGATTGGCGGCTGAGCCTGGCGTTTTCAATGGTGACCCCTGCCCAGGTGCCGATAGCGGTAAGCAGATGAAGCTCACGTTCGTCCAGGTGGCGCTCGCGCCGGGTGGCAGCACTCATCACCCCCACCACCTTGCCGCCAGCCAGCAACGGGATGCAGGCAATGCCCCGGAAACCAGCCTCCAAAACCTCAGGACGCAGGTAGTGCATATCGTCGCGCAGGTTGGTGCTGACCAGCGGTTTACCAGTGGCGGCGACCATACCGATAAAACCCACACCGTCACGAAAACGATCCATGTGAGAGAAAGCTTCAGTAAACGAACCGCGATGCAAAGCCAGGTGCAGTTCCGGTTCATCTTCCTCACGCAAGAAGATCTCACCCGCTTCGACATCCAGGTAGGACATCACCAGGTTCAAAGTCTTATCCAGGATTTCATCGACTTCCAGGGAACTGGTCAACGCCGCAGCCACATCATTCAGCAAGCGCAGGTCTTCATTACGCTGGCAAAGCTCTTCATCTCGCTGCACCAACTCTTCATACAGCCTGGCATTGGTAATGGCAACCCCAGCATAGGCTGCCAGGGTTTCCAACACAAATTCATCCTGAGCGGTGAACTCGTACCCATCTAACCTGTCTGCCAGGTAAATTTGCCCAAGAAGCTGCTCGCCGCGCAAGATTGGCACACCCAAAAATGAATGCATCTCCGGGTGATGCTGCGGGAAACCCACGCTGCGCGCATCCTGGCTGATCTCACTTACCCGTACCGTTCGTCTTTCATCCCGAAAAACCCCCAAGAGCCCCCTGCCCAAAGGCGGGTGCGGCATGCGGTCGATCGCTTCTTGAGACATTCCGACAGGGATGAACTTGCTCAGATCCCCATTCTCATCGATAACGCCCAACGCTGCATATTTCGCCCCTACCTGCTCACGGGCCAACTGGGCGATACGCTCGAGGACTACATCTAGGGAAAGATTTCGCACCAATTCCAGGCTGGCTTGATGTAAAGCTGCCAACCGGTCTTCAAGTTGTTCTCGTGTCAGCAACACCATTCAATTTACCTCACCATAAACAATTTTACTCGATTTTGTCCAGGTTTGATAGTTTTTGCCAGTCGGCTGTGGGTATAACTAGCGGCGAGCCAGAAATGAAAGGACCTCAACAGATTTTTTATGAATAATAACAACCCAGGGTCGCGCATCCCAGGCTTTTACCACCTCAGCCTGGAAGAACGCCTGAATGAACTGGCACGCCGCGGAGCGCTCAATGCTGCAGACCTGGAAATTTTGCGCGGAAACACCGGGTTAAACGCTGAGCAGGCTGACCACATGGTTGAAAATGCCGCCGGTGTGCACGCCTTACCCCTGGGGATCGGGCTGAATTTCCTGGTGAACGGGAAGGATGTTTTGGTGCCGATGGTCATTGAAGAGCCCTCCGTTGTGGCAGGGGCTTCATTTATGGCCAAACTGGCACGCGCTGGAGGCGGGTTTCTGGCCCACTCCAGCCCACCGGAAATGATCGCCCAGATGCAGGTGCTGCAGGTGCCAGACCTGCATGCTGCCAGGGCTGCTATCCTCGCCGAAAAGGAAGCCTTACTCAATGAGGTTGCCGGGGTTGACCCACTGCTCACTCGGCTGGGAGGAGGGCCGCGCGATATCGAAGTGCGCTTGTTTGAAGAGACCCCCATTGGCCCCTTCCTGGTGGTTCACCTGATCATCGATGTACGGGATGCGATGGGCGCCAATGCTGTCAACACTGCAGCAGAGATGCTTGCCCCACGCATTGAAGCGATAAGCGGTGGAAAGGTGCACCTGCGCATCCTGAGCAACCTGGCTGACCGGCGGCTGGCGTACGCAAGTTGCACCATCCCCTTGGAACAACTCGCTTTTGGCGAATATAAAGCCGAAGAAGTGCGCGACGGCATCATAGCCGCCTGGGCATTTGCTGCTGTAGATCCATACCGCGCAGCTACCCACAACAAGGGCATCATGAACGGTGTCGATGCGGTGGTGATTGCCACGGGTAACGATTGGCGCGCAGTGGAAGCCGGCGCGCATGCCTACGCCGCCCGCAGCGGCAGATATATCTCGCTGAGCACCTGGGGTGCAAACGCCCAAGGCGATCTTGTAGGGTCATTGGAATTGCCGATGGCGGTTGGGATTGTCGGCGGCGCCACTCGTGTTCACCCCACAGCCAGGGCGGCGTTAAAGCTAATGAAGATCCAAACAGCCAGCCAGCTGGCTGAAATTATCGTATCGGTAGGGCTGGCGCAGAACCTGGCAGCTTTGCGCGCCCTGGCTACCGAGGGCATCCAGCGCGGCCATATGAGCCTGCATGCTCGACAGATCGCTATCGCAGCCGGCGCCGAGGGCAAGATGGTGGAACATATCGCCAAACAACTGGTGGAAGAAAAAAACATCCGCATCGAGCGCGCTGAAAAAATCCTGAAACAATTGAAATCAAAGGAAACGCAATGAACGAAAATTCCACAGAAAACCTGGTATTGAAACCCGATCGCCCGGTGGGTATTGTCGGTTATGGGGCTTATGTGCCCAGGTACCGCCTGCCGGCATCCGAAGTAGCCCGTATCTGGACCGCTGGTGAGGGTGCCTTGCCCATCAAAGAAAAATCGGTCCCCGGTCTGGATGAAGATGTGGCGACCATGTCCATCGAAGCCGCGCGCAACGCCATGCTACGGGCGCAGGTGCCCGCCAGCAAAATCCGCGCCCTGTGGGTTGGCTCCGAAAGCCACCCGTATGCAGTTAAACCCACTTCCACCATTGTCGCCGAGGCGATTGGCGCCGTCCCCAATGTCCAGGCAGCCGATTGGGAATTCGCCTGTAAAGCCGGCACCGAAGCCATGGTTGCCGCCATCGGTTTTGTCGGTTCTGGGATGGCACGCTACGCCATGGCAATCGGCATGGACACGGCGCAAGGCAAACCCGGCGATGCGCTGGAATATACCGCGGGGGCAGGCGGCGCAGCTTACCTCTTGGGCCCGGCTGAAGAATCGCTGGCAATCATCGATGGAACCTATTCGTTTGTCACCGATACCCCGGATTTCTGGCGCCGGGCTTATCAGAAATACCCTGAACACGGCCAGCGCTTCACCGGCGAGCCTGCCTATTTCAAGCATATCACCGAAGCCGGGCGCACGCTGCTAGAGGCCACAAACACCACCCCCGCCGATTACAGATACGCCATCTTCCACCAGCCCAATACAAAATTTCCGCAGCGAGTTGCCGGGATGCTGGGCTTTAGCAAAGAGCAAATCGCACCCGGGCTTCTGGTGCCGGTGATCGGCAACACCTATGCCGGCGCAGCCATCATCGGGTTGACCGCCACGCTGGATATTGCCCAACCCGGTGAGCGCATCTTCATGGTGTCCTTCGGTTCAGGCGCCGGCTCAGACGCCTTTGCTTTCACGGTTACCGACGCCATCCTGGAAAGGCGAAACCGCGCCCTGCTCACCCAGGATTATATTGCCCGCCGCACGCCCATCGATTACGCCATGTATGCTCGCATGCGTGGAAAGCTGGCGATGAAATAACCGGCAATCAAAAGAAAAATCGTTCACAACAAAAACGGAAAAAATCTTATGGCAGAAGTAGTCATTGCAGGGATCGGCCAAACACCTGTCAACGAACACTGGGATAAAAGCCTGCGCGAGCTGGCTTGTCTGGCTATTCAGGCTGCCCAAAAAGATGCAGGCGGTCTGCAGCCGCAGGCATTGTACGTGGGTAATATGCTAGCGCCGCAGCTCTCCAGGCAGGCTCACCTGGGGGCGCTCATTGCAGATTTTGCCGGCTTGACCGGCATCGAAGCCATGACGGTAGAAGCCAGCGGCGCATCTGGCGCCGCTGCGGCTCGTGCCGCGTATATGGCTGTCAAAGCAGAAATGGTGGATGTAGCGCTTGTGCTGGGTATCGAAAAATACACAGACCAGGTAGGCGGAACGATCGAAGAAGCGCTTGCCACCAGTGGCGACAGCGATTATGAGAGCGTTCAGGGGCTGGCGCCTTCCAGCCAGGCAGCCTTGCTGATGCGCCGCTACCTGTACGAGACCGGCGCACCGCGCCAGGCTTTTGCTGGCTTTCCGCTAATCGCCCACGCCAACGGCGCTGGCAACCCAAATGCCATGTTCCGAAAAGCCATCACGCCAGAAGCGTATCAAAAAGCGGGTATGGTCAGCGACCCGTTGAATATGTTTGATGTAGCGCCAAATGCCGACGGCGCAGTTGCCTTGATCCTCACCCGGCCGCAGCTCTTACCGCCCGGATATCCCAATGTTCTGGTGCGTATTGCCGGCGCCAGTATCGCCACCGATACGCTGGCTTTACACGACCGCCCGGATCCGCTGGATTTTCGCGCTGCTGCTCTCTCGGTGCAAAAAGCCTGTGCCAGGGCGCACATCACCCCCTCCCAGGTGGATCTTTTTGAGTTGTATGACGCTTTCTCTATCTACGCTGTTCTCTCGCTTGAAGCAGCAGGCTTTGCCAGCCGCGGGGAGGGCTGGCGTTTGGGCCAGGCAGGCGATGGGGTACACCCGCTCAGCCTGGAAGGCGCCATGCCAGTCAGTACTATGGGCGGGATGAAAGCACGCGGCAACCCCGGCGGGGCGGCTGGCGTGTACCAGTTCGTTGAAGCTACCCTGCAATTGCGCGGCCAGGCAGGCAAGAACCAGGTGGCAGGCGCCCGGCGCGCCCTGGTTCAGGCCCTGGGCGGACCAGCCAGTACAGCTGTCACCCATGTGCTGGAGACTTTGGATCAGGCGCCAGCTGGTTTATAGTCAAATTTTGCCAGGTTGATAGCATCTGATAGTTCTTGCTGGGTATATTTGACAGCGATAAAGCTTAGAAACAAGCTTTGAAAAGGAGAAAACGGAATGGAAATATCACGCCATTGGCGTTTACGCAAACAACGCTACAGCCTGGTAGGCGAAGTCTGCCCGCATTGCGAATCAAAAATCTTCCCGCCGCGCGATGTCTGTCCAGAATGCGGTAAGGAAGCTAAAAATCTGTACAACTTCAGCGGCCGCGGTGAAGTATATTCCTTTACCACGGTCTATGATCCGCCTGCGGGTTACGAAGAAAACGCTCCCTATACCGTAGCCCTGGTCAAGTTGGAAGAAGGTCCCATGGTGACAGCCCAGCTGACTGACCTGGGCGATCAGCCGGTGGAAATAGGCGCACCGGTCGAAATGGTCACCCGCCGTTTACGGCAAGATGGTGATGAACGCGGGGTCATCGTCTACGGCTACAAATTCCGCCCGGTGATGGCTGGTCAGCAGTAAACCCAAACTATAAGATCTAAAAAGCGCCTTCTACTTCTGAAGGCGCTTTTTATTCACACCTCTGGAAATAGATATTTATAAGTATCAAACCAATTTACCAGTGATGAAAGGCTAAGTCGATCGGAGGATAGAAATTTATGAATAACAACGATAACACCAGGAATGAGTTGTCAGCGGAACAACGTGAAGAACTACTCAGAAAATTGAAAGCCCGCTTTGAGGCAAATGTGCACCGCCACCCCGGGTTGGATTGGTCTGGAGTTCAAGCAAAGCTAGAAACCCTTGTCAGCAAACTATGGTCGCTGAACGAGATGGAAATGACTGGCGGTGAACCAGATATCGTGGGGCTGGATAATCAGACGGGCGAGTACATTTTTTACGATTGTTCAGCGGAAAGTCCAACGGGACGCAGAAATGTCTGTTACGATCGTGAAGCGCTTGATTCAAGGAAATCAAATAAGCCAGAAAATAGCGCTTTGGATATGGCAGCTTCCATGGGCATTGAGATACTGACCGAAGATCAGTATCGCCAATTGCAAACACTTGGAGAATTTGATACCAGGACATCTAGCTGGATAGAAACCCCACCCGCTATTAGAAAACTCGGCGGCGCTATCTTTGCCGATCGCCGGTATGGGCATGTCTTTGTGTACCATAATGGAGCAGAATCATATTACGGCGCGCGCGGGTTCCGCGGGTCGCTTAGGGTGTAAAGCATTCGGTTACCACAGATGATTTGCAAGGGTTCTGACCGGTTTCCATGCAGCCGCGGAACCCGCGCGCGGACATCGTAAGGACGTTTGCCTGTGAAGGGCTTTCTTCTTAGTAAAATTTGGGTATACTGTTGAAATTTTGATAAGGCTTTTTCTTGCCAGCAATCCCCTATATAAAAGCCAGTACAACCAGGATTACCGCCAGGATCAGTGACACAATCATTGTAATCACATCTACAGGCATGGTCTTTTCATAATCGGTGAAATTCTCCGCAGGTTTTTCTGGATTGTAATGCACCTGAATGGTTTCGCCTATGTCATCCACCAGCTTCTCCGCCTGGTCGCGCATATTCTTGCTGCCAAGAAACAGCTTTTTTTCAATGGGTCCGCCCGGAGCAGCGTAACGATAGGTAACGTTGGCGCGGTATGAAGTGACATTGGTCTTACTATTCCTGCGCGACGAAATATCTTTAGAAACCACATCTGCAGCAATGATCGGCCAGCCAGCACTGGCTGTTTTTCTGCGGTTAAAACTCCAAATCTTCAAACCAAAAAGCAACTTACAGCAAGCATCAAAACAGCTAACACGATCAATAGGATTTGTGTGGTCATGATGCAAACCTTTCTAATTATTGATTTTTGATAGGGGATCAGTACATTGAAGATCAATTCACAATTATATGTTCGCCCACCTCCCATGTCAACAACCTGGCATCAGGGATTGCCAGGCTTTGGTATTGCATTTTTCGGTCAAATATCAGAAAATAGTAGTTAAGAATAACAATAATAAGTGAGGTAAAAAATGGAAAACAAAAAGGATGTCAATATCGTTCGCGTCGTGATCATGCTGCTGCTGGTTCTGATAGTTATCCCTCTCATACCGATCATAATTTCCGGAAGATGGAACTGGTGGGAAGCCTGGGCGATGGCGGCGGTTTTTATCCTGACCTTTGTCATTAGCCGGGCACTGGCGAGGCGCAAAAGTCCCGATATTCTCAAAGAGCGGGCGAATTACAACCAGCATGAGAATACCCAACCATGGGATAAATGGCTCTCACCGCTGGTTGCCTTTGGCAGCGTCTTCATCCTGCTGGTGGCCGGGTTGGATGCCCTTTTTCACTGGTCAGCCGGTTTCTCGCTCCCAGTTGAGATCGCCGGGCTGGCGTTGATCGTGTTTGGATATGTCCTTGCGTCCTACGCCTTTGTCGAGAATGCTTATTTCTCTGGGACAGTGCGCATCCAGGATGAGCGAGGGCATAAGGTGGTATCGAGCGGGCCGTATGCATGGGTACGCCATCCCGGCTATTTGGGCAGCCTGATAGCAAGCCTGGGCATGCCGCTTCTGCTCGACTCAGCCTGGGCTTTCATTCCTGTCGTAATATTTGGCGCGGTCTTCTTCCTCCGCACCAGCCTGGAAGACCGCTTCTTGCAGGTTAATCTCCCGGGGTATCGGGAGTACGCGCAAAAGGTACGTTACAGGCTATTGCCAGGGGTCTGGTAAACTTGATAGCTTTCAACCCTGCACTCACCGCTACCCAACTTACTTAGAGAAAATGCTATGACCACAACAAAGATCATGATTCGAGACGAAACCGGCCGGGACGAGGCCGTTATTAGTGAAGTAACAGCCGCAGCGTTTATGACCCTGGATATCAGCGACCACACCGAACAATATATCGTCGATGCGCTGTGAGCGGCAGAGGCCCTGACACTATCGCTGGTGGCTGAATTGGACGGCCGGATTGTGGGGCATATTGCATTTTCCCCCATCGCCATTTCGGACGGCGCCCAGGGCTGGTTCGGGCTTGGCCCGGTGTCGGTGCTGCCGGAGTACCAGCGCATGGGTATCGGAAAAGCATTGATCCGCGAAGGGTTGGCGCGCTTGAAGAAGCTGGGCGCCAAAGGCTGCTGCCTGGTTGGGCACCCGGAATATTACCCAAAATTTGGATTTATAAATGTCGCCGGTCTGGCACACGAGGGGGTTCCGCCCGAAGCGTTTTTTGCGCTTTCCTTTGACGGCAGCTATCCGCAAGGAACCGTCACATTTCACAAAGGTTTCGAGGCGGTTGGGCCGCAGACGCTTGCAGATTAAAATATAATTGCATCTCACCCTGATCATCTCGGATGGAGTTGGACCAGCCTCTTGTTTGTCTGTGTCTTGTAATTCTATCCAGGCTGGCTTTGCCGGTGCTTGCTAAAATATTTGTGCGCTGAGCGTTACGCTAACTCGTGCTCTGCTTGGTCAGAGATTAGCTAAAAAACACCTCAGAAACCGACGATAAAGCGGGATAGGCAGTAAAAAACCAATATATTCGTTACCATATTGGTAACTCTGTGATATAATCTTAGCATGAGGATTATCAGCCGGCGCATTCTACGCGAATTCTGGGAGAAACACCCGGATGCAAACATTTCCTTACAAACCTGGTACCATGATGTGAAGCGATCCACATGGAATACACCGGCAGATATCAAAACAGTTTACAAAAATGCCAGCTTTGTGGCCCATAACAGGGTAGTGTTCAATGTAAAAGGTAACCATTACCGGTTAGTGGTAGTTGTCGTTTACCAACATGGTGTTGTCTATATTCGATTTGTTGGAACCCATGAAGAATATGATCGAATCGATGCCACCACAATTTGAGGACTGTAAAGATGGAAATCAAACCGATTCGTAATGAAGCCGATTATCAGTTGGCGCTAAAAGAAATCGCGAAGCTGATAGATACTCAGCCTGGGACATCAGAAGGTGACCGGATGGATGTCTTGGTGACGCTGGTTGAGGCTTATGAAGACAAACATTTCCCTATCCCTGAACCCGACGACCCGGTCCAGGTGTTGGAATATTTTATAGAAAGCCGAGGATTGACCCGCACAGACCTGATTGCATACCTGGGCAGCAAGGAACGTGTCTCAGAGATTCTCAACCGTAAACGTGGATTTTCACTTCAAATGATCCAGCGGTTGCACGCAGGACTTGGGATTCCTGCAGATCTATTGATCGGCAAAAAAGTCAAACTGGTGAAACGCGAAAACAAGCCAAAGACCGGATTGCGCGTAAGGGCATAAACCCAATTCCTACTCACCGAGCTCGAACAAACCGTCACGTGAGACATAAATAAGCGCCGTTTCCTATACTGCCGGTGCAAAGCTGTCAACTTTACTATGTCGCCGGGCGGGAAGGTCTTGCTCCGCCATCCGTTCCACCCGGTAAGTCACTTTGAGAATCGTTTCGAGGCTGATCTCCGGCATCTGGCAATTTTCGTCCGCAAATCTAGCAAGATACTGCTCCGATTTGGTCGCAATCCCGCGACGGCGGCATATCAGGTAAGAGATCGACTCTGCCTCAACTTCCACCTGTCCATGGGTCAAGCGCCTTCGATCTGCCCAATCATCGCCTTCTCTAGCGCCGAGATGACCGCTAAAGATATGACCGAGTTCGTGAGCAAGTGTGGCGTATTGTGTGGGTAAATCCTGATCTTTTGATACCTCCACAAGAAAATCAAAAGGCTCAGTGGGATATTCTTTCAAAAGTCGATTAGAAGACCTGAGGCGAAACGCCGTTCCGGCGTGAAGGAAAGAATAATTGGCATGTGAGTTTACATAGATTCCTTGGCGCCGGCAATTATCAAGCGTTGTCTGCCATAAAACCTGATCAAGCCGGCCGCGCGCCTGGAATGGGTTCTTCTAGTGTTCAGGCAGGTCTCTGCCCTCCGTATCTACCAGATCGTATACAAATAACACTGGACAATTCGGCGCCAAGATCAGAAGTGGGCGTACTCCTGGTTTAACGATTCGTCGAAACAGAAAAAAACCTTGACAAATACGATAATACTGATATTATTATAAATAACTAACGCTATTAGCCTTTTTCTTATAACTATGGACCAGACTCACACCCTTTCCCCTCGCCGCCAACGTAATCGACAGCGCACAATCCGAGAAATCCTGGATGCTGCACGTTCCATCATGCGCGAGAAAGGCGTCGCCGCTCTTTCTATGCATGAACTGGCGCGACGCATGGATATGCGCGCGCCCTCCCTATACAACTACTTCTCAGGCCTGATGGATATTTATGACGCCCTTTTTAAGATGGGGTTCTCCTTGTGGGAAGAGCATTTGGAAACTTCCAGGCAAAATGCCCAGGGTTGGCAAGACGAGGTTCGCTTGACAATGGAATCTTATCTAACGTTCGCCATTCAAAATCCAGAGCTCTACCAGCTATGCTTTGAGCGACCAGTTCCTGGATTTGTTCCATCCGAAGAAAGCCTGGCGATGAGCTTTCGTATTTTGAGTGCTGGAGTTGCGCGCATCGCCCAGATCCATCCCAATCTCAAAACCGATCTACCACCGGAGCAAGTCACCGACCTGGTAATCGCCTTGATGCACGGTCTCACCGCGCTTCACATGGCTAATGAACCGCATCTCCCGTGCGGCACAGGCCGATTTGGCAGCTTAATCCCCGCTTCGACAAAGCTGCTAAGCGATGCCTGGTCCAAAGGTAATTCTTAGAAGTTATATCTTGAAGACACATCTTAACGGTACATCTTGACGACTCATCTTGAAGACACATTTTAATGGTAAAGGAGTAGAAAATGTTTGAAGCTGTCATCCCTGTAAATGTTGTAAACTCTGAGGGTATTCCTTACACAACTGCCAGTGAAGCCCACGCCTTGTTACTCACCGAGCTGGAACGGTTCTTGAACGTCGTGGAAAGGCTCGATCAAGGTGACTGGAGCAAACCAACTGCCTGTACGGATTGGGATGTACGCGGGATACTTGCGCATCAAGCGGGAGGCTATGCAGGTGGGGCATCCCTCAAAGAATTGCTTCACCAGCTCAGCCGCAGACCGCAAGCGGGGCAACTACCGGAAGACGCCATTAATGCTATCCAACAACAAGATCGCGCCCACAAAACTCCAACAGAGTTGATCGCTGAATTGCGCAAAGCAGGACCCATTGCTGTAGAAAAATGGGCGTATGGATTTCGTTTACTGAAATGGTTTTCTATCCCACATGCAGTTGCTGGACGTCTCTCGCTGCGGCACCTGATGTGGGTCACACACAGCCGGGATACCTGGATGCACCGCCTGGATATCTGCCGGGCGACCGGTCAGCCGTTCGAGCAGACCGGCGCCCACGACGGGCGTATTGTTGCTCTGGTGATGCGTGATGTGGCTGACGCCCTAGCCAGGACATCATCCACACCTGCGCTGATCATTGAGCTCACCGGCGTCGCCGGTGGAAGCTGGAAGATCGGACCCGGTGATCCAACTGCAACGATCAAGATGGATGCTTTGGCATTCAATATCTTTGCCTCTGGCCGTTATTCTTACGCTGAGGCGCGCCCTCTGGCAGACATAACCGGGGATGTTGAAAGTGCTGAGAACGCCTTAAATCAACTTCTAATTGTTTATTGAACAAGCATTATGATTGGTTTTTGCACAGCCAATACAAGCTATTAAGGTCTCACTCGCCGATAATTTTTACCAACACGCGCTTCCTTCTGCCTCCGTCAAATTCTCCGTAAAAGATTTGCTCCCAGGGGCCGAAATCCAACCGACCGTTGCTGACGGCGACAACCACCTCGCGCCCCATCACCTGGCGCTTGAGGTGAGCGTCGCCGTTATCCTCGCCGGTGCGGTTGTGCAGATACTGGCTTATTGGCTCATGCGGCGCCAGGTTTTCCAACCAGCGCTCGTAGTCCTGGTGTAAGCCGTGCTCATCATCATTGATAAAGACGGAGGCAGTAATATGCATGGCATTCACCAACACCAGGCCCTCGCGAATACCGCTTTCTCGCAGACAGCTTTCCACCTGCGGAGTAATATTTACAAAGCCCCGCCGTGCCGGGATATTGAACCACAGCTCTTTTCGAAAAGATTTCATCATTTTTCTCCTCAAAACCTGGAATTGATACTGCCAATTATTATAGATCATTGTTTGTGAAGAATTACGAATAGTCTGGCATAATAGAAACTATCTGATGTCGGCCGGTAAATTTCAGCCTGTAATATTGCGGATCGACATGCACAACATACTTTTATTTTGCAAGGGATGGTAGGAACTCAAGATGCCAGATAGATATCAACACAAGCAGGATGTGATTGCCTTCCTGCAAAGACACTTCCCCAGCCAGTATTGGGAGCTGACCCTAACCACAGGCCGCGGAAAAGAAACCTATCTGGCTCGCAGCAGCCATCAATCCTTATTTGTCAAACTGGGCGTACAGATCGACAGGTATGAAGCCGTGGCGTCTATGGGCCTGACCCCACAGGTGCTGGCTGCAGGATCATTAGATGACGGTAAAACCATCATTGTCCAACCCTTTATCGCAGGGAGGACCCCCAACCGCAAAGATTATCGTATACATCTTGATGCATTTGCTGCAGGGATCGATCAAGTGCACCACAACCTGGCATTACAACAGCTTTTACCTCAAGTCGCATCTGACCTTTATCGCCTTGCCGGGTTGGATGCACTCAACCGATTGGTAGAAAAGTGGCACCACTATAAAGCATTGGTGCCTGATGTTGCTGGCTTTATTGATAAAAGCCTTGCCAATATTTGCGAGCAAATAAATACTTTTACAGGCGGCGGCATGGTCGCCTCGCACAATGATATCTGCAACGCCAACTGGATCCTTTCATCAAACGGCGATCTTTACCTGATCGATCTGGATTCGATGTCCATCGATGATCCTGCCTTAGATATTGGGGCGACCCTTTGGTGGTATTACCCACCCGAGCTGCGCCAAAGGTTCTTGCAGATTGTGGGGTTTGCAGATGACCAGGTGTTCAACCACCGTATGCAGATGCGCATGGCCATGCACTGTCTTAATATTCTGCTTCCGCGCGAGCACAGCTTTGATCGATTTGATCCGCTTTCATTTGCTGAGGCATTAACTGATTTCAGGGCTGCAATTTCAGGTGAAAATAACCCTCAAGGGTACAATTAATCACACTTCGTGGAAGAGCGGTTTGCAGTAGAATTGACTGAAGCATCAACTTCTGGGTTTGCCAATGGTTTTGTCTCTTTCCACACAGGCGTCAATCTTCATAAAGCCATCAGCAAAATCCCGAAAGAGAGAAATTCTCCATGACCGATGATATAAACGATATCATCTACTACTATAACAGCGACCCCGATCGCGAACACACCCGCCTGGATGTCCACCAACTCGAATTCGAGCTCACCTGGCGCTATCTGGATCTTTACCTGCCTCCCAGGGGAAAGATCCTTGAAGTCGGCGCAGCCACCGGCAGGTACACCCTTGGGCTGGCACAGCGCGGCTACGAGGTCACGGCTGTCGATCTATCCACAACCCAATTAGAGAAAAACAGCAAGACGATTGCGGATCATGGTCTGGATCATCTGGTTCAATTCCTGGCGGCTGATGTTCGCAATCTCAACCAGCTGACAAAGGACACCTTTACGTATCCCTTTCGTGATACGTTTGATGCAGTCCTTATGATGGGACCGCTCTACCACCTGTTTACTTTGGACGATAGGAAAATCGCCTTAGGACAAGCCTTTGACTGTTTACACACAGGCGGTAGGATTTTCACCTCCTTCATCAGCCGCTATGGTATTATGGGCGACCTGGTCAGAAATGTACCTGAGTGGATCGAAGACCAGGCTGAGGTGCAATCGGTATTAGAGAGAGGCAAGGATCCAGAGTTGCACCCACCGGGTGTTTTCCGTGGGTATTTTGCCGACCCGGCGGAGATCATCCCCCTGCACGAAAGCATGGGTTTTCAAACATTGATCCTGGCTGGCGTCGAGCCGGGTATTTCCGCCGATGACGAGAGTTACAACAGGCTCGAAGGGAAACGCCGCCAGCTATGGCTGGATTTGCTCTTTAAAATAAGCACCGAACCATCGACCCTGGGCGCATCGCGACATTTGCTTTACATCGGTCAGAAATAAAGCCGCTGACAGGCAGCATAACAATGACAAACACCAACTCCAGGATGTACGCCAACTCAGACGATCTACAGCGGATGATCGACTTTCTGGCTGCAGTACGCCAACCTGGGCACATCTCGGATTATCCAGGTATCGTCGATCTGCACGAAGCGATGGTACAGGAATCCATCCAGCGTGCTACGCGCCTGTGGTTTGACTCGAAGGAACGGATGATTGCCTTTGCCTGGGTCGACTCGTATAATAACCTCCAATTCGAAGTTGACTTCACCGCTTCTGATTTAACTCTGGAGAATCAAATTGTTGACTGGGGAGAGGCATGCATTCAACGCGCCGCCAGGTCGCAGGATAACCCCGCAACCCTCGACGCCAGCTGTCGCAGCGACAACTTACAAAGGATCGCTTTCCTGGAGCGGCACGGATTTGTCCGGCAAGAAGTACAATCGCTGCACCTGGCGCGCGATCTCAGCCTGCCTATCGAAGCCCCGGTGCTGCCGCAGGGTTTTTCGATAGCCCATGTACTGGGAGAACACGAAGCGGATGCACTCGTCGCGCTGCACCGGGCAGCCTTCGGCAGCGAAAACATGACCGTCGAAGAGCGCCTGGCGATGATGCACGTGCCCGATTATGAGCCTGAGCTGGATTTGCTGGCAATGGCTCCCAACGGCAGGTATGCAGCCACATGTTTCTGTTCTATCAGCCGAGAAGAAAATGAACGCAGCGGTCAGCTAGTGGGCTATACTGACCCCATCGCCACCCACCCAGATTTTCAAATGCGTGGGCTGGCGAAAGCGCTGCTGCTCACCGGGCTGCAAGAATTGAAAGCGCGCGGTATGCATATCGCAGTAACGGGTACAAGCAGCGAGAATATCGCCATGCAGCGTACAGCCCTGGCAGCAGGTTTCTCTATTCAATCCAGGACCATCTGGTTTTCAAAATAAGGCATTAGACATTGGAATTCACTGAAAATACACCACATGACCCAAAACAAACCTCCATACTTTCTCGCATTGGCAACCAGTTCCACGAATTTTGGGGCACACTGCGCAACACCCCCGAGGCGTTTCGCCTGGTATGGTCATCCAGCCGCCCCGCCGCAATCGTAGCCATTGGCCTGACCCTGATCGCGGCTTCCCTGCCTGCAGCGCAAGCCTGGGCGGGCAAACTAATCATTGATTCGGTCTTGGGGGCGATCGACCAGGGTATTGATTCTGTAGCCGGGCTGCAACAGGTGATGCCGTATCTGATTCTGGAATTTACCCTGGTGCTGGTCGGCTCCCTGGTCAGCCAGGGGCGCGCTCTTTTTGACCGCATCCTCCAGCAGCAGTTGACCAACCATGTCAACAATCTGGTCATCCGCAAGGCGATCAGCCTGGATCTTCAATTCTTTGAAAATCCTATCTTCTACGACACCCTGCAAAACGCCAGGCGCCAGGCGGATGTCAGCGCGCTCAATATCGTCAACGCCACGCTGCAGATGGCCCAACAAACCATCACACTGGTTTCATTGATCATCCTGCTTCTGCGCTTCAGCCCCTGGCTGGCTGTGATTGTGTTTGTCGCAGCCATACCATCTTTCCTTTCGCAATCCCAATACGCCGAACGCGCATTCCGCGCCACCACCCGTCGCGCGCCAGAAGCCCGCCTGCTCAACTACCTGGAAACGCTGTTGACCAGCAATGAAACCGTCAAAGAGATCAAGCTTTTTGGTCTGGGGGAGACCTTGCTCAAGCGTTACCAAACGCTATTCACACGGTTTTACATGGAGGACCGCGCCATTGCCGAACGGCGCACCCTGGCAAGTTTGAGTTGGGGGTTGCTGTCCAACCTGGCATATTACGGCAGTTACGCCTGGATTGTCCTGCGCACCACCGCCGGGCTGATTACCCTGGGCGATATGACCATGTTCCTGGCGCTCTTTCGCCAATCGCAAAACTCAGTGCGCTCACTGTTGGACAGCCTGAACCGCATGTATGAAAGCAACCTGTTCCTGGACAACCTGATGACTTTTCTCAAATTACAGCCCCTGCTGGTGGCTCCCGAAAATGGGCGTATTGCTCCTTCCCCCATCCGCCAGGGGATCGAATTTAAGAATGTCTCATTTCGCTACCCTGGCGCTGAAATCGATGTGCTGCGAGGGATAAACCTGAGCATCCAACCCGGCGAGCGCATTGCGCTGGTCGGGCTGAACGGGGCGGGGAAAACAACCCTGATCAAACTGCTTACCCGCTTGTACGATCCAAGCGAAGGCCAGATCCTGCTCGATGGTGTGGACCTGCGCGAGTACGATATCGCCAGCCTGCACCAGCGTTTCGGTGTCATCTTCCAGGATTTTGTCCGCTACCAGTTCACCGTCCAGGAAAACATTGGCTTTGGTCAGGTGGATGCGTTGGAGGATATGCAGCGCATCCAATACGCGGCAGACCGCGGCGGCGCCATCCCGGTTATCGAGAACCTGCCGAAGGGGTACGATACGATCCTGGGTCGCCGTTGGGAAAAAGGGCAGGAGTTATCCGGCGGTCAATGGCAGAAAATCGCCCTGGCGCGCGCCTTTATGCGCGATGCAGAAGTGCTGGTG